>JBKEFB010000074.1:0-13970 GCA_046712405.1 Zhongshania sp. | reverse complement strand
GCTCGCGAACCAAACCATAGCCGGCCAAACCAGTACCAATTACAACGATAGCTGCCTCGTTGCTTGCGGATGCGGGTTCTTCATGGTGGGGAAGATCGCTTTCTTCGGATTTTTCAATCATCTCAAAATCTTCTTTGCCCACACCACAATCGGGGCAAAGCCAGTCGTCAGGGATGTCTTCCCAGCGAGTTCCAGCCGCAATACCAGAGTCAGGGTCGCCGACTTTTTCGTCGTAAACCCAGCCACAAACAATACATTCCCACTTACTCATTAATCTAATTCCTCATAAGCCACGTCATTCTTTACTGAAAGCTTAGTGTAATTTTTAGTTAGATATTATCGCCTGTTTGGCCTATATCGATGCTTGCAACTCGCAGGTGATTCACGCATTCTGCCGCCACACTTTAGTTTTGATTGCTGTGCGTTTATTGTGTGGCAACACCTATGTTCAGTGACCTCCAACACTGGAAGCCGAGTATTGTACGCTTTTCAAACACCACGATTCCAGTCGCATGAGCCTAAGTGGCTCGATTGTCAGAAATTTCCTCGTTCTGCCTTGCCGGCTGCAGACGCCCGTTGGCTGCTAGACACTGGGTCTTTAACGGCGCATTTACGGCGCCTGTCCCATGGGCATTTTCATGTTGAAGTGCTCGCTCAGCGCTGGCAGATTCCGCGTTTATCAGAGCGCCGCTTACTGGGTATGGGCGATCGCCACTGGGGTTTGGTAAGGGAGGTGCGTTTACATTGCAACCATCAGCCTTGGGTCTACGCTCGTAGCGTTTTACCCGCCACCTCGCTGGTTGGGCGCTTAGATCGCTTGCGGACTTTAGACAGCCGTCCCCTTGGACATCTGTTGTTTACTGATCCCCATATGTCCCGCGACCGCTATGAAATATGCAAGGTGCCCGCCGCTGCGTTGGATGGGTCAGTGCTGGCGCCGCACAGTGACGATCTGTGGGGCCGGCGGTCGCGGTTTTTACTTAGTGGTCATCCTATTATGGTAAGCGAGATATTTTTACCGGCTTTTTGTCCCTGGTAACTTTTCACCCGGCTTGGTCGTGCTGATATACTTTTTTTAGAAGATCCCAATGGTCAGCTTATGAACGCATTACTCCACCAACTTAAAAAGCAAACTCCTCAGTATCGCGCCCTAATGCGGCTAGATCGGCCGATTGGTACGTATCTGGTGTTGTGGCCTACGCTTTGGGCTCTATGGCTTGCGGCAGATGGATTC
Organism: Zhongshania sp.; assembly: GCA_046712405.1. Taxonomy (GTDB): domain Bacteria; phylum Pseudomonadota; class Gammaproteobacteria; order Pseudomonadales; family Spongiibacteraceae; genus Spongiibacter. Next base: position 12,736 of record JBKEFB010000074.1, on the reverse strand, counting down.
CCAGCGTGGTATTTACTGATAATTTTTGTGGCGGGAACATTTTTGATGCGTTCTGCCGGCTGTGTCATCAATGATTATGCGGATCGAAAAATTGATGCCCATGTTAGCCGCACTAAAGACCGGCCCTTTGCCACTGGCGCGGTCACAGAGAAAGAAGCCTTGTTGCTGTTTGCGGTCTTGTGTGCGCTGGCATTTATTTTGGTATTGTTCACCAATTGGCTGACGGTTGGGTTTGCGTTTGTCGCCGTCGCCTTGGCGGCCACTTATCCCTTTATGAAGCGCTATACCCACTTGCCTCAGCTGGTTTTGGGCGCGGCCTTTGCCTGGGGTATTCCTATGGCATTTACCGCCCAAACCGGCGAACTTCCCCCGCCGGCAGCTTGGCTTTTGTATATCGGCGTTTTAATTTGGACGGTGAGCTATGACACCTTTTACGCCATGGTAGATCGTGAAGATGATGAGAAGATAGGGGTGAAATCTACCGCGATCTTGTTTGGTGATGACGACAAGGTAATCACGACGATGCTGCAGGTTTGCGTTGTCGTAATCCTGTTGATGGCCGGGCCGCGCTTTGATATGAGCTTTATTTACTATGCGGGTGTGATTGCTGCCAGTGGTCTGTTTATCTATCAGCAGCAGCTGATCCGCTATCGTCAAACTGATAAATGTTTTCAGGCGTTTTTAAATAATAACTGGGTGGGTATCGTTATTTTCGCGGGCATTGTGCTCCATTTTTTGACAGGAGCATGAACTGTGTTTGATCTTGAATTAGAGTTTGTTGATAGTATTGCCGATATCGGCGCTGAGACTTGGAATAGCGCTGCTGGCTGTGATTACCCCTTCACCCGCTACGATTTTTTACACGCACTTGAAGCAAGTGGTGCGGTCTCTGAAGACCGAGGTTGGCAGCCGCATCATCTTGTTATTCGCCGAAATGAGCAGCTTGTTGGCGTTATGCCCTTTTATATCAAGACTCACAGTTATGGCGAGTATGTTTTTGATTGGTCATGGGCAGATGCCTACCAGCGTCATGGGCGCTCGTATTACCCCAAATTATTATCCGCTATTCCGTTTACACCGGCGACCGGGCCACGGCTCTGCTTAGTGGATGAGAGTGAACGCAGCAGCATTATGGCTATATTGGCAAAGGCGCTGCCGGCGCATGCTAAGGAGCTTGGCGTGTCATCCGTGCATATTTTATTCTCGCGGGCAGAAGTGGCGAGCACATGGTCGCAAGAAGGTTTGATGCAGCGTATTGGACCGCAGTATCACTGGTATGACCGCAATTATGGCGATTTCGACGGCTTCTTGGCGGCGTTTAGCTCGCGTAAGCGCAAGGGTTTGCGAAAAGAGCGCCGCGTGGTGCTTGAACAGGGCTTGAGCCTGCAGGTATTGCCTGGGGCTGAAGTGAGTGCTGAGCAGTGGCGCTTCTTCTTTCACTGTTACCAGCTCACTTACGCCAAGCGCAGTGGTCACGGCGGGTATTTGCCAGAGACTTTCTTTACCGAGCTAGCGGCAACGATGCCAGAGCAATTGGTAATGGTGCTTGCTAGCCACGGTGATGAACCGGTGGCGGTGGCACTCAACTTTCGCGATCAACATACTCTTTATGGCCGCTATTGGGGCTGTATTCGCGAGTATGAATTCCTGCACTTTGAGGCCTGTTATTATCAGGGCATCGAGTACTGTCTGCGAGAAGGCCTGTCGCATTTTGATCCTGGCGCGCAGGGAGAACACAAAATTCAGCGCGGTTTTACGCCAATTTTAACCTATTCAAACCACTGGCTAGCCGACGCTGATTTTTCAGCCGCTGTGCAGCGGTTTTTAGACGAAGAGCATCTCCATATTGGTGATTATCTTCGTCAAGCTAGCGGAATGCTGCCTTTCAAGCAGGCCGACGGAACGTAAGTCCGCAGGCCGTTATGGCTTATTGCTGGGCGTTTTTTAAGACGCGCTCAACGTAGAGTAAACATATAATGGGCAGTGGGAAGCTGCAGCCTATCTGAACGGCGTGAATAATGTCTTCCAGTGCCCACTGGGTGTCGCCGCTATACCAATGCGCGATTATTGGCACGGTGATGAAAATTAAGGTTGGCAGGTGGCGCCAGAGGTAATAGCCCATACTAGATGCGGCTTCCCTGTCGGCTCGGTGATAGCAGTAGAAGGTGATTAGCACCGCTAAAAAACCGATGATCAGTACGTAATAACTGCCTAATATGCCGGCAAGCAAATTCAATGTCGCGCCGAATACCAAGCTAATTAAACTGACATTGACGAGTCCGCGGAGCATCGGTAATTTTTGTCTATCCATAACGACGCCCCTATATCTCTGCCAATTACCCGTGAATATCTTTGACTAACAAACCGTATTTTAGCGCAGCTTCGGGCAGCGGTTGATCCAGAGGAATTTTGACCCGATGACCTGATCCGGGCGCGGCGCTAATCGCCTTACCGTGCTTGTCACTTAGAGTTTTTAGGGTGAAGCGGCTATTGCCGCCGGGCATCATTAATTCCAAGGTGTCGCCAGTTTCAAAGCGATTTTTGACGTCGACAGTAATTACCGAATCCCGTGCATCGACAATTTCGCCAACAAATTGCTGCTGTTGCGCATTGTTTAAACCCATTTCGTAATTTTGATAGTCCTTCGGTGGGTGACGTCGGTAAAAGCCTTCGGTGTAACCGCGGTTAGCAAGGGTGTCTAGCTCGTCCATCAGATGCATATCGAAGGGTTTACCATGTGCCGCGTCATCAATAGCACGTCGATATACTTGGGCGGTACGGGCAACGTAGTAATGAGATTTTGTGCGGCCCTCAATTTTTAAGGAGTGCACACCCATCGCGGCTAGTCGCTCGACGTGTTGCACCGCGCGCAGGTCTTTAGAATTCATAATATAAGTGCCGTGCTCATCTTCGTAAGCAGGCATAAATTCGCCGGGGCGTTGGGCTTGTTGTAGCAGCACCGGTTCAGTTATGGGCTGGGGCTCAGGGGTATAGGTTTGCACCGGCACCAAGTCGCCAGTTTCGTCCTCTTTGGCCTCATGTGCTTGGTATTTCCACCGGCAGGCATTGGTGCATGCGCCTTGGTTGGGATCGCGGTGATTCATGTAGCCAGATAATAGGCAGCGACCAGAATAGGCGATGCATAAAGCGCCGTGCACAAAAACTTCAATCTCCATCTCCGGTACACGCTGGCGAATTTCTTCAATTTCATCCAGCGCTAGCTCGCGGGAAAGAATCACTCGCTCTATACCGTTTTGGTGCCAAAACTTAACGGCTGCCCAGTTAACGGCATTGGCCTGCACCGATAAATGAATCGGCATATCAGGCCACTTTTCTCGCACCAGCATCATCAGCCCGGGGTCGGCCATGATTAGGGCGTCGGGCTGCATTTCTATCACCGGAGCGAGGTCGCGCAGATAGCTGCGGATTTTGTCGTTATGCGGTGAAATATTAGAGGCTAGATAAAATTTCTTGTTTTGGCGGTGCGCCTCTTCTATCCCTTTGCCCAGCGTTTCCACGTCTTTGAATTCGTTATTTCGCACCCGTAAGCTATAGCGTGGCTGTCCGGCGTAGACTGCATCTGCGCCATAAGCGAAGGCATAGTACATATTGCGGAGACTGCCGGCGGGTGAGAGGAGTTCAGGAATCATAGTGGACGGGCCTTAGAATGACATGGGGTGCGTATGGTAGCGCAAACGAAGGTGTTCTGCGCTATTAGAGGCCCGACTTGGCTTAGTTCCACTCGGCGTGGTGAGTAAGCGAATGACATGTGGGGAAAGACAAGATTAAAAGTATTTTTTGCACACTTGTCGGCACTCGCCCTAATTTGCGCTGGTTTTGTCAGGGTGCGTCGCGGTTCCCGTTTCGGCTATTTATAGCGATGGCATCATTGATGCCGGAGATCAGTGCCGGGGAATCCTTCTGGGCAACCTCGTAGATCAATTTGGCTACGTAGACAGTGATAACGACGGGATTGAGAATGGCAAGGATCAATGTTCTCCTAAAAGGGGCGACGCGCGCGGTTTAACCCTTGGTGGCATCGAGATAACAGCTGAAGCGTGTGAGCGCTTGTCTCGCGTCCCAGAGCTGTTGAGGCTTTCGCCTTAATTCCGCTTAGCCATGCAGGGACACAGTGATAGCAGCGGATCAGCAAATTTCAATGACCGATAGTCGCGGCAGAGGCCATATACCGTGATCGCGGTGTTGCTAGAGCTGGGTATTCTCTCAGAGCCTATCAACATTCAAGCTTGCGACGCGGCAATGCCGGTTGCAGACAATAATACGGCGCAGGGCGCGATTTTAATCCTTGAGTTGCCCTGCGAGTGATTCGGCCGGGTTTCTTAACATAGCCTGCCATTGGCACTCGTTCAGACCGGCATCTGGGCACTTCATATGAGAGTGGCGAATATCTCGCGACTTTTAAACGCTAATTAATAGCCAGTTTAAATAAAAAGTTACACTATTATTGTGCGAAATGCCTTAAGCTATAGTGTGGAGCTCTAGTAGAATTAGAGCTTTACAGGGAACAACTTCAACAATTCAGGGAATGTATATGAGTAAGCAATGGAAGGCTGCTTTTGCTGCCGGTTTGATTTTGGCATCAACAGCGGGTGTGACTTTGGCCGAAGGCCACAAAGAAAAAGGTTATTACGTTGGTGGTAATGTTTTTTACAACCAAGTATTTGATGCAGACGGTACGGTAACAACGACTGATTCTGGTGGCACTCCATTACCGGCTCCATTACCGGCTCTTTTTCCGGCTGAAGGTGCTGGCAGTGCTAATATCGACGCTAGTTACGATATGGATTTCAGCTATAGCGCAACTTTTGGTTATAAATTTGAAAGCCCATACCGTGTAGAATTTGAATATCGCCAGGGCGAAAATGATATCGACCGCTTAAAAGGCCCCGATGCCACTGCTTCTAGCAATGGGTCGCTGGAAGTGATCTCGATGATGGGTAACTTTTGGTATGACTTCTCTATTGGTGAGCATCTGCTCCCCTACGTCGGTTTTGGTCTGGGTCTAGCGAATCTAGATTTTGCGGATGCTGATGATGATGTCTTTATTGGTCAACTAGGTGCAGGTGTTACTTATTACTTGACTCCGCGCTTGGCGATTGATGCAGGTTACCGTTACAGCATGTCAGAGGATGCCAGTTATACATCAGGCGCCACTGGCATTGACATTGAATACGGCGCACAAAGCGTTGTGCTCGGTTTGCGTTACAATTTCTTCGACGCTAAATAAGGGTAGTGTGAAACTCCAACAGAGTTGGAGTTTCACAAGAAATAACTTAAATAATTTAGGGGGTTTTTATGAGCAATCAATGGAAAGCTGCTCTTGCTGCCGGTGTGATTTTGGCATCAGCAGTGGGCACGGCTATGGCTGAAACCGAAAAGGAAAGAGGTTACTATGTTGGTGGTAACGTTTTTTACAAGCAAGTCTTTGATGCTGACGGTACGGTAACAACGACTGATGCTGGTGGTATTCCAGAATTGGGTGCTCTTCCGGTTATCGGTGATATGCTTAATGGCATGTTGAGCGGCGGCGCAGGCGGTAGTGCTAATATCGACACTAGCTACGATTTGGGTTTTAGCTATGGTGCAACCGTCGGTTATAAGTTTGAACGCCCATACCGCGTGGAATTAGAATATCGTCAGGGCGAAAATGATATCGACCGCTTAAGTGGCCCCGGTGTCACTACTTCTGGCAATGGTTCGCTGGAAGTGATCTCGATGATGGGTAACTTATGGTATGACTTTTCTGCTGGTGAACAGCTGCGCCCCTACGTTGGGTTTGGTTTGGGTTTAGCGAATCTAGATTTTGGGGATGCCGATGATGATGTCTTTATTGGTCAGTTAGGTGCAGGTGTTACTTACTACTTGACTCCGCGCTTGGCGATTGATGCAGGTTACCGTTACAGCATGTCAGAGGATGCCAGTTATACATCAGGCGCCACTGGTATTGATATTGAATACAGTGCGCAAAGCGTTGTACTCGGCTTGCGTTACAACTTCTTCGACGCGCAATACGGCGTAAAAGATGCTGATGCTGACAGCGTGTATGATAAAGAAGATCAGTGTCCAGGTACGCCTCTCGGCGTTCAAGTTGACAGTGTAGGCTGCCCACTTGATGGTGATAAAGACGGCGTTGCTGATTATCTTGATCAGTGCCTGAGCACTCCTGAAGGCGAAGAAGTAAATGCGGTTGGTTGTTCCTTAGATGGAGACCGCGATGGTGTTGTAAACTCCGATGACGAATGTCTTGATACCCCGGCTGGTGAAGCGGTGATGTCTAATGGTTGTGGAGGCACATTGACTTTGGACGGTGTTAACTTTGAGCTCAGTAGCGCTAAGTTGACTGTAAACGCAGAAACTATCTTGAATGACGTTGCTTCAACATTAAATAGCTCTCCTAGCTTCAGTGTTGAGCTGCAAGGTCATACCGATAGCGCAGGCAGCGCTGCTTATAATATGAACCTTTCGCAAAACCGCGCTGAGTCAGTGAAAAACTACTTGGTTGGCAGTGGCGTTAGCAGTGAACGTTTAATGGCAACTGGCTTCGGCCAAGAACAGCCTGTTGCAAGTAACGATACCAAAGACGGCCGTGCAAAAAATCGCCGCGTTGATATGAAGGTATTGGCTAGCGGTGCGGTAATGGTTGCCGAGCCAATGATGTACGAAGAGCCTATGTTCGTTGAAGACACCGCGATGGACGAGCCAATCGCCGAAGAAGTGGCTGTTATGGACGAGTCAATGGTTGAAGAAGCGTCAGCTGAAGAGATGATGATGGATGAGCCTACTTCGGAAGAAGAGTATCAGCCATATGAAATGTCTGAGGACGAGATGGATTACTAAGTTGCGAATACGCAGTTAGTACTATCGTAAAAAACCCGGTCTAGGCCGGGTTTTTTACGTCTATGTGTCCTCAAATGTCAGATTTAGAATTTAATTCCTTGTGGACTAAGCCTAGCGCTGCCAGATAAGTAGCTGATTATTAGCTGGCATACCATGATCTGCCAATAAGCTTAATCCCGCTTGGCGAGCTAGGATATCGATTGTTTCAAAATCACGTATTCCACCTACACTGTTGTTATCTTTTAAGCATAGATCAAAGTTTGCGTTGCTAGCAGAAGTAAATTTTCCTTGATACTTAAACGGGCCGTAAACACATAGTAGCCCTGTCGGTGTTAGGTGGGTATTTACTTTGCTAAAGAATAATTCCACCTCCGCCCACGCCATAATGTGAAGGGTATTGGCAGAGAAAATGGCATCGTATTGTTGAGTCGCCCACTCGGTATCGTGAACGTCTAATGTTAGTGGAGCTGGCAGCGCAGTATTGCTGAGCCAGCTGCATATACCGGCTATATGTTCGCTACGGTCGCTGCATTGCCAAATTAATTGGGGCATATTAGCGCCAAAGTATACGCCATGCTGACCCGTGCCACTGCCGATTTCTAAGACATCGCGGCATTCTTGTAGCGCCGGTTTTAAATGATTTAATATCGCTTGTTTATTGTTTTCGCATGCTTGCGAGAAGGGCTTAGCATCGATCATAGTAGGGTCGCCGAATTTGCGCACCATCAGATCGATGGTGAATAGTTCTTACAAGGAAGTCAGTTTAGCGCTTATGGGGAGAGTGCAACAATGGCCTATTGGTTGATGAAGTCTGAGCCAGACACCTTTAGCTTGGAGGATTTGCGCAGTCGCCCTAACAGCACTGAGCACTGGGATGGCGTGCGTAATTATCAGGCGATGAATATGATGCGTGACCAAATGAAGTGTGGCGATAAGGTCTTTTTTTATCACTCCTCTTGTCCCGTACCCGGTATTGCCGGCATTGCCAAGATAGTGAAAGAAGCCTACCCAGACGGCAGCGCTCAAAACCCCGAGTCGCATTGTTATGATCCTAAGGCGAGTACAGATAATCCTCGCTGGTTTATGGTTGATGTGAAATTTGAACGCAAATTTAAACGCCTGCTGCCATTGGCAGAATTAAAAGCAGCGCCGGCCTTGAGCGCCATGGTTTTGCTTAAGAAGGGCAACCGCCTATCTATTATGGCGGTGAGTAAGGACGAGTGGCAGCAAATTTTGACGATGGTTTAAGTTTCTAAACCTCGCCGATTTAGACGGCCGCGTCTCTTAAAAACACCCACTCTCTTGCGGTAGACTGTTCTGAACTGAAGTAATAGCCCTCACTATCGAAGGCCTTTAAGTGTTCGACGTTCGAGATACGCTGCTTAATGATAAAGGCAGCCATCAGCCCCCGGGCTTTTTTCGCATAAAAACTAATAATTTTATACCTGTCATTTTTATAGTCTTTGAATACTGGGGTGATGATATCTGCGTTTAGCGTTTGGGTTTTAACCGCACTAAAGTACTCGTTTGATGCTAGGTTTACCAAAATTTGCGAATCGATTTCCGTCAGTTGCTTGTTCAGCGCCTGCGTTATCTTGGTATCCCAAAATTCGTATAAATTCTTACCATCTTTGTTTTCGAAGCGAGTACCCATTTCGAGCCGGTATGGCTGTATTAAATCTAAGGGTCTCAGCAGGCCATAGAGACCAGAAAGAATGCGCAAATGCTGTTGCGCAAAGTCGAAATCATCGCGGTCAAAGCTGTCTGCATTTAAGCCAGTGTAAACGTCGCCACGAAATGCCAGTACAGCAGCCTTGGCATTATCTGGCGTAAATGGCCGCGACCAATTCATAAACCGATGGTGATTTAACTCGCCAAGCTTCGGGCTGATTTTCATCAGTGCCGAGATATTGTCGGGGTTTAGATTTTGTAATTGTGAGATCAGTGTCTCTGCGTGCACTAAAAAATCACCCTGAGTAAATAGCTCGGTGTGTGAGGGGTTTTCAAAGTCTAAAGTCTTTGCCGGAGATATTATAAGTAACATAGGGCTTTCCCAGAAGGCCAGTTCACAATCATTTTCAGTTATAGCTAAATGCAGAGCGCAATGCTCAAGCTTTTAGTAAATCTTGCCACCAATTGAGAGGTTCGCCGCTATCGGGATCGTAGACATTGCCGTAGTTCCAGCTCGCCGCGTCACCGTTAACCCACTTGCCCATAAGTTGTTCAATGCTGCTAAACCCTACGCCAAAATGGATGCTGTAGACCAAGGCGCGTTCAGTTTTTATGTCTAGGCGGCCGGCTAATTTTTCAATTTCTGCGGTGAGCTGCATTTCCAAGGCTTCATTGGGTTCACGAAAAAAAACCCGAATCGATAGGCTGCCGCCGCGCTCAATAACAATAAAGCGGCCACGCGAATCGGCATTAAGATTGATACTGTCTAATGCCGCCACACCCCGCACAAACAAGGGCGATTTTAGTAAACGATAATCACCACTATTTTGGAGTGGCGTGGCAAGTACCTTCTCGAAAATAGGCTGATTGTTGACTGGGTGGCTACCGGCATATAACTCCAGCAGTGTTTCCTGATCGGTAAAGGGCGCGTTGTCTGTCATAGGTATTAGTATGTTACATAGCAATTCGGTGTATTGGTGGACAATGATACCGATTTTATCTGCCTGCCGCACTGCGGTCTTTATAGTGTGGGTATTTACTGGTGTGGAAATCGGATGCCAATCGGCGGCGGGGTATAAAAGCTCTCAGGCAGTCTCTTGCGGCCAATATTGAGTAATATAAAGCTGCCGTCTAACTGCAAAACTCCCGAATCTGCTTGGTCTTTAAAGACGTGCTTTAAAAGAAGGAGTTCATTGCCGTATTCGTTTTTCATTGAGCTGACAAAGCGCCGAAAAAGTGGCGTAGACCGTCGCTGGCTTTCACGGCATCTTTTTGGTCGGTAAGGACGGCAAGGGATTCAGCGCGGCCCTTGCTGGTGTTGTAAACTTTACCTCTGCGGATCGGGAGAGGGTGCCGTGCATGAAGGGGAGATTTGTCGACTGATTATTCCCTGCTCGAAGGCGCAATGGAACGGTTCATCAAAGTTCACAAGCCCCAAAATTTCCTTGGTAAAGCGGCGTCGCTACCGAAAAACCAGCGGAGCAGCAAAAAGCGGTTCGCGACGCTTGTGATTGATGAAGACTGCGCCGCAGATGCACCGTATATGTCGACGGTTCTTTATGATCGCAAAGTCGGGGGTGAAACCACATCGGGTGCCTATGGTTACCGCGTAACAAGTTTACTGCGCTTGCGATACGGCAGTCTGATCTGGCGGTTGCAGGGACAAAGGTCATCGTGAATATTTTTGGCCAAGATGTGGCTGCAACAGTGCAAGACAATGCGCCATTGTGGGCCGCGGAGAACGCCCGCATTCGTGCCTAAGCCAATGCGAGTAGCCCCAATACGAATGGCTGTTCGCGGTATGCAGTATTGTCATGGCCAATGGGTTTGTTTTAACTGATTTGGACACCTGTGTGGGGTTGTGCAGGCCAACAACGGCACCATGAATATTCAAGAGGTTGGTCTTTTGCGGGTGTATTGCACTGTGTTTGGAGCGACCCCAGATACAGCGCACCAAAAACGCCTTACTGGCTGGACCTAAAATGCCAAGTTTGGCGCAAATTAGATATTGTAACTGTGCCTGGCTGGTAAAGTGCAGTAGCAACAAAGGAGCTATTAAATGATCACGATTCTTGATGGTGGAATGGGCCAAGAGCTGGTGGCGCGCGCAGGGAAAGCAACGGGGCTTTGGTCGATCCAAGCGTTGTTGGATGACCCTCAAATGGTGCGTGATGTCCATGACGCCTATTTTGCTGCCGGCGCACAAATCGCCACAACGAACAGCTATTCTATTCTGCCTGAACGGCTTGAACCCAACGGACTTGATGATCAGTTAGACCGTCTGGCGATGTTGGCATGTGAAATAGCCTGCCAATCGCGCGATGCGTATGGCAGCGGTCTGGTGCTTGGCGCGCTTGGCCCGCAAGGATTTTCATATCAGCCCGACAAAAGCCCGCCTCCTGATCAGGCCGCCGAAGTATACGCCCATTTAGCCCGTGTTCACGCCAAGTTTGTCGACGCACATATCCTAGAGACGATGTCGTCTGTTGATCAGGCCCGTGGCGGTCTTATGGGTGCGGGTGTCACTGGCAAACCTGTTTGGTTGTCACTGTCTGTTGATGATGCTGATGGGACCAAATTGCGGTCGGGCGAACCGATTTCAGATATCATTCCATTGATTACAGAATTTAAACCGTATGTCGTGTCAATCAACTGTTCATTGCCTGAAGCCGTTAGTCAAGCGATCCCATTGCTGGCAGGCGCGGGTGTGATTGTTGGTGCTTATGCCAACGGATTTACTGGCATTGCAAATACGTTTGATCATGTCGGGGCGAGCGTTGATGCGCTTGAGGCGCGCATTGATCTTGGGCCTGCCCGTTATGCTAATTTCGCTCAAACGTGGGTCGATGCGGGAGCCACCGTCATTGGGGGCTGTTGCGAGGTCGGCCCTGCTCATATTGCGGCCCTGGTGGCGCGTTTCAAGTAAGGACAGACTGTCATGGCCAATGCCCCTGATTCTGTCCGCTTCGTCATTATTGGCGGTGGTATCGGCTGTTCAGTTGCGTATTACTTAGCCAAGCTAGCTTGGAAAAATGTTGTGTTGCGGTTGCTTTATCAGGAAATGGTACGGTAAGAAGTGGCTACCTAAAAATTCGTAATAAAACGGTAGTGACAATATAATATAGGCATCAAAAAATGGGGGTGTTACCCTCCAACGTACAATTGTTATAAAAATGAAGTACTTTTTCAGGCGCTAAAACCCTAGTGCGCAGGAAATTGATGTGCGCAGACAAGCAATTAGGCACGACATCAGGAGATAAAAGCGATGACTTTGACTGCAAAATACCTACCCATTTTCTTCAGTGCACTACTGATCGGTTGCGCAACTACAAAGCTACCAAGCCTCGCTGGGTCAGATGTTCCCACAATAGATGATTCTGAAGTCGATCCAGCAGCTAATTGCGACATTTCATCTGCAATTCGCTGGATGGAATCTCAGAAAATCATTTATACCCAACAACCAGCTAATGAATGGCGAGACTGCAGTGGTAATTTTTTACGATTATCGAGCCGAATTGCCGAAAAATGTCCAGGCGTAAAAATGGCGGCACCAGCAGGAATCCGTAAATTCACTCTTAATGGCGACAACGCAGCTCCTGGCGAACCGGAGGCTAGAACTACTCGCGAACTAGCCAAATGGTATGACGACCGAAAATTATTTACACCGGTTTTTTATGATGAAGACGCCTTCGCAGCCCCCGAGAATCTTACTCAATTTCGGAATAAAATTAAGCCAGGTACTGTCTTCTGGTTCTCGCGCAAAATACCGAAATTCGAAGATGGGAAAAAAAGCCTTTATAAACAGCCAGGCGGCGCAATCGGCCATATGGGAACGGTGGTAAAAGTCGAAAAGGATAACAACGGCAATGTCGTCGGCTGGACGATGTACCACGGTCAGAATAGCAGAAAGCACAATGGCACTACCTCTCACAAGTGGGCGGAATCTGGGATGCGCCAACGCGTACCTCAAGGCGGTTATGGCACGCAACGAATAGTCGGCTTTGCACCGTATCTAATTCCTAGTACCGTTCCATAAACTAATAGCTAGCCTTGTTTGCTTGCAGCCATAAGAACTATTAGTTGTACATGGATAGTGGCAACCACGTGGTAATGAACGGAAACACTACCAGTGGTGGTGCAAATGCAATCATGATGAAGACCTAGGGAGCAACCCTCTTAACAACATCCGAAAGGGTCGGTATGTTTT
>JBKEFB010000073.1:0-14174 GCA_046712405.1 Zhongshania sp. | reverse complement strand
TTAGAGATACAGCTGCTCTCCGGTAAGTTTAGCCGGCAGCACGGAGGCACTATTAATCCGCTGAAGGACGGCCAAAGTCCTAGTCAGCGGGGCTTAAATTTTAGCGATCAATTTGTTGCTGAGCTTCTCGAATACGGGCTGCTGAGAGACGATGAAGTGATGTCTGCTGACGACGAGAATATTGCCAGCCTGTTGTGGAACGCCCGCGAGATAGGGCTGTCCTTGAGCCTGTTTTCTAAAGCTCACAAGTCGCTGGTTTCGCTGGCAGAACTGCAGATTAATTCGCTGATTAAAACCCTGCCTGTTACCGGTGATTTCAGCAAGGGCATTGTAAATCACGAAGAGGCCGACCAGCTTTTCAATCGCTGGCTTATTACCGATAAGACGCAGATATTGCGCCACAAATATCAGCAGATTCTTGATGATACCGAGCGGGACATGGCCCATAGCGTAGAGGCGATTTATATTCCCAGCGCGGTCTTTTACAAGCGTTTTGGGGTGGGTAGTGATATTGCAAACTGGCAGAGCAGTATTAGAGAGAGTGGAACTGGTAGTCATCGCGCGCAGGAATATGCCGCCGCCGCGGTGATGCTTGCGGACTACGAGTACGCCGTGGAGCTTTGCGATGCTAGCTTGGCTGCTGGTAATGACCCACAACATTTTTGGGCAGTTAAATGTGTCGCTTTTATGATGCAAAAGCGTATAGCTGACGCGGGCGAGTGCTTGAAACATCTTAAAGGCACTGATGAAAACTCGATTTGGTTTTTCACCGCAAGACTGTTGTATTTGCTTTTGCAGGGCGCGGAACTTGGTGCAATATCGGATGCCTCGAAAACAATGGGTGAAGCATTATTGCTTTATCAGCGTGCAATGAGCGAATGTTCTGCTGGCAATGCGATGGAAGAATTGGATGTGAAGCTGCTGCGAGGTCGCGCTTGCGTGATGTTTTCACAATGGCTACCACCAGATCAACAGGCGGTTGAATCGCTGCGCGAAATAGTGGAGATCGTTGGCAGCGCGAGCGCGGCAGAACTGTCATTGCCGTCCGAAGCTGTCCGCGTCATGTATCAAATCTACGGTCATTATTATTTGGCGAAGCTACTTGATGCCACCGATGAATCCCCGCAGGCTCGGCAGCATTATGAGAAAGTCATGTTGTTAGATCCAGCGTCCAATTTCGGTGAGTACGCCTATCTGAGGTTGGCAGAGTAAATCGCTCGTAAGAGCGAACTCGCCAGCGCGTCAATTTGACCAGTACACATATTCGTCGTTCTCTGCGTCCGGCTGGCTAAGATCCTTATCAATATTGACGGGGTTGGCAATCAGTGTATGCCAGGCGGGAGGCGCTTGCTCGACGTTGTGTGCGTTTAGTGCTGCCATTAATTCCTTTACCTTGTCCGGGTGAAGTTCCGCGAGCTTATTTCGTTCTGTTGGATCATTACGCATATTGAAAAGCCAAGCCCTGCCCACGCTGCGGTCTAGGGCCAAAAGCATGGCGGCGTAAACTCGCTCTCGGTGCGTTTTTAAGTGCGCTATGGCGGCGTAGTCGGCATCGGCGGCGCATAGGGAAATCTTTTTAGAAATCAGTGGATAATAATATTATCTGATTGTTAATATTCAATTACTTTTGTCGGGGGTGGTCAATCTTAGCTTGTGATTCACTGGCGGCTTTAGTGCCAGTAAACGCTAATTTAACTGACAATATTGGAAGCCAAATAGTGGATGTAAAGATCAAGTATAAAACCATCGGCCACACCAGTAAGAGTGTGGATGACTTCTTTGGGCATCTTGCCGATATACCGGTAACTCTCAGCTATTTCCCCAAACTTAAACCCTTGGTAGCTCTGGACTCGCAACGGTATCAGTGGGAATTCGAGCGTATGGGTATGGGAGGCATTTACCATGATCTGCTGTTTGTCACGGAATTCAGCATCGATGAAGGCAGCGGTCTGATTCGCTTTGCAGCCTTGAGTGGTGTCGGCAATGCCATGCTATCAGGACTTTTCACCACTATCGAGGACGACGAAGGGACTCACTGCGCGCTGGAGGTTGAGGGCGTCCTAAAAGGATTCAAGGTGCCGCGCCTGCTGCACCTGCCAGCCAAGCCGGTGATCCGCAAGCAGTTTGATGCGATGGTGTCGCAATTTGTGGCGAATGTGATGACAGCCTACGGCTGAAAAGTGGAATTGTAGATAGTGTGAAGCACCGATTTTGTGGGGCGATAGTTGACATTGCAATAGCGGATAATTATATTATCCATATGGCAACGAAGGAGTAGGTGAGATGAATACAGCAGCCGCGTCGCAACAATCGTTTACCGACAACCCTATCGAGGTGCGCAAGTTTGAACCCGACATCTCGCAGGTGAGTGAATACTACTTTGACAACGATCCCTTCAAAACGCACTTTATGAATGCCATGTCGATCACGTTTCCAGAGGGCGAGCGTTACTTTCTGCGATCGGTGCTGGCATATCGGGAGGAAATTAGCGATCCAAAGCTGCATGAGGAGATCCAACAGTTCTGTGCTCAAGAGGCACAACATTCTTTGGTCCATATGAAGTTGAACGAGTCGCCCAAGCGTTTCGGCTATCCCATGGATCAGATAGAGGCTTTCGTTGGCAAAATGCTAAGAGCGAGAACAGCAGCTGGGAAAAAGAGTGCGGCGTGGCGGCGCTACAACCTAGCTGTCACAGTATGCCTAGAGCATTTCACCGCGGTCTTAGCCAATCAGGTGTTGAAGAAACCGGAGCTTATGTTTGATGGTCTGGATCCGGCTATTCGATCCTTATATCAGTGGCATGCGGTGGAAGAAATTGAGCACCGCGCGGTGGCTTTTGACGTTTACAAGGCGACCGGCGGCAGCGGGCTAGTGTTGCGCTTGGTTATGCTGACTACCAGCCTGATGTTCTTGTTTGGCAGTCTCAGAATCACCTATATATTACTTCGTAAAAGGGGCCACACTAAGCGCTTGTCTACTTGGAAAAGTGGGTTTAGTTACCTGTTTTTACCATCACAGGGAATGTTGTTTAGGGTTTTACCCGACTGGCTAACGTTTTTTCTGCCGGGATTTCACCCTTCTAAATATCATTGCGATTTAGATACAGCGGCGGTGCTGCAAGAGCTTAGTGAGTACTTGCGGCCGGCGGAAAATGTTTAGAGGCCTCAGTGGATAGAGGCTTAGGCAACACTCTCGACGGTATTTTGATCACTCAAACGTTATGGTTTGTTTGGACTCCCTGCCGAGGGCGAGAGTAGAGTGGGGGATATTTATAGAATAATAAAAATAATTCGAGGCAAATTATGCGCATCACAAAGTGTGTTGTAGTGTCAGTCGGCGCAGTTTTAATGTACTCCACGCTGGCATTGGCGCAGTCCGGGACCAGCCAGACTGGATCACAGTCAGCGCGTTTAGAAGAGGTGATTGTAACCGCTCAAAAACGTAGCGAGAACATCCGTGACGTGCCAATTTCCATCACCGTTATGAGCGAACAGTTTCTAAACGAGCAAGGTATCACCAACGTCAATGAGCTGTCTCAGCTCGCTCCGAATTTGGTCATTTCCGCGAGTCCATCGTTTAGCTTCGTTGCGATGCGCGGTCTAGGCTCGGGTAATAACAAAGGCTTTGAGCGCTCTGTGTCGCTAGCAATCGATGGCATTTATTACGGTCGGCAGGATTATCTGCTTGAGGCCTTGGCCGATGTTAAGCAGGTGGAAGTCCTGCGCGGGCCGCAGGGCACATTGTTTGGCAAAAATGCCATCGCCGGTGCCCTTAATATCAGCACCGGGCAAGCTACTGATGAATTTACCGGCAAGCTCGCTTTGCAGGGCGGTGACCTCAATCGGGAGCGCGCTCGCTTCGCGCTAGCCGGCCCCTTGATTGACGGTCTTTTGAACTTCCGCGTGAGTCATGATCAAGATAAGTATGACGGCTATATACGAAATTCAGTCTTTGATCTTGACCCGGCAAATAACCCTCATCGGCAGAATGTGGATGAGTTCGAGTTAGCTAGGGAATTGCGGATTAGCAGGCTGAAATTGCACGCGCTTAACTGGATTGAAGGTCTCGATATTAATTTTTCAGCGACCCGCGCCAAGGTCTATGGCAACGGCGTCGGTCTGCAGCTGACCAAGGCGGAAGACTACACTCTAGATGTTTTCCGCCGTTATGATCCGCAGATAGAAGCGAATAATAGTGATCATCAAGGGTCTATCAATCAGCGCGAAGACACTAATCGCATTGGCAACAGCTATTCATTGCAGTTCGATTATACCTTGAGTGAGTATTTGCTAACGGCGGTTATTGGCCATTCTTTTTTTAATCGCGATCAAATGTTTGATGTTGATATGGGGCCAATAGATGCGGCTAGTATGAACGTTGATGACTATTACACGCAGAGCACCGCTGAGTTTCGTGTGGCGTCGCCACAAGGAGAATGGTTGGAGTGGGTCGCTGGCGCTTACCTGTTTGATGCCGATATTGTCGGTAGTACTCGAGTTTTCTTAAATACTTTGAAGACCTTGGAAATTGTTGAAGCCGCCCGAACTGAAGGCGTCAGTCCCGCGGGGGGCTTGGCAAACCTCCTTGGCCTGAATAATGCGGTGGCGGCATCACAGAACAATGACCGCTTCTTTGACCAAAATACTCGCGCACTGGCGGTATTTGGCCAGGTTGAGTGGAACGTGACGGATAAGCTGGCGCTGATTGCTGGCCTGCGGGTGTCAAATGAAAGAAAGGTAGCTCAAGGAATTTTAGCGTATCCGGATGCATTATCAGAAACCGTGTTTAATGCCTTTCTTGGTGAAGGAGGCTACGATGAGCGCGGGGAGCGCACTGAGCACGATGTCTCGCCAAAGTTGAGCGTGCGTTACAATTTGAGTGATGAAATCACTTTTTACGGTACCTACGCCACTGCATTTAAAGCGGGTGGCTATAACGAACAGGCCGTGTCCAAGGATAATTTCACCTTTGAACCGGAGCGGGCGAGCACGCTTGAGACTGGTATGAAAACTCGTTTTTACGGTGGTGCCGCGACCCTTAATGTTGGTTTATTTTATACTGAGTTTGACGATTTACAGGTCAGTTTATTCGACGGGCTAAATTTTGCGGTAGGTAATGCCGCTACAGCGACCACCTATGGCGCTGAAATTGATGGCCAGCTCATCCCTAATTCCTGG
Organism: Zhongshania sp.; assembly: GCA_046712405.1. Classification (GTDB taxonomy): domain Bacteria; phylum Pseudomonadota; class Gammaproteobacteria; order Pseudomonadales; family Spongiibacteraceae; genus Spongiibacter. The sequence continues at coordinate 8,997 of JBKEFB010000073.1, read as the reverse complement.
TTGGTTCTGGGTGGTTCCATTGCTTACCTGCATGCTCGTTATGACGAGTACACCGCTGGCCAATGTCCATTTACCCCAGACTCAGAGTCTGGCGACGTCTGTGATTTAAGTGGCCGGGAGTTGTCGCGGGCGCCAGAATGGGAAGTAAGTTTTACACCCCTAATTAGTTTGAGCCGCATGATTCCATTGCTTGGAGAGAGTATTCCGGTGGATATAGGTGTGGGTATAACAATGACCTACCGGTCTCATCTTTATAATACCGTGGATCTAGATCCTGTGGACTCTATGGGTGGGCATACTGAAGTCGGTGGTAGTTTAAAGTTTGTCGGTTTGGATGGAAACTGGGAAATTGCAGTTAGTGTTAAAAATGCAACTGATAAAACGATCTTGCTGGGCGGCAATGATGTGCCAATACAACCAGGCTCTCATGCTGGAGTAATGGCTGGAGGTAGACGAATGTTTGCAGAATTTACTTATCATTTATGAGGCAAAAATGACGATAGAAACTCTTGATATGCTAATAATCGGTGCCGGTATTTCGGGTATCGGTGCGGCTGTTCATTATCAAAAGTATTTTCCTGAAAAGGTCTACACCATTGTAGAGTCGCGCCAAGCCATTGGTGGAACTTGGGATCTTTTTCGCTACCCTGGTATTCGTTCGGACTCGGATATGTTCACCTTCGGCTATAAATTCAAGCCGTGGACTTCACGCAAGGCAATATCGCCGGGTGAAGATATTCGAGCCTACTTAAGCGAGACCGCTCAAGAATTTGGTGTAGATAAAAATATCCGCTTTGGTAAACGCTTAGTCGCGGCTAACTGGTGTAGTGACGCCCAGTGTTGGCAGTGCGATATTAAGGAGATGTCCAGCGGTGAGATCACTTATTTGGTTTCGCGGTTTTTATTTATATGCAGTGGGTATTACAACTACGAGCAAGGCTACACACCGGAGTTCGTCGGGAGAGACGATTTTAAAGGGCCTATTATTCACCCGCAGCACTGGCCAGAAGAGCTGGATTATGCTGGTAAGCGGGTCATTATTATCGGCAGTGGCGCAACCGCGTTGACCTTGGCGCCCAACCTAGTTAAAGGCGGCGCCAAGGTAACCATACTGCAGCGTTCGCCGACTTATGTCATCGGCGCGCCCGAGGAAGATGCGCTGGCCAATCGCCTGCGAGGTAGGCTCCCGGAAAGATGGACACACAGTATTGTGCGCTGGAAGAATATTCTTATACAAATGTTCTTCTATCAGCTTTCCAAGCGGAGACCGATTGTTGCCAAACGATTCCTACTCGGCCAGTTACGTCGGCAACTGGGTGCGAAATATGACATCAACAAGCACTTTACACCAAGATACAATCCCTGGGATCAGCGGGTCTGCTTGGTGCCGAACGGTGATTTATTTCGATCTATTAGAGACGGTAAAGTCACCATGGTCACTGACCATATCGAGCAGTTTAATGCCGACGGAATAATGCTGCAGTCGGGCGAGCAATTGAGTACAGATATTATTATCACCGCAACAGGCCTAAGGATGGAGGTGCTTAAAGACGTTTCACTGGCTTTAGATAAGCAGCCTATTAATGTGCCGGATTTGTACAACTACAAGGGTGTGATGCTCAGCAGTATGCCGAATTTTGCTTTCTCAGTCGGGTATACCAACGCATCTTGGACCTTGAAGACCGATCTGGTAGATGATTACGTGTGCCGACTGTTACGTCACATGGATAAGAAAGGCTTCAGTGTTGTGCGCCCCGAGCTCCCTGTCGAAGGAATTACAGAGGCAGTTAAGCTGGATCTGCAATCCGGCTATGTGCAGCGCGCGATGGATTCGCTGCCAAAACAGGGCAATAAAATGCCTTGGAATTTGCATATGAATTACATCCGCGACATCTGGGCGCTGCGTTGGTTGCGACTGGGGGGACTGCGCTTCGACAAGCCTAGCAATGCGTCAGAAAAAGAAGCGGTGTATGAGACAAGGGCAGAATAATATATTTTATAAAATGTTAATTTACCAAATTATTTAAAAATAAAGCTGCTGTTATTATCGATGGTGTCTCTGTTACTTCCGGTTTTTACCAGTTCAGCGGCGTTATTGACGACAAACTTTAATACTTATATTTATAGTAAAAATGATAATCGCACTCAGGCTCGCGAGATTAGCTCCTTAAAATTGTCGTCATTGAGAATAGACTGTTTGGTGTCAGTGAGTGGTGAGCTGCAGACTTAAAATAAAAAATATTAAAATAAGAAGACGTTGAGCTAAAAGGAGGTTGAAAATGAGAGGGAAAGTACTTGCTGTGGTGGCGTTAATTAGCGTGAGCGGCGCTGCCTTGTGGTTTAGCCAACGACAACCTAGTGTCGGTGCAGAGTATCTTGTTGATACACTACGCAGTCAGATATTTGAGGCGGATTACCGCGTTTTATCACTGCCGGCTCCCGGAGATCAAGATCAAAGGGTAGTCGAGGATGATTCGCGCCGACCATTTTTCGGCGATGTCCATGTTCATACTAGCCTGTCATTCGATGGCTTTTCGGTGGGTACTATTGCTACACCGGCTGATGCTTATCGTTACGCCCGCGGCGAGCCGCTGCAGCATCCGGCTGGCTTTGAAATGAAATTGCGACAGCCTCTGGATTTCTATGCGGTAAGCGATCACGCCATGTTTATGGGAGTCGCTCGGGAAGCTGCTACGGTGGGTACCGATTATTCCAAGCATAATTCACCTCAGAGTATTCACGGCTTAAATGATCCTGAGCGACGGGGTACTGACTTGCTGAGTACATTAAAGCGCATGAAGGCATTTTCAAATTTCTTGCCTGAAAATGTGAATGCCATTAAAGCGGGTGAAATCCCTGTTAGTGATGCTCTTGACGTGATGTCGGCCGCTTGGCTAGAAACGGTGGAAGCTGCGCGGCGCTATAACGATCCCGGTAAATTTACCACTTTGGTCGCCTACGAATTTACCGCCACGGCAGCCGATGCCGGCAATCTGCACCGCAACGTTATCTTTCAGAATACCGAGCAGCTGCCAGTGCAACCTTTTTCGACCTTACACTCTGCGAACCCTGAAGATTTATGGGACTGGATGGACGCAATGCGTGAGCGGGGTGTCGAGAGTTTAGCGATTCCACATAATTCCAATGGTTCCAACGGTCATATGTTTGAAATGACCCAGACCGATGGTAGCCCGATCGATGCGGCTTATGTTCAGCAGCGATTACGCAACGAACCGGTGGTCGAAATCACTCAAATTAAGGGCACCTCAGAAACACATCCGGCTTTGTCGACACGAGATGAATGGGCAGGTTTCGAAATCACCAATGAGCGTGTCGCCTCCTCATTAATGAGCGCGCCTGAGGGCAGCTATGTGCGCGATGCTCTGAAACGAGGTCTGGCTTTAGAAAAATTGGGAATAGGCAATCCTTATGACTTTGCCGTGATTGGCTCAAGTGATACCCACAATGCGGCCAGCGGTGTAAGCGAAGATGACTATGTGTCGAAATTGGGTTTGATATCCGCTGATGGACAATTACGTGGTTCTATTCCATTCGATTGGTGGGACGGCCTGGCTATTAAATTAGCCACTCAGGATTTGGTGAAAACAGTCGAAGGGAAAACCTATATCGGCGGTTCGCTACCCACCTTTGGCGCATCCGGTCTAGCTGGTGTGTGGGCGGAGGCAAATACCCGTGAGCATATCTATCAAGCCTTTCGTCGTGGCGAAACGTTTGCGACGTCGGGGCCGCGGATTTCGCTACGTTTTTTCGCCGGTTTCGACTTTGATGACGATATGCTTAAAACCAATGGTGTGGTTGCCGAGGCCTACAGGCGCGGTGTCACCATGGGCGGACATTTAACGCTGCAAGGCATGCAGCAACCCACTTTTATACTGTGGGCAATGGCTGATGCCAACAGCGCCCCGCTGCAGCGCCTGCAAATTATAAAAGGTTGGATAGATAATGCGGGTGACGTTCATGAGGCGGTGTTCGACGTAGCTTGCGCCGGTGGTGCGGACGTCGATCCAGTAAGTCACCGCTGTCCTGATAACGGCGCTGATGTAGACTTAAGCAACTGCGAGCTTTCAGCATCTAGCGGTGCGGCGCAGTTGCGCACAGTGTGGCGAGACCCTAACTACTCTAAGGGCCAGCGAGCTTTTTATTATGCGCGAGTATTAGAAAATCCAAGTTGCCGATGGTCTACTTGGGATGCTATTCGGGGAGGTATTAAACCTCGGTCTGACTTTCCTGCGACGCTTCAGGAGCGCGCTTGGAGTTCTGCGATTCAAGTGTACTAGTGCCTTATTGCCCCTGGCTTTGTTAAAACGCGCATTGTTAAACGGTGAAACTCTTTGGCACCATACGCAGTCGTTCAGGGCGAAAAAAAAATCAAACTGTTTAGTTGCGAGAGCTTGCTTGCGAACAAAGTCGCGGTCAAAATACTTGTCGCTATTTCTATAAATACGTTATTTATCGATATTTTATTTAAAGTCATGGGAGCCCATATTCTAAAAAGACTTTCACCTTCCTTAATCGCAGGCGTTATAAGTTTTCGCTGCCATGGATAATATTGTCTATGAAGGCATAGCTGAATCTTTTAGTGGTGAATTAATGGCGCTCGGCAATAATTCAGCTCTGTATCTCAGAGCGGGCTATTGATTCCCAGCTTCCTGACAACGTGCCAGCGGTGATTTACTTCCCTTGGTTTTTGGAAGACATGCCTTACTTTTTGAAGATTCATCGGTAAACGCCAGCGCGGCTTATTAGTATCAGGGCGCTGTCAAAACCTACCATGTGGCGTCATTGGATCAGAGTGCCGGCAAGCTATTAGTGGATGATTTTTTAGCATGATGGGCAGGGTATCTGCACCAGACGATATCGAGAAGCTTGTCACTCAGGTATGTGATAAAGGTATTTTGTTTACCTCAGCATGGGCCTCACAAGCTCCATATGGGTTGGACGCGGGTTCAAAGGAAGGCAGGCCAATATGGTATATCTAAGACGGGTTGTATTATTTTTTGTCGCTGCGATATTTGGGGTAGGCAATACTATGGCGGTAGAGGAAGCGGAATACACGGTCGAGCTCAAGGAGCAGTCAATTGAGTTGCGACGTTATGAACCCCATATTATTGCTGTAACCGTGGTGGGCGGAGCTTTTGATGAGGCGGGCAGCAACGCTTTCAGCCGACTTTTTAACTATATATCCGGTAATAATCAATCTCGTGTAGAAGTTAAAATGACCGCCCCAGTTGGTCAAGGCGCCGCCAGCGAGAAGATCGATATGACTTCACCCGTTGGCCAACAGCGCCAAAATGATCAGTGGGCGGTGAGCTTTATGATGCCCGCAGGCTACTCACTAGAAACTTTACCTGAACCGCAAGACCCCTTGGTGGTTTTGCGTCAGGTGCCCGCTCGCCACATCGCGGCGATTCAGTACTCGGGTTTTTGGAGTGAAAAAACGTATCTACTAAACAAGGCAAAGCTGGACGCTTGGATTGAGGAAAAGGGCCTCACGGTAACCGGTAAAGCGATATGGGCGCGTTATAACGCACCATTCACACCGTGGTTTATGCGCCGGAATGAAGTTTTAGTTCCCGTTGTGAGTCCTTCGGAAAACGACTGAAACTCGTTCTACTGCCGGCGGCTAGGTTTCTGCAGCGGTGTTTTTAATTAATTGCTATGCGATGGATGCATAAACGCTAAAGATCTGAGCCGCTACTATTTTAGCTTAAATACTTAGCGATACTTTCACCGCTTTCAGGACATTGTAGTCGTACTCGCCGTCTAGCGCCTCAAAGACGCCTTTCATTTTGCCGTCTTCGCTTAGCTCAAAAGCAAATTGAATTTCTTTTGTTTGGGTTTCATCCAGACTGATCACGTCGCTGAGTGCTAGTTCGCCGTTGGCGATACCTTGGCAGAGGTGGGTGTAGATGGTGTTAATAGATAACTTGCGATCGCTGGCGATGTCTTCCGGCGGTTTGCCCTGTTTTAAAAGTGAAATACTGTTGGCGGCGGTGTCGTTGACCCCGTCATGTTGATCATTGTCATTGCTGACGGTTGCCAGAATAATATCTAAAAACCCCTGACCATAAGCCTCGAGTTTTCTCTCACCGATACCTGATATGCGGCCAAGCTGCTCTAGGGTTTGTGGCTGGCGCTCGGTCATTTCAGCGAGGGTGGCGTCATGGAAAATCATATAGGCGGGAATACTTTGTTCCGTCGCTAAGATTTTTCGGTGATCGCGCAGTGCATCCCACAAAGTATTATTTGCGGCGCCGGAAAAAGAGCGGGTTTTGCGGCCTTGGCTCTTCTTGCTGATTTTGACCATTTTTCGCAAAGTCAGTTGTTCTTCACCTTTTAATACCGGCCTGGCGGTGTCGGTGAGTTGCACGCTGCCGTGGCCTTCAACATCAATATGTAATAAGCCTCGTGCAATAATTTGGCGGTACAAAGTTCGCCACTCTGTGCTATTTAGCTCGGTGCCAATACCGTAGGTGGAAATTTTATCGTGACCGAATTGGCTTATTCGCTCCTGTTCTTTACCAAGTAACACATCGACTAAATAACTCACGCCAAAGCGCTGTCCGGTGCGGTATACACAGGACAGGGCCTTTTGAGCCGCAACGGTGGCGTCCCAGGTTTCTGGCGGCGTGAGACAGTTGTCACAGTTGCCGCAGGGATGATCCAAGTTATCGTCAAAATAGCGCAGTAAGGCTTGGCGGCGACAAGTGGCGAGTTCGCAGAGTCCGAGCATGGCATCTAATTTATGTTGTTCTAAGCGTTTGCGACCTTCCTCTGCGGTGGAGTTGCCTTGCATTTGTCTGAGGGTAATCACGTCTTGCAGGCCGAAGGCCATCCACGCATCAGCGGGCAAGCCGTCACGACCTGCGCGGCCGGTTTCTTGGTAATAGGCTTCAATACTTTTGGGTAAATTTAAGTGGGCCACGAAGCGTACATCCGGTTTGTCTATGCCCATACCGAAGGCAATGGTGGCGACGATGATAACGCCGTCTTCACGCAGAAATCGCTCTTGATGTTGCTGACGTATTTCATTGCCCAAACCGGCGTGGTAGGGCAGTGCGTTCATGCCTTTCGTGCTCAGCCACTGAGCGACTTCGTCTACCCGTTTGCGCGACAGGCAATACACAATACCGGCTTCTCCTTCGTGTTCGTTGAGAATAAAACGTAGCAATTGCTCGCGTGCATTGCCCTGATTTTCGGTGATACGATAGCGAATATTGGGTCGGTCAAAACCATCGTTGAAAACCCGAGCTTCTTGCAGTGACAGTCGCTCGATGATTTCCCGCTGCGTTGTGCTATCGGCGGTGGCGGTCAGCGCGATACGCGGAATATCGGGAAAGCGTTCGTGCAGAATGGACAGTTTGATGTATTCGGGCCGAAAGTCGTGGCCCCACTGGGATACGCAATGAGCTTCGTCGATGGCGAATAAGGCCAGCGGCGCGCGGCTTAGCAGTTCGAGCATGCGTGGCATCATTAAGCGTTCTGGCGCCACATAGAGCAGATCCAAGTCGCCATTCATCAGTGCGGTTTCGACGCCGTTGACTTCCATTGCAGTTTGGCTGGAATTTAAAAATGACGCTTTAATGCCGTTCTGACGCAGCGCCATTACCTGATCTTGCATGAGTGCGATTAGCGGAGAAACCACAATGGCGGTGCCTTCGCGAACCAGCGCGGGCACCTGAAAACATAGCGATTTACCGCCGCCCGTTGGCATGAGTACCAGCGCGTCACCGCCGTTAACGACGTGATTTACAATCTCTGCTTGCTGGTTGCGAAAGGCGTCGTAGCCGTAAATTGTTTGCAGAACGTGTAAGGCGGCATCTGCGGGTTGGCTGGTGTCAGTATGTAAGATAGTGCGTTACCACATTAGGTCGTCGGGGATTTGGTAGGCTGCGTAAGGATCGTCTTCTTCCACGGCATCGTTGCTGACTTTAGTGTTGTGCACTAGCACCGCGCTGTCATCGCGCTGGGTGATTTTATCGGCAATGGCCGCAGGTACTAACTCATAGCCGTCTCTTAATTTAACCAAGGCAATCACGCCTTTGATTAACTGCGTTTGCAAGAGTGCGTCGACGTATAGTTTTTTGATTTTTTTGCCATCAGTGAATTGATAGGCAATTTCGCCGCGTCTACGATCAATCTTGTTTAGCGTTATCAGCTGAATGATTTGGGCTTTAATGGCTTTCTTATTGGCCTCGGCCTGGCGCTGACGATTAAGTTCACGATCGCGCTCGACTTTGTCGACAAGGGCGCGTTTGGCAGCTTCTTTACTTTCGTCAACAATGACTTTGCCGGTAGCTTTGGCCTGCTTAACTTGCTTACGCTTTTCTTGATTAACTTGCTTGGCCTTCTTCTTGTCGACCATGCCTGCTTTAAGAAGCTGCTCTTGCAGAGATATCATGCAATAACCTCCCTATGCCTTTGTGAGTATGTGATTGGATAGCCGTGCCTATTCTAAGCTATTAGCGTCTGCGGAGCTTGGGCTTATTGTGGTCATTTTTGAATTAGGTGCCGGCGTGTTTACGAGTGACCAGGTAGATGTGGCGGTGGGTTTACTCGTGGCGGGGGGCTAGCCGACAATGACGGCACGGTATCGCCAATATGGTGAAGTTTGCGGGGGCTCAGCAGCGGCGGCAGGCGAGTAGCTAGTGTTCGAGTTGGCTTAGCGCCCGCCGGGGATGTCGATATCCAGCTTTAGCAAATCAATGGCAACGGCTTCAGCGATTTTTATGCCGTCGATGCCGGCCGATAATATACCTCCAGCGTAGCCTGCACCTTCCCCTGCGGGATAAAGTCCGCGGGTGTTTAGATTTTGATAATCTTTACCGCGTTTAATACATATTGGCGATGAGGTGCGGGTTTCTATACCGGTGAGAATGGCGTCGTTCATGGCAAAACCTTTGATCTGTTTGTCAAAGGCGGGGATTGCTTCACGAATGGCCTCATTGGCAAAATCGGGTAGCGCTTTTGATAGAT
>JBKEFB010000072.1:0-14226 GCA_046712405.1 Zhongshania sp. | reverse complement strand
CGACCCATAATTGCCAGTGTTTCATTCTTCGGCACAGTGAAATTCAAGCCGTGAATAACTTCACTTTGACCATAGCAAACTTTTAAATTAGAAACATTTAACATACAAATCTTCACCTCAATCTAGCAGCTTGTTTGGCATCTTACGCAATGAACATATAGTGACTTTTATCCAGCCTGCTACTGTCCTAAATATACTTCTATCACTTTTGGATCTTTTTGCACGTCTTCCATATCTCCCGCAGCAAGAATTTTTCCCTGATGTAATACCGTCACTTTCTGAGCGATACGCGCCACAAAGTCCATATCGTGCTCAATAACCAATACCGAACGTCCCTGGCTAATCTCTTTCAGTAACTCTGCAGTTTGCTCTCGTTCTTTTACACTCATCCCGGCGACAGGTTCATCCAGCATCAGGAGCTGCGGATCCTGAATCAGTAACATACCTATCTCCAGCCACTGCTTTTGTCCGTGGCTTAGTAATCCAGCTTCAGTATTTAAGGAATCCTCGAGCATAATTTGTTTGGCAACTTCCATTATTTTGCCGCTAACTTCTTGGTCGTGTTTGAACATAAGCGAACTAAACACACCACGACCACGGGGGTAGGAGATCTCTAGATTCTCCATCACACTTAAATTCTCATAAATCGATGGAGTTTGGAATTTACGACCCACACCGGCTCTAACAATCTGATGTTCAGAGAGAGTAGTAAGCTCAGTATTGAGGAATTTAATGCTACCGGAAGTCGATTTAGTTTTACCGCAAATCAAATCCAGCACCGTCGTTTTCCCTGCACCATTGGGTCCAATAACGACATGCAGCTCATTTTTCTCCAAGTAGAAGTTCAGACCATCTACTGCTTTAAAGCCGTCGAACGACACAGTCAGGTCTTCAATCGCAAGCGTAAAGTCAGTATTCGTACTCATGATTTTGTTCCTTCCAACTCAACATTATCTGCATCAACTTTGTTTTTTTTGAATAACTTTTTTATAAATTCAAAGCGCCTAGTAATGTGGTGACCGTAGTCATCCCATAAACCTGCCAAGCCATTTGGAAAGAACATCACCACGGCAATAAATAAACCGCCCATTAAAAATAACCACAGCTCAGGAAAGGATTCCGAAAAAATGGTTTTACCAAAGTTAATTAATAAGGTGCCATACACCGCGCCAATAAGTGACATACGACCACCAACCGCAGCGAAGATAACCATTTCTATGGAGGGCACAATGCCAACAAACGAGGGCGACATAAAGCCAACCTGCAACGTAAACATGGCCCCACCAATCGCCGAGATCATCGCGGCAAAGCAGAACACAAATATTTTAAAGTTGGCAACGTCGTAACCCGAAAAGCGAACGCGATCTTCTTTATCGCGCATTGCCAGTAATAAGCGACCGAACTTACTGGTGAGTACAAAGCGAGATGCAATGATAACCGCCAATAAAAGAAAGCAATTAATAAAGTAAAACAAATTTTTAGCACTGTCTGAGGTGATATCCCAGCCATTGAGGGTGCGAAGATCAGTAATACCATTAATACCACCAGTTAAGCCCTGCTGACCCACAATTAAAACCGTTAAGATAACCGAGATAACCTGAGTAATTATTGCAAAGTACACACCACCAACTCGGCGCTTAAACATCGCTGCACCGATGATGTAAGCAAAGAAAGTGGGTACGACCAAGATGGCGATTAAGGTAAATGTAAAACTGTGAAACGGCATCCAAAATGCCGGCAATTCCGTAATTTGGTTCCAGTCCATAAAGTCAGGAATACCCGGCGTCGACTGGATGGCAGTGTTCTCCGGCGAAGAGGCCTCTAGTTTTAAAAACATTGCCATGGCGTAACCGCCAAGCCCAAAAAAGATGCCCTGCCCCAAGCTTAAAGTACCACCGTAGCCCCATAGCAAAACTAAGCTCACCGCCGCAAACGCATAGGTCAGGTATTTGCCGACTAAATTCAATCGAAATGAATCGAGAAACAGTGGAAAGACAACGAGGATAAGTGTCGCTAGGATGCAAAATCCTATTAGGCCTTTTTTATCGCCAAACAATTTTTCGTAAACAAAGCTCATCATTAACTCCTAATAATTTAGAACCAGGCGTGCCACATCTGAGTAAGATTCGTCTCAGCGACGAACCTTGCTGGCGAATAAGCCTTCTGGTTTGAACATCAAAATTATTACCAAGGTGAGCAAGGTAAAGACTTTGGCCATTGATCCACTGATAAAGAACTCGAGGATTGATTGTGCTTGGGCAATTGAGAATGCTGACGCGATTGTGCCGAACAAGCTGGCAGCGCCGCCAAAGACCACAACCATAAATGTATCGACGATATATAGTGTTCCGGTGGTTGGTCCCGTAGATGCAATTGTAGTAAACGCGGCGCCGGCCATACCGGCTATACCGCAGCCGAGAGCAAAGGTGTAGCGATCAACCTTTTTGGTATTGATACCCACTGCACCACTCATTACCCGATTTTGGGTGGTGGCACGCACCCGCAAACCCCAGTTGGATTTGAACATCAAATAAAACACCGCCAAGGTGGTGAATATCGTCAAACCGAGTACAAACATACCGTTGATTGGAATATCAATCATATCTGTGGGCTTGAATGAGCCCATCAACCAATCTGGCAAAGTAGGACTAACTTCCCTTGCGCCGAATATAGATCGATAGGATTGCTGCATAATTAAGCTCAATCCCCAGGTGGCTAATAGCGTGTCTAGTGGGCGCTTGTAGAGATGCCTTATGAATATAAATTCCGCGAGATAGCCGAGGACTCCTGCAACCAGAAACGCGGCGACTATCGAAAACACAAAGTAATACGACATGAATGCCGGAATATAAGTTTCAGTTAAAGAAGAGATCAAATAGGTGGTATATGCTCCTGCGGCCATAAACTCACCGTGGGCCATATTAATAACACCCATTTGTCCAAAAATAATTGCGAGCCCCAAGGCCATTAATAAAAGTACGCTAAACAAGCTGATGCCAGCAAAGCCCTGCATTGCGAATATCGCTCCTAACTCATCGTAGCTATAACCGCCCATCACTTAGCCTCCGCTAATAAATACGTCAATATTTTTTCTGTGCTTAATTTCTTACAAAGGATGGGCGAACATCCGTATTCGCCCGTATTTCCAATATCGTGTCAGTAAATCCGCAGGCTTACTGATAACCTGCTGGGAATGGGTCTGGCTCGAGTAGTTCTGAGGTGTAAACCACTTCAGCTTGGCCATTTTTCTTCCACTTACCTACGCGTGCCTTACTCCAGAGATGGTGATTGGGATGAAGCTTTACATAGCCTTCTGGTGCGGAGGTCAACTCGATGTCACCTTCTTCCGATGCCGCTACCACTGCATCAACGTCAAAGGTACCGGCTTTTTCAACTGCCGCCTTCCATAGCCAAGGCCCTAAGTAGGCAGCTTGAGTTACGTCGCCAATTACACTGTCATCGCCCCACATTTCTTTAAACGCTTTTACAAAAGCCACGTTGTTGGGGTTATCCTGACTCTGGAAGTACTTCATGATGGAGTAGAAACCTTCCAGGTTTTCACCACCGATGCCCAAGACTTCATCTTCTGTTACCGAAATAGTCAGTAATGTTTGTTTTTTTGAGGTTATACCGGCTGCCTTGAGCTGCTTAAACCATGCAACATTACTACCACCCACTACTGCGGCATAAATAACGTCAGGCTTTTTCAGACGGATTTTATTGATGACCGTACCAAACTGGGTATCGCCCAGTGGCTTATATTCTTCGCCCACAACTTTGCCACCCAACACAGTTTCGATGTGTTTGCGGGCAATTTTCATGGAGGTGCGCGGCCAAATATAATCCGAGCCTATTAGATAGAAAGTCTTTGCGTTTTTCTCTTTAGCTACCCAATTTAGACCATCTAGAATCTGCTGTGTGGCTTCCTGTCCGGTGTAAATTACGTTTTTAGACTGCTCTAAGCCTTCATAGAAAGTAGGGTAGTAAAGTAGACCATTTTCTTTTTCAAACACCGGCAGTGCCGCTTTACGTGATGCTGATGTCCAGCACCCAAAGACCGCTGCCACTTTATCACTCACTAACAGTTTGCGACTTTTTTCTGCGAATGTCGGCCAATCGCTAGCGCCGTCCTCTTGAATTATCTTGATTTGGCGACCTAAAATACCGCCCGATTCATTTATCTGCTTAATAGCTAACTTTTCAGCTTCTTGCGCGCCCGTCTCACTAATCGCCATGGTGCCGGTCAGCGAATGTAAAATACCCACTGTGACGGTATCATCGGTTACTGCTTGCCCCGTGGTGGTGGCCGGCGCTGCCCAGCTCAATTGTGACGCTAAGAGGATTCCCAGCGGCAGAGCGCTTATTGCTCGAACTACCTTGCGGCGACCCCAGAAACGCCGATTATCGGATTTATCTCTCATCGTTACTTCCCCTACGCTACGGTTACTTGATTCGACAAGAAGCAGTCTCCGCAGAAGTACCTAGACTCACCATGCGGTGAATGCTCCACCCCACTATGTTAAATAACGTATACCGACAGCAGCAGGCGAGAGGTGGATCCAATCTCAGGCGCTCAGGATATAAAGCCCTCACAAAAAGATCCGTATTGATATTTAAGCAATATCAAGCACGCGACTTTTTATTACCCGGACGTTGCGGCGAACTAATAGGGTTTCTCGTGGTGGCACCCTTCCTGCAAGGTATTGACTAAGTTCTCGCCAGAAGTAAGCCGAAGAGTACCTTGCCACTTGATATCTTCAGGCTATTCGTCTGTATTTCCAGACAATGCGCTGTTGTCAGAGCCACACGATACTAGCTATGAAAATGAGTTTATCGCTATGAACCCTCAGCAACGAGTCTTCCGCGTTCGCCGCAAATACAATCGGTGGGTCGCGAACGAAACTCTAGAAGACTATGCACTGCGGTTTACCGCCAAAAGTGCCCGTCGCTGGACTGTGGCGCGGGTATCAAACACAGCGCTAGGTGCTATTTCGTTCCTCGCTCTTGAAGCCATAGGTGGTGCAATTACTCTGAGCTACGGCTTCAGTAACACCGTAGCGGCGGTTGTTGCGGTTGCAATCATTATTTTTCTGACCGGCCTACCCATTTGTTATCACGCCGCACGCCAGGGAGTTGATATCGATCTACTCACCCGCGGAGCGGGTTTCGGCTATATTGGCTCTACCATTACCTCGCTAATTTATGCCTCATTCACATTCATATTTTTCGCATTAGAAGCCGCCATTATGGCGCTCGCCTTAGAGTTAACGCTGGATATACCTCTGAGATTCGGCTATCTCATCAGCGCGGTGGTGGTTATCCCCCTGGTAACTCACGGCATTACTTTTATCAGCCGTTTTCAGCTGTGGACGCAACCACTTTGGATAATACTGCAACTCTTGCCGCTGATGTGTATCGTCGTTCAATCTGACGACGCCTTTGATAATTGGATCGCTTTCAAAGCACCCGATAGCGATCCTAATTTAAATCTTCTCGCCTTTGGCGCCGCCTCTGCGGTTATTTTTTCCTTGATCGCACAAATAGGCGAACAGGTCGATTTCCTGCGCTTCTTACCCCACCAAGAAAAACCCAATAAACGCTGGTGGCTTGCCTTAATTGCCGCCGGGCCCGGTTGGATTATTAGCGGCTCAATCAAAATTCTAATCGGCTCATTCTTGGCGGTCTTGGCACTCAGCCACGGCATTCCATTTAGTGAGGCCTCCGACCCTAATCGAATGTATTTAGTCGCCTTTAGTTACTTAACTAACTCGCCGCAATTGACGCTGTTTTTAGTGGGCAGTTTTGTTATTTTGTCGCAACTCAAAATCAATGTGACCAATGCCTACGCCGGCTCTATTGCGTGGTCAAACTTCTTCTCCCGCCTCACCCACAATCACCCTGGTCGAGTAGTCTGGCTAGTGTTCAATGTAACGATTGCACTGCTACTGATGGAACTTGGTATCTACCGGGTACTGGAAGAAATTCTCACTGCTTATTCGATTATTGCCCTAGCGTGGGTAGGATCGCTGGTTGCGGACCTGGTCATAAATCGTCCACTGGGCCTACGCCCTGCAACTATGGAGTTCAGGCGGGCCCACCTCTACGACATCAATCCAGTGGGCGTGGGCTCTATGCTGATTGCATCGGTACTGGGTTTTCTTGCCCACTTCGGTCAGCTCGGTGAAACCGCGCAGGCACTGGCATCATATATTGCACTAGGCAGTACATTTATTTTTGCCCCTTTGATTTGCTGGCTGAGCAAAGGCAGATTCTATATCGCTAGAGAACCGGTATTAGCCAGCAGCCTCGCTTCGCTGCGATGCTGTCTTTGCTATCACCAATTTGAAGGTGAAGACATGAGCCACTGCCCGGCTTATTCCGGGCCAATATGTTCGCTATGCTGCTCACTGGATAGTCGTTGTCACGATATGTGTAAAACTAACTCGCGCATGGCAGAGCAACTAACCAGCGCACTTAGCTTTATCCTGCCACTCACATGGATTCGTTCACTCAATACCCGAACCGGCCACTTCATCGGATTATTTACGCTAATAAGTTTTATGATCGCCGGCGTGTTAGCGCTAGTTTATGTGCAGATCACCATTGACGAAGCTATGGAGCGCAACCTTGCTGCTAGCGCGCTCAGTAATGTCTTTTTTATTCTGCTTATTGTGTCAGGCATTCTTGCATGGATGTTTGCCTTGGTGCATGAAAGTCGCCGTGTAGCGCAGGAAGAGTCGCAACGTCAAACCGAATTACTGATGACGGAAATTGAGGCGCACAAACAAACCGATATGCAATTGCAGCAAGCGAAAGAAGTTGCTGAATCCGCCAACCAAGCCAAAACTCGTTATCTTACTGGGATCAGCCACGAGCTGCGCTCACCGCTTAATGCCATACTAGGCTACGCACAACTACTAGAAAAAGATCCCAGCATTCCCGCAAGCAGACTTGACGCCCTCAAAGTTATTCGCCACAGCAGTGAACACTTGGCAGATTTAATAGAAGGACTATTGGATATTTCCCGCATCGAAGCGGGTCGACTTGAGCTCTCTCCATCGGACGTCAACATTGGTAATTTACTAGATCAAATAATCGGTATGTTTCAGGTTCAAGCGCAGGCAAAAGGTATTGGCTTTAGCTATGATCGACTGACGCCATTACCCGAGACCGTAAAAACCGACGAGAAACGCCTCCGTCAGATTCTCATCAATCTTATTTCCAATGCCATTAAATACACTCCCGAAGGTCGGGTAAATTTCACTGTTAGCTACCGTAGTCAGGTTGCGGAATTTCTTATTAACGACACCGGCGTCGGCATTGCCGCTGAAGATATAGATCGGGTATTCCAACCCTTTGAGCGCGTTCGCAAGCCCGGGTCGCCACATACCACAGGCACTGGTTTAGGTCTGACTATCACCCGTTTGCTCACCGATATTATGGGTGGTGATATCGCGATTCATAGCCAAGTCGGTGTCGGCAGCGAAGTGAAATTATCACTGATGCTAAGTAGTACCGACCGCCTGGCCGCATCGTCCCCACTGGAACGGAAAATTACTGGCTACCAAGGCAGCGAGCAAACCTTGTTTGTTGTCGATGATGAACCCACTCATCGCAGTTTATTGAACGATTTTCTTGAGCCTCTTGGATTTAATGTCATATCTGCGCCAGATGGCAATACCTGCCTGGATATGCTGCGTTACTGTGATCCGCAGCCACATATTTTCTTATTAGATATTTCAATGCCGGGAATGAGCGGCTGGGAACTTGCCGCCACTATTCGCGAACGCATTCATAATACGACTATTATTATGATATCGGCTAATGCCGCCGAAGTGACACCTGAAAGCAGCGGTGTTCCCCCCCACGACGCCTATCTCTTTAAACCCATTCGCCTGACACAACTGCTCAGCTATTTAGCTAAACACGCCGCTATAGTCTGGCAGTATGAATCTGAAGAGCACCGTGTAGCATTTATTTCCGCAGCCACCAAACCGGTAAATTTGGGCGCACCCCTTACCGATGAAAATCGTCGTGAACTTATTCAATTAGCAAAAATTGGATACGCAAAGGGAATCAAACACTGCTTGGAGAAAATTTCTAAAGAAGGAAATGCCGACCCTTCGACAGTAAGCACCTTACAAGAACTTACCGCTGGATTTCAGTTTGGCGCACTCATTAACGCTTTGGAAGACACCCCGTCATGAACACTTACCGTGGTAAAAAAGACGTTGTTCTGATTGTCGATGACTCCCCCGACACACTCAGCATGCTGAACGATACCTTGGATCAGGCGGGCATTACCGTACTTGTTGCCTTAGAAGGTGTGCAAGCCCTGACTATTGCCGCCAATATTACTCCGGACGTGATTTTAATGGACGCACTGATGCCGAATATGGATGGCTTTGAAACGTGTCGCAGACTCAAAGAAAATCGGGATTTAGCGCATATTCCAGTCATATTTATGACCGGCCTTAGCGACACCGAAAGTATTGTTAAAGGCTTTACAGCCGGTGGTGTCGACTATATTACTAAGCCGATAAAAGGCGACGAATTAATCGCCAGAATGCTAGCGCATCTAAGTAATGCGCGTCTAACATTAAGTGCCAGAGTAGCACTAGATAGTGCCGGACAATTTCTATTTTCCGCCGCCGCTGATGGCAATCTATTGTGGGCGACACCGCAGGCCTATCACTTACTTGAAGAAGCCGGAATCGACAGTCAGTGGTTGAGCGAAAATTTTCCTACGCAGCTACGCCAACTGCTTGCGCCACATTTTAATAAGGAAAAAGGTTTATTAATTAAAGCCGACGAAAAAGCCCTGGAAATCCGCTACATCAGCCAAACTGGCACCGACGAATACCTACTACAGTTAATCGACATGGAACGACCTTCTGACGTTGATCGGCTGCGCTCCGCTCTGCCCATGACCGAACGTGAGTCTGAGGTATTGCTATGGATTGCTCACGGTAAAACTAATCGGGAAATCGGCACCATATTGAGCATGAGTCCGCGCACGGCGAATAAACACTTAGAACAAATTTTTCGAAAACTCAACGTCGAAAACCGCACTGCGGCAGCAGTAATTGCACTTAAACACTTACAAAATTAAAGTCATTTACCGGGTAAATCTTCAAATTTAGACGCCAGTAAATTCGTCACTCAATCGATCTAGCGATAAGCAATATCTAGCACCAGCAGTAAAATCATTGGCAAGCAGAGAATCTATATTTAGTGATGAAGGTAACCACGATATTACTATTGCCAAGTTTATAAGTAAGCGCTCAAGGAACTCTCAAACCGTGACCGCAGGCACCCCATATCATTATTATTAGAATTAGACCCCCTTCGCACCAAAGCGGAGCTAAGCGCGGTGCACCCGCTCCAAGATATTGCACTGCCTGCGAATAGTTAGGTGGCTTTGGTAAATAGTAAATCCCAAACGCCGTGACCCAGACGCTCACCACGCTTTTCAAATTTGGTGATAGGCCTATAATCTGGACGTGGCGAATATTGGCTAATACCGGCCACATTGCTATAGCCTTCGGCGTTATCCATTACGGCCATCATATGCTCGGCATAATGCTGCCAGTCGGTAGCCAAGTGCAAAACACCGCCGACTTTAAGCTTGCTGCGCAAGACCTGAATAAATGGATCTTGAATGAGGCGACGTTTATGGTGACGCAGCTTGTGCCATGGGTCAGGAAAATAAATTTGAATACGGCTCAAACTGTCATCGGCAATGCAGTGGGCGAGTACTTCCACCGCGTCATCTTCGTAGGTGCGAACATTTTTCAGACCAGCGTCCTGCACTAAGTACATCAAACGACCCACGCCAGGAGTGTGCACTTCTATGCCAATAAAGTCCTTCTCTAGGGCATTTCCCGCCATTTCTGCAAGAGAGTCGCCCATACCAAAACCAATTTCCAGTACAACCGGTGCAATGCGACCAAAGGCGGTTTCAAAATTTTGCATGCCGTCGCTGCGTTGCAAGCCCAATTCTGCCAAATTAATCTCGTAGGCACGTCTCTGCCCGTCGGTCATGCGCCCAGTGCGAAGTACAAAGCTTTTAATGCGACGACGAATAGGTGCGGTATTATCAGTCATTACATTTCTTTCCATGCAGAGTAGGCCAGACACGCCCAAGCCACTAAAAACATTAAGCCGCCGATGGGGGTAATCGCTCCCAACCACCGTGCTCCCGTGAATGCCATGGCATATAAACTACCGCTGAATACCAGTACGCCCACAAAAAATAGCACGGCAGATACTCGCAGTGACAAATGCTCAATACCGCTATACATAAGCAAGCCGACGATGAGTAATGCGAAGCAATGATAGAAATGGTACTGAACAGCGGTTTGATAAACCGCCATCATCTCTGCAGAGAAAGTCGTTTTTAAACCGTGTGCGCCAAAGGCACCTAAGCCAACTGCAAGAAAACCAAGAATTGCCGCTATAAAAAGCGTTAACGATGCCATGGGTCTGCCTAGATAGTAATTGATGTCTTATTGTACGGATGTCAGCAGGCTTTCAAAAGACAGCGGCCTAGACGAATAGCAATTTAAGCACTAATAATGCAAAAGCCTCGCAATACGAGGCTTTTATTTGACTATAAAGACATGAACCGAGGGGGTAACTACGCTTCCATCGCTACACGCAGCTTTTTCATGGCAGCTTGCTCGAGCTGGCGGATACGCTCTGCTGAAATGCCATAGCGATCGGCAAGATCGTGCAAAGTTGCTTTGGTGTCGCTTAACCAGCGGCTTTGCAGAATATCACGGCTACGCTCATCTAGATCAGACAAGGCCAGCGACAGACTCTGGTGGTTATTCTCTTCTAGATTGTCAGATTCCAACAGCAGGGCCGGATCAGTACTGTGATCTTGAAGATAGTGTACTGGGGCGACAGGGCCGCGCTCATCGTCAGTATCGGCATCGAAACCAACATCTACCGAGCTTAGGCGCCCTTCCATTCGACGTACTTCAGCGACATCCACACCTAAATCGGCGGCAACCGCATGCACTTCATCGTTGCTCAGCCAAGATAGCTGCTTTTTCGCACTGCGCAGATTGAAAAACAGTTTACGCTGCGCCTTGGTGGTGGCTATTTTAACAATACGCCAGTTACGGAGGACGTATTCATGAATCTCTGCTTTAATCCAGTGAACGGCAAATGACACCAAGCGTACGCCTTTTTCAGGATCAAAACGCTTAACGGCTTTCATTAAGCCAACATTTCCTTCCTGAATTAGATCTGCTTGCGCCAAGCCATATCCTTTATAGCTTTTAGCGATATGCACCACAAATCGTAGATGCGACATAACCAACTGACGGGCCGCCTCTACATTGCCGTGATAAAAAAGACTCTCAGCCAGCTCGCGCTCACGCTCTGCGCTAAGTACCGGAATACTGCCGACCGATTGAATGTATGCAGAGAGATCACCACCCGGTACAAGCTGCTGTATCGGCTGTAAATGACTACTCATGGCACATCCTCCTAAAATTTGTTGATGGGACTACGTTTTATACGGCTGCTTATTAGAGTACCAAACGCAGTAAAGTTCAAGTGCTCGGACCAAAAATCAACTATTTCGGGGGCTGACGCTGCTTATCGCGGCTCAATAGACCTGAGTTCACGGCCGACAACCAACCACGCTCCCAATAAACCCAAGGCCGCGGCAAAAAGCCATAGCACTATAGTCTCAAAAAAACCTAGGCCCGATAAGTGGAAATCACTCTGGTAAGAAAAAGATAAGGTTGCGATGGGGCCACGTAGCGACCACAGGCCGCCCTGCACAAGCAGCCAAGCCATCAGACCGCCCCCAAGACCATACCATAAGCCGGTATACAAAAACGGCCTACGTACAAACGCATCGGTGCCACCGACCAATTTAACGACAAGAATCTCATCACGCCGCCCCTCTATCGCCAATTTTATTGTGTTGCCAACAATAAGTAGCACCCCCACCGCAAACATTGCCGCTAAGGCCAGGGTCAAACGCCGCCCCAATTCAGTAATACGATTGAGGCGTTGCAGCCACTCCATATCTAATTTGGCAATATCTACCTGCGGCAGCTCCCCCAGCTCAGCCTGCAGGGCAGTCACTGCGATGGCTGACACATTGGCCTCACGCGGCGTCACTAAAATCAAGCCAGGCAGGGGATTGGCATCGAGCTGATCTAGCACGTCGCCAAAACCAGAGCTAACGCGAAACTCAGCCAGCGCAGTCTCGGGAGAGATATATGTCGCGACGAGCACACCGTCGCGCTCCGCAATATTGCGCCGCAACGTCTCCGCCTGTGGAGCACTTACGTCTGACTTTAAAAACAAAGAGATACGCGCGGCACCTTCCCAATCATCGCTCACTGCATCAATATTGTTCAAACCGATATACAGGCCGGCAGGTAATGCCAGGGCGATGGCGATCACCAAGATGGTCATTAATGAGGTCGCGGGGCGAATAACTAAACGCTGCAAGCTGTCGACGGCCACTTGCTGGTGATGACTGCGGTAGCCCGCTAGGCGATCACGGAAACTGGTTTTATGTTTACGTGCACCTTTCACGTCCTTTTTGGCTGCTGGCGCCTGCAGCTGCCCCAAGCGACGCTTATTCATTTTATTATGCTTATTAGGGCGCATCGGCATCCCCACCGGGCTTAACAAGCTCACCTTTACGCAAGGTCAATAGACGATACGGCATGCGCGCAATTAAACCCAAGTCATGGGTCGCAATTAATACCGTGACGCCAACCTGCTTAAACTGCTCAAACAAGTGCATAATTTCAGCAGATAGTTGCGGATCTAAATTACCGGTGGGTTCGTCGGCTAGCAATAAGGCCGGTTTGTTAACCACCGCGCGGGCAATACCCACCCGCTGCTGCTCCCCGCCGGACAGCGTTACCGGATTTTTTCGCTCTTTATCCAGCAAACCAACTTTATCTAAGGCAGCCCGAACTCGGCGACCGACATCACGATGACCATAGCCGGCAATAATAAGTGGCAATGCCACATTGTCGTATACGGTGCGATCAAACAATAAATGGTGATTCTGAAATACCACACCGACTTCGCGGCGCACTTCTGGAATGTGGCGCGCCGCCAAGTGCGATAAATTTCGGCCACCAACAATAATCTGGCCTGAACTAGCGCGTTCCATCACCATAATTAGCTTTAGCAAGGTACTTTTACCAGCACCGCTGTGACCAGTTAAAAACCGCATATCGCCACGAGGAATATGAAAACTCAGGTTAGTAAGCGCCTCATAGCCACCGTCGTAACGTTTGCAGACCTGATCAAACTCAATCATTGCTTCTGCTGCCACCCAAATAAAGCACCAACAAACTCATTAGCACGAAAGGGCCGTAAATCCAAAATCCCCTCGCCCACCCCAATAAAACGAATAGGAATACCTAGCTGCTTACTGATTGCAAAGACAATGCCGCCCTTCGCGGTACCATCGAGCTTGGTTATGGTTAGCCCAGTGACACCAACCGCCTTCTGGAAATGCTGGACCTGCGACAAGGCGTTTTGGCCGGTTCCGGCATCCAACACTAACATCACCTCATGCGGCGCCTCGGGATCGAGCTTTTTAAGCACCCGAACGACCTTTTTCAATTCTTCCATTAAGTTATCTTTATTATGCAGACGACCAGCCGTGTCTGCGATCAAAATATCAACATGACGCGCTTGCGCCGCCTGCAGGGCATCAAACAACACCGAAGCGCAGTCGGCACCAGTATGCTGCGCAATGACTGGAACGTCGTTGCGCTCACCCCACACCTGCAACTGCTCTACCGCCGCAGCACGGAACGTATCGCCCGCCGCCAGCATCACCGAGCGGCCACCGATCTGGAGCTGCTTCGCCAATTTACCTATTGTCGTGGTTTTACCTACCCCGTTAACGCCAACCATTAAAATCACGTAGGGCTTGTCACTAACAGGGATAATCAACTCTTCTTCCGCCGCAGCAAGCATAGTGCTCAGCTCTTCTTGCAGCGCGATATACAAGGCTTCTGGATCGTTTAGCTCTTTACGCGACACTTTACTGGTGAGGTTACTAATGATCTCTTGAGTCGCATCCACCCCCACATCCGCCATTAAAAGATGAGTCTCAATCTCTTCGAGCAATTCATCATCAATCTCTTTGCGACCGAGGAATAAATTGGCCATGCCATCACCCAGCTGGGCGCCGGTCTTACTCAGACCCTCACGGAAGCGAACCAG
>JBKEFB010000071.1:0-14317 GCA_046712405.1 Zhongshania sp. | reverse complement strand
TCACCATCTTTAAGCTCGACCACTTCCGTGGCGGTCGCCAAGCTAATTTCGTCCAAACCGTCTTTGGCATGAACTACCATCACATGCTCGGCGCCCAAACGCTTCAAAACCTCAGCTAAGGGACGGCAAAGCTCGGAACTAAACACGCCCAGCACTAGACGCGTCACTCCTGCAGGGTTGGTCAGTGGCCCTAAAATATTAAAGATCGTGCGCTGGGCAATATCGCGGCGCACACCAATCGCGTATTTCATAGCGCTGTGATGATTAACAGCAAACATAAAGCCAAGGCCAACCTCACGAATACAGCGCTCAACCTGCTGAGGGTTTAAATTGAGTTCAATACCGGCACTTTCCAATAAATCGGCGCTACCGCTTTTGGATGACACCGAGCGATTCCCGTGCTTCGCTACCTTGGCACCCGCTGCTGCAATTACAAAGGTACTGGCCGAGGAAACATTAAATAGATTGGCACCATCGCCACCGGTGCCAACAATATCCACCACGTGATCGAGGCCATCGATATTGACCGGCGTCGCTAACTCGCGCATAACCCGAGCGGCACCTTCAATTTCATCCAGACTTTCGCTTTTCATACGTAGTGCAATTAGAAATGCGGCAATCTGAGCATCGCTACATTTACCGGTCATAATATCGCGCATGACCGCCGCCATATCGTCAGTATTCAAGCTTATATTGCGCACCACCAAACCCAGTGCATCTTTAATATTCATATCGCTCATGCGCTGCGCTCCAAAAAGTTTTTAAACAACTCGTGGCCCTGCTCTGACAAAATTGATTCAGGATGAAATTGTACGCCCTCAATATCTAGGGATTTGTGGCGCACGCCCATAATTTCATCTATTGAACCGTCGGGATGTTGAGTCCATGAGGTGACTTCCAGGCAATCCGGCAAGCTGTCTTTTTCAATCACTAAAGAGTGGTAGCGGGTCGCTACTAGCGGATTATTTAACCCGCTGAATACGCCGCTATTGCGATGGTGCATCGGCGAGGTTTTACCGTGCATGACGGTACGCGCGCGCACAATCTTGCCGCCAAATGCCTGACCAATACTCTGATGGCCCAAACATACACCCAGAATGGGAATCTCGCCAGCAAAAGCCTTAATGGCCGACAGCGAGATCCCCGCTTCATTGGGCGTACAGGGGCCGGGAGAAATTACTAGGTGTGTGGGCGCCAGCGCGCGAATCGCATCAACGGTAATCTCATCATTGCGCAGCACTTTTACATCGGCGCCCAGTTCAGCAAAATACTGTACGACGTTGTAGGTGAAGGAGTCGTAATTATCGATCATTAATAACATTATGACGCCTCCCCGGTTGAATTAGTCTCACTGGCTACCGTTCGCTTTACCGCACCTTGCACCATCGAGGCCGCTTTAAATACCGCTCGGGCCTTATTCATGGTTTCCTTCCACTCCAGCCTAGGCTGCGAATCGGCAACAATACCGGCACCGGCTTGAATATGAAGTTGATTGTTTTTGATCACTGCAGTGCGAATTGCAATGGCGGTATCCATATTCCCATTCCAGCTTAAATAACCGACCGCGCCGCCATACACCCCACGTTTTACCGACTCTAACTCGTCAATAATTTCCATCGCGCGAACTTTCGGCGCGCCACTTAAAGTGCCCGCCGGGAGCGTGGCACGCAGCACATCCATAGCGGTAATATCATCACGCACTTGAGCGCGAACATTAGACACAATATGCATCACGTGGGAATAACGCTCCACCACCATTTTGTCGCTCAATTCCACTGTGCCAGTTTTAGCAACACGGCCGGCGTCATTACGTCCTAAATCGATTAGCATTAAGTGCTCGGCAATCTCTTTAGGATCGGCCAGCAATTCTTTTTCAAGCGCCAAGTCCTCGGCTTCAGTATGTCCGCGCCGACGCGTACCCGCGATAGGACGAACAGTCACTTCGCCGTCTTCCAGTCGCGCCAAAATTTCCGGCGACGAGCCTACAATATGGAAGTCGCCTAAATTGAGGTAGTACATATAAGGCGAGGGATTAAGGTGACGCAACGCTCGATAGAAATTAAGTGGTGAGGCGGTGAATGGAATACTTAGACGCTGGGACAACACCACCTGCATCACATCGCCTGCCAGCACGTATTCACGCACTTTTTCGACCGCATTTTTGAAATTATCCTCGCCAAAACTCGATACAAAATCTGCTTCAGCGACACCGTCGGCATCGAGATTTAGCTCAGGCAGCAGCGGTGACACACCGCGCAGCAACAGCTCGTAGGAATCCAGTCTCTGCTGTGCTTTTTCATAGGCTGTGTCATCTGCCGGATCCGCGTGGGTAATAATTTTAACGGTGCCAGACAGGTTATCAAAAACCAGCAATTCCTCTGACAACATTAATAAAACATCTGGTGTCCCCAAGACGTCAGGCGGCGTTCCCGCAAGCAACTTAGGTTCTATATAACGCACACAATCATAGGCAAAATAGCCGACCAGACCACCATAAAATGCCGGCAGTTCGTCAATTTTAGGTACTTGATAGCGCGCCTGAAAAGCTTCTACAAAGGCTAGCGGGTCTTCACACTCATGGGTCTCTATCACATCGCCATCACAGGCAATGGTGACGTGTTTACCCTCGGCCCGCAGAACGGTCCGTGCGCCCAAGCCAATAATAGAATAGCGCCCCCATTTCTCACCACCGTGGACAGACTCAAACAGAAAACTGTAGGGCGCTGCGGCGAGTTTTAAATAGGCACTAAGAGGAGTGTCAAGATCGGCGAGCACGTCGCGATAAACCGGTATCCGGTTATAGCCTTGCTGAGCCAGTTCATTGTATCGCTGGGCTTGCATGATAAATCCTTAAAAACGGGGGTCGGCTTAGTAATCTGCTAGTTGCAGTAATTTGCTTATTGCAAGAGCTACCATCGCCATCGACGGCAATCACACAGCAGTGTTATGCGGGCGTTATGCGCCATTTTTCGGACTCGTCACACGTGATTAAAACGACAGATATTGTAACCGAGCCAGCACCATGGGGGAACCTCAAAAATAGTCGCCACTTCAGACGCCGAGTAGTAGGCCCTAAACGCATATCAGACGCTCTTTAATTTAGACGTCAAATGCGCTTACAGCTCGAGATGTTAAGTGGGGAGCTTCAAACTAAGGTGTTCAAACCCACAACACCATCACTCATCAGCCTCGTTCATTACTGGCTTACGAATAAGCTGCTGCATACTTTGCTGCACATCGGGTCCGAGCAATGCTACCCAGCGTTGCGATAGTCCCTCCAAACGTTTGTCGACGCGCAGAAACTCACCCGTCTCATGGTCAGTAGCGAGCAACAAACCCTGCTCAATCAAAGTGTCAATATAGCTACGGAAAAGGTTTTTATCGAAGTATTCAGGTGCTTCTCGGCCACTCAAGATTGCCAGACGCTGGGCCATTTCAATGGTGTGTCGCTCAACATCATCACGCAGGGCAGGTACTTCGGAAATATCCTGCACCAAAAGTAAACTGGTAATGGTGTAACGCTCAAAGGTCTCACGTAATATCCGACCCAACCCCGTCAATACCGCGTAACCTTCGGTGCCAACACTAGCGCGACTGAGACCGTCACCCGCACTCTCTCGAGTAAGTAAATTAAGGGCAACGAGATTATTAATTTGCTCTTTTACAGCAGCAGCGCAGTCTTCAAACTTGATGCGCAGGAACAATTCATTTTTAACAAAGGGATATAAAAGTACACAACCCTCTATTAGCTCTGCTTCACTCACAGTTTGACTGTGACGGAAGAAACGCGCAATCAAACTTGGCAAAGCCAATACATGCATAACCGAATTGCGGTAGTAGGTCAGCATCACCGCCTCTCGACCGGTGGCGGTAATAATAGGCCCCCAGAGATGATCTATTCTAGAAAGACCGGCTGTCCGCGCCGCCTGCTCAAAAATCTCTTTCGCTGTACCTTCGGGCAAAGTGATATCTGGGCTGTAGGGCAAGCGTCGTAAAATCGCAATAAAGTGATCTATTTGCAGGAGCAACTCATCTTCCGCCATCGCGCGCTGCGGGCTAGACAGTAAAATCATTGCCACTAAACCAATGGGATTAACCACCGCCGCCGCATTAATCCGCTCCATATTTTCTTGGGCAATGTAATCAATCACGGCAGGCACAAAGGCATCGTCCCCCATTTGGCTTCGTTTGCGCCAATTGGGTTCGATATGACTAAAACACTCATCTAAACTTAGAGGTTGTCCAAATGCTACATGGGGACTGCCATAGGACGACTTAAAAATTTTGCGCGCCTTTAATAGGCCACTTGCTGATTCACTTTGCTTGCTCGCACCACGCAGTTCTTTAACGTAAGAGGCACTTTCCACAAGCTTGTCATAGCACACATACACCGGGACCAAGGCTACTTTGCGTCCGGGTTGCTGCATAAAACTCTCTACAGTCATTTTCAGCATACCGCGTTTCGGGGGCAGTAAACGTCCAGTGCGACTTCGACCACCCTCAGGGAAGAACTCAACCGGATACCCCCGTCCCAACAGCACATCTAAATACGACTTAAAGACCGCTGAATATAACTTTTTGCCGTTAAAACTACGGCGTATATAAAATGCGCCACCGCGACGCAGTAAACCACCGACCGGCCAAAAATTCAGGTTCACGCCTGCCGCAATATGCGGTGGTACTAGACCCTGTACATAGAGGGTATAAGAAATTAGTAAATAGTCGAAATGACTGCGATGAGATGGCATATAGATTAATTGACGATTATTGGCGGTCTCACGAAGACGATCAATATGGTGAATTTTTAAACCAGAAAAAATTCTCCGAAACGCCCACCTCAATATTAGTTCAAGGGCGCGAATCATTCGCCCATCAAAATTAGCCGCCACTTCTTCGGCCATTTTACGGGCCTGTTTGTTGACCAAACCTGGCTTGGCAATAGATGTTTCCTGCTCTTCAGCAATAGCGTCACGAACCGCCTGACGACGCAATACCACATTTACTATTTGCTGGCGTGATAATAAGATCGGCCCCAGACTTGCGGTTTTTCGCCTAGAATAATAAAACGACAGCATGCGCGCCATAACTGCAGCCGCGGCCACTGGATCCTGTTTGCGCGCAACAAAAGTACTGAAGTGCACCGGCTGTGCGATATGGATAAGTACATTGCGACGCTGCGCCAATATAACCATGAGCTTACGAAATGCACCAGCCCGCTCACCGTCACCTAATAGCAACTTGAAAAACGAGGTTTCGCTGCCTGGATCCCGACCCCAAAACACCGATACCGGTACAATCCGCAAAGGGTAATCGCCCTCCGCTGCCTGCGCGACCAGGGCCGCCATGGTATTAACTCCCCGGGAACCACCTCGCTGACCACCCAATACCGGCAAATACAAACACGCCGCACGCTCAACATCAGGTAACTTTCCCGCTCTAGCGTTCAACAGGGGTAGTTTGTAGGTCTTAAAAACTCGCTCTAGAAAAAATCGATCAGTCCAGCTATGCTGCCGAAGAACGTAGCAAACCGGTTTGCCCTCTAATTCCGCATGTAATGACTCATTGAACTGCACCAACTTGGGTTTAATACCGGCAAGAAATGGTGCAGACAGTATCCGACACAGCACAAAAAATAAACGGGTAAACCAAGGCATAATACGCAAATCCTTATAAAATGATGCCGCTTGTCCGCACCGTATAGTCGCTCGGCATGGAACTTCTTATTAGCAAATAGAGCCATCGGCAGCGATTTTACTTGGTCTATCTCGCCGCGTCGCGTTTTTCACACCAAAGTACGCGAATGATGGCCACCTGCACGCCGTGCTTGCAACGACGGTCGGTGCCCCCAGAGCAAACGATTCCTGTATAATTAGCTGTAAGCGAAGGTATAAAAACCTTAACTGAATTGTCTTACCGTTTTATGCAGGTCATACCATGACGTCTACCAACAGCCCCGTTTTCGACAATAGCTATGCCAAACAAAGCGAGCGATTTTACACTGCGCAGGCTCCAAGTTCAGTGCCGACGCCGAACTTAATCCGCATCAATGCTCGCTTGGCGACAGAATTAGGTATAGACCCACAGTGGCTGGCCTCGCCCGAGGGTATTGCCAGCATGGCCGGCAACCATATCCCGGCCGGTGCTGAACCCATCGCCACCGTCTATGCCGGACATCAATTCGGTGGTTGGAATCCGCAACTGGGTGACGGGCGAGCTGTCTTACTTGGCGAGCTCATTGCGGCCAGCGGTATCCGCTACGATTGGCAGCTTAAAGGTTCTGGTCGCACTCCCTACTCCCGCGGTGGCGACGGTAAATCACCATTGGGGCCTGTACTGCGCGAGTATATTCTCTGCGAGGCGATGGCGGCACTCAATGTACCAACGACACGTGCGCTCGGTGCCGTGACTAGCGGCGAGCTCGTTTTTCGAGATCAGGCGCTACCCGGCGCGGTATTCAGCCGTGTTGCCCAAAGTCATATTCGGGTTGGTACTATGCAATATTTTGCCGCCCGCAAAGATACCGACGCACTGCAAAGTCTGAGCAACTACCTCATCAAGCGCCACTTCCCCGAGGCCGCTCACGCCAGTAATCCGATTCTGGCCATGCTCAATAAGATCATTCAACGCCAAGCCACCCTTATTGCGCAATGGCAATCTATCGGCTTTATTCACGGCGTGATGAACACCGATAATATGCTGCTGTGCGGCGAAACTGTCGATTACGGCCCCTGCGCGTTTATGGATAACTACGACCCCGCAACAGTATTTAGCTCCATCGATCAAAAAGGCCGCTACGCCTATGGCAATCAGCCGGGTATTGCCCATTGGAATCTGGCGCAACTTGCTCAAGCGCTAATCCCAATTTTAGATAACAGCCTTGATAATAGTGATCCCAGTATTAGCGGTGAAAGTAGTCGCGAAGAAAGTAAAAACCAAGAAAGCACCGGGGAAGAAAACGCGATAGCCATTGCCCAAGAAGCACTGAACACCTTCCCCGAGTTATTCCTCAGCGCTTACCAGAATATTATTAAAGACAAACTGGGAGTCGCTACGTTTGTCGAGCAAGATGACGAGCTCTATCAAAACCTGCTCAAACTAATGGAACAAGAAAAAGCGGACTTCACACTGTGCTTCCGTCGCCTTGCCGAGCTAGCCAATGAGGCCGCCTGTGTTAATAGTAGTATTCGCGAACTTTTTGATTTCAACGATACCTTCACTCCTTGGCTACAACAGTGGCGCCAGCGTCTTAACAGCGATTCACAATCGCCCCCTCAGCGGCAAGCACAAATGTTTAAAGCGAATCCGGTTTTCATCCCCCGCAACCACTTGGTCCAAGAAGCCATTGCTGCCGCCGAAGGCAACGGTGACTTTAGCTTTTTTAACCGATTGGTAGACGTGCTAGAAAACCCCCATACTTTCAACTCAGAAAATCGGCGCTACGCCATGCCGGCCAAACCAAACGAAAAAGTATTGAATACCTTTTGCGGAACCTAATAACGCTTCGCGCTTACAACAGAATATCAGCAACCAACACTAGGAAAAAAAATGAGAATTTGCGGCGTGGAACTTACCGGCAGCGATGCTGTTATCTGTTTACTTAATTTAGAAAACCAACAGTTTAATATACCGGACTGCCGGGCGCGTAAATTGAGCATACCCAAAGAACACAATCAATATGACATAAAGCAATTTCAAGCCGCTTTCGTACAACTGATGAAAGACTATAAAGTTAACAAGATCGCGATAAAGGGTCGCTTACCAAAAGGTAAGTTTGCGGGTGGCGCAGTCAGCTTCAAGCTCGAAGCATGCATTCAGCTAATCGCAGACATTGATGTGATCGTAATCACCTCGTCTCAGGCCAAAGCTGTTTTGGGGGAAAATCCTCTGCAAATTCCGTTTGCCGATACCGAGCTAAAAGGCTTTCAAGAAGCCGCCTTTGTCACCGCTTATATCGCCCACCAAGCCATTGCATAATAGTCGCGGCCATTAGGCCGCACGCTCCTGGGACTCCGGTATTACAGCATCAAAACGTACCGGTAGTTTTTGTAAAGTATGAGCAAACATCGAAGCGACAAACGGCGCGTCACCACTTATTGTCATATTTTTGGTGCGTAATAAAAACGCTCGCAGCACAATTCGAATCTCGCTACGCGCCAATTCTCTCCCTATACAAGCGTGAATACCGTGACCAAAAGTGAGGTGTCGCTTACCATTGGTGCGATTTAAATCAACTTTATCGGGATTTTCGAACACCAGTTCATCGCGGTTAGCAGCCGCCCACATTAGAAATATGCGACTGCCCGCTGGCAGCTCAATACCGTGCAATACCGTATCAGTTTTAGTCCAGCGAAAATGTCCTTGAAACGCCGACTCAAGCCTAAAAACCTCCTCAATAAAGTTATCTAGCTTACTTATATCTGCTCTTATTTCCGCTTCAACCTCAGGATTTTCAATGAGCAGTTTTAGGGCATTACCCATACTGGTGGCTGAAGAGTCACTGCCCGCAACGAGCATCTGAAACACACTACTCACCGCCTGCTGGTCGGTCATTGCATTGCTGGGATCTAACACCGCATTAACGAAGACGCCGCAAAGGTCATTGCGCGGATGCTTCTTTGCAATCGCCAATTGCTGCCAACAATAGCGAATAAATACCAGAATCTCGGCGCGGCTTTTGGCAATGTCCACCGAGCTGGCAACCCCGCTTTGAGTAGAAATTGTGTGCATACACCAGTATTTAATTTTGTCGTAATCTTCAGCGGGAAAGCCTAGTAGCTTAATGATAATCTGCATTGGCAGCCGCCATCCGACTTGCTGCATAAACTCTACTTCACCGCTGTCTACAAACTTATCCATCAGCAGGCGACACTGGGTTTCAATCTCAGACTCAAGACTTTTAACGAAACGGGAGTTCAAACCTTTATGGCCCACCTTGCGATCATTGCTGTGCTGCGGCTGATCAGCCACGGCCAATACATCACACGGCGTTAAACCCAAGGCGGCTAGACGATCGTGTTTTCGACCCTCTTCGATCACACTCTGATGTGGCTTCAAGCCAACAATGGCACCCTGATGAGTAGACGAAAATAGCTCGGTGTTACGACAAACAAAGGCAATATCATCGTAACGGGATAAGCAGTAAATACCATTTTGCAAACGATAAACTGGATACTGCTCGCGCAACATGGCGTAAAAACGATAGGGGTTTTGGAAACACGCATTCTCAAGCGGCCTAAAATCTTCTGGAGTTTGCGGATGCTCCGGAATAGGCTTGGCAAGCGACGCGCCAGTGCTAATTTGACCAGGACTACGGCGACGTTTTTTCCGCCAATACATAAAGCGAAGTAACCCTTCAATGGCGTAAGAAAGTAACAGCCGGCGGCTATGATAGAAAAAGTCTGGCATATGAATATGCTCTGAATTATTGTTTTACGATCCTAGCAAGCTAGCGCTTACATCGTAAGCTCAAGCCCGCCAAGCCATAGTGATGACGTTCAACTGCACTATAACTGAGAATCAGCCGGCAAAGTTGACTCGCTACAATATATTACCGGTGCTGAAATGAAACTACAGCTCTTCGATATTATCGAGACACCACTGAGCGCGTTCCAGTGTAGCCTGCCGGGTTTCTTCGGGCATTTTATCCCAGTTTTTATAAATCATACTTTGGCGCGGGTTCTTGCTGAACCTTTGGCGATGAGAAAGCATAAAGTGCCAATATAAGCTGTTAAGCGGACACGCTGTATCACCAGTTTTATCTTGTACACGATAGTGACAGTCGCCGCAGTAATCACTCATTTTACGGATGTAATTACCTCCTGCTGCGTAAGCTTTAGTCCCCACCAAGCCGCCATCCGCATATTGACTCATGCCCCGAGTGTTTGGCATCTCCACCCACTCCAGCGCATCCACATATATGCCTAAATACCACCCATCCACTTCCTTGGGATCGATGCCGGTAAGGAGACAAAAATTACCGGTCACCATCAGGCGCTGAATATGATGAGCGTAAGCATAATCGAGCGACTGCCCAATGGCCTGCGATAGACAGCGCATTTTAGTTTCGCCCGTCCAAAAATAACCAGGTAGTGATCGCTCAGCACCTAGACTATTCAACTCCGCATAGCCAGGCATATTGGCCCAGTACACACCTCGAACAAATTCTCGCCAACCCAGAATCTGACGAACAAAGCCTTCTACCTGAGCCAGATCAATCCCGCCCTCACTAGCCTCAAAAGCCTGTAGCGCAGCATCAATAACTTGACGTGGGTGGAGGATTTTCGTATTGATAGCGAAGGATAGACGTGAATGATACAGACTCCAGCGCTGGCTTCCCTCTGCGGTCATGGCATCCTGAAATCGACCGAAATGGGGTAATAAATAGCCACAAAAATACTCCAGCATTTGCAGCGCCTGCGGTTCACTGACGGGCCAAATGAGCTGCACGTCCGCGCGCCCAAAATAGCGAACGCCATGGCGATCAAGACGCTGCAATATCTTGGTAACGTCGTTGGCGAAGACCAATGGCTCGGGCAACTTAGCGATATCGCTGGGCGTGAGACGCTTACGGTTTTCACTATCAAAATTCCAACGGCCACCAGACGGGACGTCACCGTCCATCAAAATGTCATGCCGCTGACGCATTAGACGATAGAAATTCTCCAATCTGCGATGTTTACCCGCAGTGAACTGGCGGGGTATCTCTTCAAAGGGCAGTAAAAAATGCTCACTGTCATATTCCTCAACGGTCACACCTGATGGCGCCAAGGCCTGCAACTGCATTAGCAGGCGATACTCGTCTGCACGTTGATACTCAAATACCTTGGTCTTGCAGTTCTTTAATGTAGATTCAATCAGTGCAGGTAAATCACTATAGGCTGTGCTTTCATCTAAGGTGAGATAATGAACGCGATGTCCGGCTTGTTGCAGAGCCTCGGCAAATGCCGCTATGCCAGCAAAATAAGCGCAAATTTTCTGCACGTGATGAAGGCAGTAATCGGTCTCTTGGCGCAATTCCGAAATCAGATAGAGCACCTCATCATCTACCTGTTTGAACCAACTATGACTGGCATTTAGTTGATCACCGAGAATTAGCCTGACCGTATTAGCAGAATTCAATACTCACCCCCCATCTCTAATTTTAGCCGCGCTACTGCGGGGTCTAACGTGAATTGCCAAGATGCGCGCGGCCTCTTTTTTGACCGCGTCGCTACTACGCCAAGACCACAGACGATCCCGAGCAGCACTAGCCGCCTGCTGTAAATCAACAATAGGTAAGGGGTAATCCTCGCCGGGAGAGAAGCCCAACATAAGCGCCTCCAGCGGTGGAATAATCCACGGCTCATGGATAACTTCAGTGGGTAGATCTGCCAACTCTGGCAGCCAACAACGAATAAATTTACCATCGGGGTCCTGCTCTTTGGATTGCTTAAGCGGGTTGTAAATACGAATCGTATTAGTGCCAGTAACCCCGGCTTGCATCTGAATCTGCGGGTAGTGAATACCAGGGTCAAAGTCCAGAAACAGTCGCGCCAAGTGAGTGGTGGCGTGCTGCCAATGAAGGTTCAGGTGATGGCAGAGAAAACTCACCAGCATAGCCCGCATCCTAAAATTGATATAGCCGGTACTCTGCAAACAGCGCATACAGGCATCGACAAGGGGGTATCCGGTGCGTCCTTGCTGCCACGCACCCAGGTGCTCCTCAGCTAGCGTATCGTCACGATATGGCAGATCTTCATAGGCACGGTTTACCGGTCTAAACTGCATATCATGCTCGCTTTCGAACTTCTGGATAAAATGACAGTGCCAGTGTAATCGCGATGACAAGGCTGTTAACGAACGCTGCCAACCCGGCGTATGTCGATGCCCTAACAACTGCTGATACATATCCCGTATGCTGATATTTCCCCAAGCCAGATAAGGCGACATTCGAGAGCAAGCTTCGCGACTCGTCGAGGGGCTCGATAGTCGTCGATAATAGTCTCGGCCACGACCGGCCAAAAAACTGTCCAGCGTTTGCTTAGCGTTTTCTTGACCGCCGCGCTGAAATAATTCTCCATCTTCGAGCCAATCCCTTGGCGGCTCAAAATCTGTCACTGAGTAGTCGCTAATGAAATGGGCGACTTCTAGGTCTACCTGAGCCAAGGGGGCGAGCATCTGCTGCTGCCAGTGCCGGTCCCAATGCTGCCGATGGCGGACGCCGCGTTGCACTGCTCCACTGGGCTGCTCCCGCCACTTAATATCCTGTTGCCGACACCAAGTCGCGACCGCGCGATCCCTGGCAAAGGTCAGCTCCAGACCGATTTCTTGGTGACTGTAGAGACTGTGAATCCCGCGTTCGCGATGGATGTTCTGAAGTATTTCTAGCGCATCGCCACTGAATATAAGTAGCTTGGCGCCAAAGGGTTGTAAGGCGGTATTAAGCTCTTGCAAAGATTGCCAGACAAAGCGCCAGTGACGGCGGTCATAGTGAGGGTCTAGTAACATCATAGGCTCAAAAATATAGCATAACATCAGCGGCTGCCCGCTTGCACACGCCGCCGCGAGTGCGTCGTGATCGCGCAAACGCAGATCACGCTTAAACCACAGCAGAGCGACCGCGTCACTCATTGCGATTCAGGCTCCCCGCCGCAGGGCCAACCAACCATGTCTTGGCTATCTTTCGCCGCTACTGACTCAAGGCCTCGCCAGCGCTCAATAAATTCGCCGCCGGGGTCAAACTGCCGGGTCTGTTTTTCTAGATCAAAATGACGGTGTCCACGGGGATCGGCGCCCACCCCCGCCAAGTACTGCCAATTGCCCCAATTGCTGGCCATATCATAATCGATTAACTGTTGTTCAAAATACGCCGCACCGTACCGCCAATCAAGCTGGAGCTCATGAACATAGCAACTGGCCACAATCTGGCGGCCACGGTTGCTCATATAGCCAGTCTCATTAAGTTGATGCATACATGCGTTAACAAGCGGCCAGGGTGTTTTACCCAGGCTCCAGGCGCGAAATCGCTCGGGATAAAAACTGGTCAGCGGCTTGCGTTGTTTAATGCCTTGAAAGCGAAATAAATCATTACCATGCCGGTGGGCATACCACTGAAAATATTCCCGCCACAGCAATTCCACATAAATCCATTCGGTCGAGTCATTAGCGCCACAGCGCTTCTCATAATCACGCAACTGGGCAGCAATTTCACGGCTAGATACACAGCCCAGGGCAAGCCACGGCGAGAATTTAGTGGAGTGATGCCAGCGATTTAGATCGTTGCGCAGCAGCTTGTAGTTACTTGGCCAATGGCTACCGAAGTAGGATCTAGCATGTTCAAGCCCGGCAGCCTCGCCGCCATTAAAACTAAATTCCTGATAACTATTTGCTACCTGGCAATGGGTGTGTGGCGGTAAATCAGCGGGGGGCGGCGGCAATTCAGAGATTGCCGCCAAGGGGCCGGGAACCCGCAGTTTGGCAACTGCCTTGCGAAATTGCGAAAATGTCGGTGGTAGTGCAGCTGGCGCAAAAGGCAGCGCATCCATAGCGAACAAAGTATGACTATCCATTTCCTGAAACTGAGTGCTCGGAAAGTAGCGTTTTAACGTTTGCCACTGACTGCGCTCATAACTTCCGGGATGGCGGCTGCGATAAACCTCGTCTACCGAATAGTTAGCCAGAAGGTCACCGATACCTTTAATAGGCGAGCTGTAGCAGATCAATAAACGCTGCCCAAGCTTGTTAAGCGAGTGGTCCAGCTCGGCTAGACTGTCTTCTAAAAAAAGCTGCCGCTGACTAGATATGGGCGCATCACCCAAAATATGTGGCGAGCTTCGCAGCAGCGCCGGATCGACACAGGCCACGCACAGCAGCTGGTCAACACGACCTGCCAGCGCCCGCAGCGGCGCAAGATCATGCAGGCGAAGATCGTTGACGAACCAGTACAGTCCCAGTTTTTTCATCTCGCTCATCAGTCCTATTTTGTACTGGATTTTAATACAGACGCCCACGGTTCTTTATTTATCCCGGGTTCGTTTAGAACTTTATAGGCACCAGAACAAGGTTTGGATTTTTAGCACCGCAGATTAATTCCTTGCCTACCCTGCTCCGCCCTTATCACCGCTGCTTAAACCACAACAAATACCCCAACTTAGTACACGGTCTGGCGTCCATAGGAGTCGATCCATATCTGCTTATGCCTATCTATATCTAAGGAGGCGAGCAGTGATAGAGTAGCTATCTCAAAGAGGAATTCTATATAATATTTTCTCTTCCTCGGGTTTAGCCGGAAAAGTCTTATGCTGTTTGATGAACAAGAGAAAAAACTCCTGACCCTCAC
>JBKEFB010000070.1:0-14337 GCA_046712405.1 Zhongshania sp. | reverse complement strand
TTAGTACCAACGTTACTGACACAGCTTCCATCATTTTACGCAGCACTGACAGAAAATCTTGCCAAGGCTCCTCTTCTAATGGACCTTGGTAAATAGTGGCAATTAATTCGTCAAAGGCGGGATTAATAAGCATATCGGCGCCAGCCAGACCTTATTTATTTATTAGGATCGCCAGTATAACTGAGAAACGCGCAGACGTAAGGCCCTCAAGCGAAGGCCCATCAAGATGGTCTGATATCGACTGCTAGCTCAAACTAACTATTTAGATAAGGCCTCTGGCCTTAGCCATGTCTATTGCCAAGTCTTCAATCATGTCTTCCTGACCACCCACCGTGCGGCGGCGACCCAGTTCAACCAAGATATCCCGCGATGACACCCCGTACTTCGCCGCCGCGCGTTTAGCAAACAGCAGGAAGGAGGAATATACGCCGGCGTAACCCAAGGTTAGGGAGTCGCGGTCAATCCGAATCGGACTGTCCATAATGGGCGTCACCAAATCTTCAGCGACATCCATGATTTTATAGAGATCAATACCGTGATTGACCTCCATACGATCCATCACTGCAACCAATACTTCGAGCGGTGTGTTGCCTGCGCCCGCACCCAAACCTGCCACCGAGCCATCAATACGATTGGCGCCGGCCTCAATCGCCACCAGAGAGTTCATCACCCCAAGGCTGAGATTGTGATGTGCATGAAACCCTAATTCGGTTTCCGGTTTGAGTTCACGACGCAGCAAAGCAATGCGCTCTTTCACTTGATCTGGCAGCAGATAACCAGCTGAATCCGTGCAATAAATACAGTTTGCGCCGAAAGACTCCATGAGTTTGGCCTGCTCAACAATCTGCTCAGCCTCGATCATATGGGTCATCATTAAAAAACCGACGGTATCTAAGCCCATTTGCGCTGCCATACCGATGTGCTGTTCTGACACATCAGCTTCAGTGCAGTGGGTGGCAACCCTAATAGTGGTCACACCTAAATCCGCCGCCATCTTAAGGTGATCAACCGTGCCAATACCAGGTAGCAGCAGCGCTGAAATTTTTGCATTTTTAACTACGCCAACCACTGCTTTCAGGTACTCCTCGTCGCTGTGCGCTGGAAACCCGTAATTCACTGAGGAGCCGCCGAGTCCATCGCCGTGGGTCACCTCGATCAGCGGTATTCCCGCTTCATCTAAGCCCTGGGCAATAGACTTCATTTCATCTAGTGAAATTTGGTGCTGTTTGGCGTGCATGCCATCACGCAAGCACATATCGTGTAATACAACTTTTTTACCGCGTAAATCCATGTTTCTGTCCCCTTAGACCGACGCCAATGATGGAAGCGAAAAACGTCCCGCCAGCATTTCCACTGCAAACATTTCTGCGGTGCGCAGCCCGGCAGCAGTCATAATGTCTAAGTTACCCGCGTACTTGGGTAGAAAATCGCCTAAACCTTCAACTTCCATAAAGATCGACACCCGATTGCCATCAAACACCGGGCCATTTTTCAGCCGATAACCCGGCACATATTTTTGCACCTCGGCAACCATGTCATTGACTGACCTGCGGATCGCGTCCTGATCAGGCTCTTCGTCGGTGAGACAGTGAATGGTGTCGCGCATAATCAGCGGTGGCTCTGCAGGATTAATAACAATTATCGCCTTGCCTTGACGGGCGCCGCCGACTTTCTCAACAGCACCGGCTGTGGTGCGGGTGAATTCATCAATATTTTTGCGCGTGCCCGGACCCACTGATTTAGAGCTCACGGTTGCGACAATTTCGCCGTAACTCACTGACTGCACTCGAGATACCGCTGCCACCATCGGAATGGTCGCCTGCCCACCACAAGTCACCATATTGACGTTGCTGCTGCCCGCAGCCAGTGCGTCCTTAAGATTCACTGGCGGCACGCAATAAGGTCCAATAGCCGCGGGCGTTAGATCGATCATTAACGCGCCCTGCTCATTCACCTTGCGAGAATTTTCGGCGTGAACATAAGCAGAGGTGGCGTCGAAACAAATTTGCACACCGTCTGCTTTCATTGTGGGCAACATGCCGTCGACACCTTCTGCGGTCACTTTCAAACCCATCTCTTTGGCACGCAACAAACCTGGGGATTCTGGATCAACCCCCACCATCCACACTGGCTCAATCAGTTCAGAGCGTAATGCCTTCATTAGCAAATCGGTACCGATATTGCCGGGACCGATAATTGCTGCCTTAATCTTTTCCGCCATGGTGTTGCACTCTCTAAATATTAAGCTGAGACAGGGGGACCCGCCTTATACAAATTGGACTGACGCGCGGCCAATTCCGTGTAATTCCATTTCCATTTTGTCGCCGGCAATCACCGGTTCCAGAGGTACCAGTGAACCGGATAAGATCACCTCGCCAGCCTTAAAAGGAATACCAAAGCGCCCCAAGGTATTGGCCAACCACGCTACCGCAGTAAGTGGATTGCCTTGCACAGCGCTTCCTAAGCCTTCGCTAAGCAGCACGCCGTTTTTCCAAACTGTAATTTTCAAACTCGGTAAATCATGATCGCGCGGATCAGCGCTTGCGTCGCCCAAAACATACACTCCGCAGGAGGCGTTATCGGCAACGGTATCTTGAATGCGAATATTCCAGTCTTTAATTCGCGAATCGACTATTTCAAAGCACGGCATTATGCATTCGGTAGCGGCCAATACATCGGCCTCAGTTACACCGGGGCCCTGCAAATCTGCTTTTAACTTAAAACCAATCTCAGCTTCTGCGCGGGGCTGAATTAAATTACCGAGCACCGTAACGTCAGCGCCATTAGGATAGGCCATTGCATCGGTCAAAAAACCGAAGTCAGGTTGATGTACACCTAACATGTCTTGCACTACCTTGCTGGTCACACCAATCTTTTTACCGACTACCACCTCACCGTCGTCTTCGACACGACGTTTAAGCATCTGCAATGAAATATAGTAAGCATCATCCAGGGTGATCTCAGGAGCTTGCTCGGTAAGAGGTTGCAGGGGGTTAAAATCACGCATGGCCTCGTACAAGTTATCGCCGAAGATTTTTATCTGGTCTTTCTGCATCATTAGCTATTTCTCAAAAAATCGTTGGTACTGCGGTTGAACATATCGCGGTGTTCTACCATTACCCAATGCCCGCACTGAGAAACCAGTGTTAAGCGAATATTCGAACAGTTTTTAGCCAAGGTTTGGATACCTGTTTCCGGCATCATTTTTTCATTAACGCCCCAAAAAGCCAGTATCGGGCAGCTAATTTCTGACAACCGCGTCGCCATATTCGGTACAACCATCGAGGTTATAACTTGGCTATTCTGCTGCTGAAAAATACCCCAGCGCTCATTGATCAATTGCTCGTCAACCACGCTCTCGTCGTACACGAGTCCGCGCCGAATAAAATCTTCCAAGCGCTCGGGTGCCATCGGCCCAGAGGTAAACACCTCCTTCATCACCTGCATACCCGGCATATGAAAATAATCGGCCTGCTCCTCAATACCACCAGGCGCCATTAGCACTAACTTTTCAACTTGGGAGGGATTATCCAAGGTAAACTTAATGGCGATAGCACCACCCAAAGAATTGCCAATTAAGGAGCAGGAATTCACTGTTAATTGATCAAGCAGCTGCTTAATGCATTCAACAAAAAAATCGAGGTGGTACTGCACGTCTGCGGGCTTGTCAGAATAACCGTAGCCAATTAAATCTGGCACAATCACCCGATATCCCTGCTCAAGCAAATACGGGTAGTTGTACTTAAAATTACTATGGCCACTAGCGCCACTGCCGCTACCATGTAAAAACACCACTACCGGTCCACTGCCATTATCTAAATAATGCACGCGCTGGCCATTAGGCAGATCCGCATAGTTTTGCTCGGGTAATCCCGCGACTAACGCTGCCATTATTATCGTTCTCCAGTAGCAAATTTAGCAGATTCCAGGTGTCTGAATCGCCGCCAAACTGCACGCCGATCAACACTTTATAAGTGCCGCAATGGTAACGGTTTGGGCCAAACACCCTAATACCTCAAATGGATGACAGCTGCTGCAGCTAGCTACTGCCCACTACTGAATGACGATATCGCTGAACTGGGTTTCATCACCAAACATCAATCTTGGCGATGGCGGCAGGCGACTGTCTATATCTACCAAACCATACTCAGCGCCAAGCTCTGCAGCAAACCAGATCTTTCCGGTACGCGCCATACGGGCCTTATCCACTGCTAAAGCAGCAATAACACGACCAGTAAATTCAGGTGATTCCACCATATCTAGCAAATGGCTATACAACTCCGGTTCGGCAGCAAATACCGCCTGAGTGCGCTCAGTTTTTAACAATCCCATCCATAGGGAAACAACCGCGACCTGATGCGGCTTAAAATCTACCGCCATATCGTGAGCCATCTTATCAACTGCTGCTTTGCCAGCACCGTAAGCCGGGCCATGCATATAACAACGCCCGCCGGGAGACGAGGTATTAATCACTAGGCCACCATATTTTATCAGTAGCGGCGCCGCGTAATACGAGGCGACATAGCTGGACCGCAAACCGACATTCAAAATATCTTGTAGGTTTAAGGGCTTCTCCCAAAAGGGACCGGATAAGGTCAAACCATCAGGCACACAGAGGGCGTTATTCACTAAAATATCAAGTTTGCCGTGATCGCGCGCAATCTGCGCAAACAGCGCAGCAACCTCATCATCATTGCTGTGATCACATACCACCGCGACACCCTTGCCGCCGCGCCGGCTAATTTCTTCTGCTGTTGCGTAAATCGTTCCCGGCAATATTGAATCGCCCTCAGTTTGACTGCGACCGGTCACATAGACGGTCGCGCCCGCATCGCCCAGCGCCTCGGCAATACCTTTACCTGCACCACGACTAGCGCCAGTAACCAGCGCAATACAATCATCACCTAAAAGCATCAGGACTCCTTTTTTTTTACTTTTTTATGCGTCTTATTATCTGTATTCAAGACTTGGAATAACATTGATAGCGCAAAACCGCCGCCCAAAGCACTAACAGATGATAATAATAGCTATCGCCATTAATCACCCTCGCACGGATAGACGAGATAGTGGGCGCAGAAACCTGAGGGATTGCGGTAGCAATAAGATTAAAATATCGTGGCATTCAGATAAGAACATTATCGCGGATAGTAATTATGCTGACATTTACCCGAAACATCGCACCCCATGTCGACAAAGAATTGGTCCTGGCTGCCAGCGCCAGACGTGGCAACCGTGCTGCGATTGAGTTCAAACACCTAGAAAATGCCCACGTGCTCGGCCAGGAGTCGACCTACCAGCACAGCAAAGTACACTGCTTAATGTTGATATGGGGATTACGTCAGCGCCGTTGGCGCGAGGTCTTGGGGCAGCTTTTTAGAATTATAGGGGCCTTGAGCACAACAGCCACTGGCCTAGTACCACCTGGTAATACCGGCGGCAGTAATATCAGCCCATTTGCACCACAAGCGCTGTCGCAGGAATATAGCGAAATCATTTTAAGGGCCAAGCAAAATCTGTAATTGAATCGTTATTGTTGTCGCAGCGACCACAGCAAACGAGTATCTCCCTTAGGCCATGCCGCAGCATTTCTTGTACTTCCTACCGCTCCCGCACTGACAGGGATCATTTCTAGCAGGTAATTTTTC
The DNA here is from genome assembly GCA_046712405.1 of Zhongshania sp. GTDB lineage: Bacteria > Pseudomonadota > Gammaproteobacteria > Pseudomonadales > Spongiibacteraceae > Spongiibacter. Next base: position 8,692 of record JBKEFB010000070.1, on the reverse strand, counting down.
AACCACCTGAGTGCCGGTCTTACTTAATAAGACAGTCAGCGCACTGATATCTTCCACCGCCGCATCGCTGAGATCGACAGAAATTTCGCCGTGCAAATTAGCCTCTGACAACATCACCACAACTTCTTGTTTACGAGCCTCACTCGTGACCAGCAGGCTCAGGGGATATTTTTTACTACCGGCTTTCGTCATAGCCTTAGTCTGGTAACCATGATTAATATGGTTTTGTCGCGGATCGGTGCGACCTTTAAAGAAAAACTTCGACACGTTCACTTACCTATGAATGATCAAACGTTTAGGGATTGAAAGGAACAAGCCCACTACGCAACAATTGTGGCCAGCACAATACGTCGAACGCGCTTATTTGTCGCTATAAACCTGCCGCGCCCTCTAAAAATAATTACCTGTAAACACCGGTGTTGCGTCATGATCACGATGTGTTTGAGTACAGGCGGCGCAAAAGAAAATAGCGCATCGCAAGATCACCATAATAGTAATCGACCGCATTATAAGTAATCGATTGCTATACCTAGCTATGACTGCGACTGAGTCTGTGACGGCGGCGAATTCGAACTTGGAGTGGCAGCGAATCCAATGGCAGTGCCTAACTCAACCCTAGAAACATCTACCGCTACGGATAATGTCTGCTTGCCGCCCCCGCCAAACACAACGCCTTTTAAAGGCGTCACGTCCGAATAGTCTCGTCCCCAGGCTGTCGTAATATGCTGATCTGCCGCCATAACATCATTGGTAGGATCAAAATCCTGCCATTCATCGCCGGGAATATAGACTGCAAACCAAGCGTGAGATGCGTCTGCACCCTGCATTTTTACTTGTCCAGGAGGCGGCAGCGTTTCAAGATAGCCACTAACGTAGCGCGCGGCGTAGCCAAGACTACGTAAGACGCCAATCGCCAAATGGGCAAAGTCTTGGCAAACCCCACGACGATTTTTTAAGACTTCATCGAGTGGAGTGGCAACCGTAGAGAAACCTGGGTCGTATTTAAAGTCCTTAAAAATGCGGGAATTTAAAGCGCTTACCGCCTCAATAAAAGGCCGGTTAGGGCGAAACAAATCGCAGGCGAAATCGGCCAACTGGGGGGTGACAGCAATCATCGGCGAATTAAAACAAAACTCAGAGGCACACATATCCTCTTGCCCAGCTCCTGCACTTAGAGCGAGCAAAACCTCTGCGCAGGTAATCCCACCACTCAGCAAGCGCGGCTCAGATGGCGCTATTTCAACTTCACTATCTACTATTACCTCCAGTGAGTGATGCGGTTTTTCCAAGGTAAAGTGACACACCACGTTGCCAAAATAGTCAACGCGCTTAATTCTACTTGTCGGCGCGGGAATGATACGAATATCACTGTAATTGACCCGCTGACCATTACATTCGCGGGGAATTAAATAGGCCACGTTATAACCCTGATTCACCTGACCGGCGTATTCGTAACGAGTCGAGTGCTTTACCCGATATTTCATGAAACACCTCTACCGCTCATCTCAACAGGTTGTGATCCCGATGTATGATCGAAATAGCGATCTGCGAGTGCCTGTGAGGCCGCCTTAAGATCCCCGTCTAACTGCGTTAGTAACTTACCTAAATTTAAATACTCTCCAGCTTTATCATCTCGCGTCGCGATTTCTTCCAATGGCGTGAGTAATAAATTATTGGTCGCGCGTAAAATGCAGCGCATATCTTCGCTTAGCTGCACGCTTTGACTGTGACCTTCCACGTCTTCCAAGTGGTTGCGAAGGCTTTCCAACTGAAAGATGACTGACCGCGGATTTTGACGATCAAACAACAACAGCTCCATGCCCTTATCTAAGCGATATCCACTGCGGTAGTAACGCTTATACACAATACGTGACTCTAAGCTCGCCAGTACCGGCTTTAACAAAGGCACGCTCTGGCCATCGCCTTTGTCTGTGACCAAAATATGACTAAGTAATTCAACCGTTTTTTGCGCGCGTTCTAGACGACGACCCATTTCCATAAATCGCCAGGCGCGACCTCGCACCATGCTTTCTTGGCTTAAACCACACAGCGCCAGCAAGCTAGTAATAAGTGGGTCGAGTAATTCTTCTGGCGCAGCTTGCAGGCTACTTTCAAGATTTTTATTGAGGTATTCCATGCCATCGCGAATGTCGTTAATTAAGCGCAGCATGTCATTTGACAGCAACTCCTTAACCCCGTCGGCAGAGTGCAAAATAGCTTCCAAGCAGTGCGCGATACTCCCGGGCCGAGATCGATTGGACACAATGTCGAGTAACTCGTGCTCCGGCGCGTCAAAATCGGCATCTTTGGCAGTAAAGCCTGGGAAGGTGCCGGTGACCTTTGTGACTGAGCGCAATAATACGCGGCGATTATCCGGCGACAACGGTTCAATGCTATTAAGCTCTTCAAAAGCAGTACGCACCAAACGCAAGCCCGACTCGGCCCGCTCGGCATAGCGACCAAACCAAAACAAATTATCAATAACGCGACTTGGTAAACTGAAATTGCGATCCATCTTTTGTCGCATTAGTTTTTCAGGTTCAAAAACGCTGTCTTCTACTTCCGGCTCAGACGCTAAGATCCAGGTGTCTTTGCTACCGCCACCGTATTGACTAACAATATGCTGAGTGTCGGTATGGGTGCCAATATGCGTGAGCCCCCCAGGCATAACGCTATAAGAATTGCCGCTGGCCACCGTGAAGCCCCGCATCACCAAGGGGCGGCTACTAAATACTTTACCATCCAATGCGGGAGTCTGAGACGGACGCACTGCACTTTGCGCCACATAATCTATTGGATTTGCCAAAATCTTCGCCAACAAATCAGCGCGTTCTTGGGTATTTAACTCAGCTACGAATAGGCTGTGACGACCGGGTATACGGCAAGTATGCCTAATAAGTAGCTCATCAAAATGGCTCTTCACATACTCTAAATCTGCCTTATCTCCACACCACCAGGTAGGTACCGAGTTCAAGCGCAGATCACGACCGAGAAAGTGACGCGCAATCACCGGCATATATTTAGCTAAAACCGGACTTTCTAAAATCCCGCTCCCCAACGGATTGGCGATGATCACACCACCCGCTCGAGCCACCTCGGTTAACCCGGGAACGCCCTGACCAAAACTATTTCGCGACACCACGGGGTCGGCCATGCTGTCGTCTATTCGGCGCAGCACCACATCCACTTTGCGCAGACCGTCTAGGGACTTTAACCAGAGTGCGCCTTCGCGAACGGTTAAATCACGCCCCTGCACTAAGGGATAACCAAGGTAATTGGCGAGGTAGGCATCTTCGAAGGAATTTTCTTTAAACGCACCTTGGGTAAGATACACCACTAAAGGCGCGTCCTTAGTTGGACTAAGCTCGGCTAATTTACGACGCCACTGCAGAAAGAAATTAGACAGTCGATGAACATGGGCGTCACGAAACAAGCTCGGCATTACCCGTCGCAATACTGTCCTGTTCTCCAAAGCATAGCCCGTACCCGACGGTGCCTGAGTACGATCACCAATCACCAACCACTCGCCGCTAGCAGAGCGCACTAAATCTGCGGCATGAAATATAAGCTGATGTTCTCCAGGCAGCCGAATACCATCGCAGGCGCGAAGAAAGCCAGGATGGCTAAAAATGGCGGCTGGCGGGATAACTTTGTTATGAATCAGCGTTCGCTCACCATAGAGATCACTAAGAATGAGATTGAGTAGTTCAGAGCGCTCACGAAGCGCATTCTCAATAAATTCCCACTCCTGACTCGATAGAATCATGGGCAGTAAATCTAAGCTCCATGTATGGCTAACATTTTGCTGGTCGCCAGGGCTGTAGCTAGCGCCGTCATCACGGAGTATTCGTTTGGCAGTGCGTTGCCGCTCAAGTAGGGCATCCATACCCATGGCATTAAGTACCCGCATGGGATAGTGCCAGTGTTCGCGAATATTGCCGTCTGCCCCGATGACCTCGTCATATTGGTCATGCTGCGGTTTATAAACAAAGCGTTCAGTTAACATGGATGAGGTGCCAGAAGCGTGCGTCGAGTAACAAGATCACCCGAGATAGAAGGAACATCACCACGGGTAAAGCCGCAATTCCCGAATCGTAAAGCAATGATTATGCACGATATAAGAGCGGAAATAGCGACCACCACCAACAGCAAATCACGAGCGAGAAGATTACCGTAAGTCCCATACCTGGGCAAATACTTGCTTGGGTGAGATATACCTAATAACCGGCTTTATGCTGGCTGAAACCAGGTATCTTGAATAGTCTGGTGGACGACCATGGAGTTTTTTTCAAGCTCGGTAAGATAGACCGGAAAGCTAGTCGAGACCTCGCTATAATCACTGCCGTCGGTAACCGTTTTCAGAAATTGGTTTAAGCCGGTAACCACCAAATCACTGGACGGCAATTGTTTAGCTGAATCCTGCATTCGCAACAGACCGCAGGCAACAGAGCGGGGAAACAGGGTATCCTCCAGCAAAAACCGCGCAGAGTCATCGCCATTTATCGCTACTTTCATGGTGCGACGATAGGGCATGGTAGCGTTTAAAGTCCCCAACACACTTCCCCAGACCACATCCAGCACATGATTAGACTCGCTTTCGATGAGATCGCTGGACATACTGGCACCCGCCTCCAGAATACGGATAGTCATATCTGCGCGCTCCAAACTGCGACCCATATTTAAGAAATGCCACGCCGCATCACGCCGCATGGTATCGGCAATCAAGCCATTAATCTGCTGACAGGTCTTAATAATCTCTTCCAGAAACTCATGCCGGTAACGGCGGCCTAAACCCTGAGAAATATTTTCTGACACAAAGATTTGGAATTCATTGACCAACTCCCAGCTCTCCTGAGGCACCATGTCGCGAGTGGTGCGAATATTTTCCCTAACCATCTTCAGCGATGACGCCAAAGAACTCGGATTACTAACATCTTCAAGTAAAAATTTCACCACCCGCTTTTCATCTTGCACTGTAAAGCGCCGGTTGTATTCGACATGGCTACCGCTGGCAATAACCAGATTGTGCCAACTGATGCCCGTATCTCTGGGTAAATCAAATAATAAACCAGTATAGACCTGTATTAAGCGCGCCATACTTTCCACGCGTTCAAGGTAGCGCGCGAACCAATAAACACGCTCTGCGACTCGCGATAACATCATTATGTTGAGCCCCCGTCCGCCACAATCCAAGTATCTTTACTGCCACCACCCTGTGAGGAATTAACGACAAGTGAGCCTTTTTTCAAAGCCACCCGTGTTAAGCCACCCGTTGTCACCGCCAAATGAGTACCCTGCAACACAAAGGGCCGCAGGTCTAAATGGCGCGGTTCCGCTTCGCCCTGGCCGGTAACAACAGGCGCGGTAGACAGCTTCAAAGTCGGCTGGGCAATATAGTTTCGAGGGTTTTCCTGCACTAATTTGCGAAACTCCTCATGATCTCTTTTGCTCGCATGCGGACCCACCATCATGCCGTAGCCACCAGACTCATTCGCAGGCTTTACCACCAACTTCTCAATATTCTCTATAACGTATTTTAGCTGCTCAGGATCATCGCAAAGATAGGTTTCAACATTGGGCAAAATTGCCTTTTCACCTAAATAGTATTCAATCATTTTTGGCACATAGGCATAGACCACTTTATCATCGGCCACCCCCGCGCCAGGTGCGTTTACCAGGGTGACATTACCTGCCCGCCAAGCGCGCATAATACCCGGCACACCTAAAATTGAATCGGGATGAAAAGCCTCTGGATCTAGAAACAAATCATCTATCCGGCGATAGACCACATCGACTCGTTCGAGGCCGGAAATAGTTTTCATATAAACGCAGTCATCTTCATCAACAAATAAATCACTGCCCTCGACTAATTCCACACCTAATTGCTGCGCTAAATAAGCATGTTCAAAATAGGCCGAGTTATAAATACCAGGGGTTAAGATGACAATTTCAGGCTGACGTCCTTTGCGAGGCGACACTGATACCAGCATATTAAATAATTTTGTCGGGTAATCATCGACGGGTAATATATTATTGGTCTCAAATAATTCAGGCAAAACACGCTTACTTATCTCGCGATTTTCTAACATATAAGCTACGCCTGACGGCACCCGTAAATTATCCTCCAAGACATAGAACTTGCCATCAGAGTCACGCACCAAATCGCAACCGCAGATATGTGCCCACACGCCTTTCGGTGGTGTAATTCCCACACATTCTGGACGGAAATTTTTCGATTCTTTAATAAGGTGGGCCGGCACCACACCGTCTTTAAATATTTTTTGCTCGTGATATACATCATTTATAAAGAGATTTAACGCCCGCACTCTCTGCTTAAGACCGCTGGCGGTCTGCTGCCACTCCTTGGCACCAATAACGCGAGGAATAAGATCAAAAGGCCAAGAGCGATCTATATTTTCGCCATCGGAATAAACCGTAAAACTCACACCCATATCGCGCACGGTGCTCTCTGCTGCTACTCGCCGACTCTCAAGTTCTTCGCGACTCAGGCCCCCTAGGTATTTAACAACGCGCTGGCTTGCTCGGCGGGCCCCTCCTTTGGGAGTTATCATTTCATCAAAAAAATCACTGCCTTTGTACTGACTCCAATCGATACCGCCAGATCCCTTGCCTGCACCTTTCGTCATTTATAAAACACCTTGCTGAACATTATTTTATTCAAAATCCATTGCGCACTAAAAAAGCGCAAGGCAGCTCTGAGTTTCGCGTTGTGTTAGCGCATAATCGTTTTTGTCTGGCAGATATGCCCCCAGCTTCAAACATGACCCAGCAATAGACAGGCCAACTTGCACAACCATCGACACGTTCAAGGTAATATTTTCTCCCATAATCACTTTTACTTATCGTTATCGTATGCAAGGCTTTTACATCCAACCGCAGCTGAAAATGGCTGCAGCTCTGGTTTGCATCAGAAAACTGAATCGCTTGTAGAGCTTATGACTTAGACCTTGCTTAGCTCCGCCTTAGACATTAGCCGACTATTACCGAACTCGCGAATCAGTCTCTATTAGCTTGATACAGGGGAAAGTAGGCTGCCTGTATTGGTTGTTATTCCAATTAAGACACTTTCGCGTATTGACCGAGTAAAAACCGCTCTTCCGCCATGCCTTCAGCAACGGCCGCAGTTGAGACGCCCCTAGCCGCGGAACGTTCAAAGACTTCAGTCAAGGACGCAGTAATAGTCGCTATATGTGCAGATGTACTTGCAGAACCGCCCTCCGCACGCTGGTAGTAAACATCGATAATGCCACCGGCATTAATCATAAAATCGGGCGCGTATAAAATACCTCGCTGCCGCAAACGCTCACCTTGCTCCGCATCGGCCAATTGATTATTGGCCGCGCCAGCGACGATACCTGCCTGGATATCTCCCACGGTATCAGCATTGATTACCGCTCCCATCGCGCAAGGTGCTAATACATCAGCCGCAAAACCGAGCACCGCATCACAGGCGATAATCTTGGCGCCAGCAAGCAGAGCCAACTCGCAGTTGCGCGCATTAATATCGGCGGCAAAAACATTCGCACCATCCAAAATCAGCAGCGAAATTAAATGCCGACCAACCGCACCCGCGCCCTGTATGGCGACGCGAATACCAGCCAAGTCAGCGCTTCCATGCTTAAATTTTAAAGCCGTCTTTATTCCCTGAAATACGCCCTCGGCAGTATAGGGCGAGGGATCACCACCATGGCGGCCACCGTCAAGAATACCCGATACATAGGAGGTGGACTCTGCGATAATTTTTAAATCGGCCACGGTGGTACCGGAATCTTCTGCGGTGATGTAGCGGCCATCAAGATCCTCAATAAAGCCACCCATCGCCAACAGTAATTCTCGGGATTTAATTTTACTTGGATCACCAATAATGACCGCCTTACCGCCACCCAAGGGCAGCCCCGCCAGAGCCGACTTATAGGTCATGCTCTTAGATAGTCGCAGCACATCATCAAGTGCGCAGTGATCATTAGCATAGGGATACATTCGACAACCACCCACGGCCGGCCCCAAATTGGAGTTATGCACAGCCACGATCGCCCGCAGACCACTGCGTGCATCATGTTTAAACACAATAAGCTCATGATCGTCAAAATATGGCGAGTTAAAGACTGTCACTCCGCACTCCTACTAGACCGCTACTACGTTAATCACGCGGCATTATGAATATCGACTAACTGCACAATATCGCCAGTCAAACGCTTAATAAGTTGATCGCGGCGCACACGATACTGAGCAATAGCCGCCGCTTTTATATGACCATAACCACGAATGTCATCAATCAGCTGGAATAGCTCAATGGCGATACTCACATTGTCTCTGCTAATTTTGGGTAAGACGGTATTAAGCTGGACAATAAACTCAAGAGGTAAGGCCCGCTCTGCTCTGCGTTCCGCGCTGTAGCCGAATATATCCCATCTTGTTCCGCGCAGCCCTTTAAGCCTAGCTAGTCCCTTGAAGGCCACTAGCACCCAAGTTGAAAAAACTCGCTTCACCGGGAAGCCATCTGCGCCGACCGTCGAAAGTAAAGGCGGCGCCAAATGGAACTGTAATTTATAGTCACCTTCAAAAGCGTTGTTGAGCGTCTTCAAAAATTCGCCATCAGTGTATAAGCGTGCCACTTCATATTCGTCTTTGTATGCCAGTAATTTATGTAAAGACTTAGCAACCACGGACG
>JBKEFB010000069.1:0-15073 GCA_046712405.1 Zhongshania sp. | reverse complement strand
AGCGGGTCCGACCGTGGCCACAATCTTAGTTCGACGCATGAATGGCGCTATCCTTTGAATAAATATTGAGGAAAATCGCTATGTTACACCTCTAACTCGCTGACAGCGACTAAGCAAACACGTGGTTTTATGACCGCCGCTATTCAATAATAAACAGCCAGCTAAATTTTGAACATAAAAAAACCCGGCAGAGCCGGGTTTCGGTGTAGCGCTAAAACATATTCAAAGAAAATAGTCACCGTTATCGATACCCAAACCCAGACCACCAAGATTGCGGGCAAAGCTGGTAGGGTTATTCGCAACGTGGGCTCTGGCGGTATGAATATCAAGGAAACGCTGCTGAATCTCACTACCAAGAAACACCGACTGACCACCGGCCACTTCAAACAGTGAGTCGATAATCCCAATGCTCTTAGTGATAACCAGCGATGCATGATAGCGATAACGAGCGCGGTCTTCGACCGGAATAGCTTGGCCTGCTTCAGCCATGGCCATCATAGTATCGAAATTACCAAATAGCAGCGCCTCCATTTCATCAATACCGTTTACCGCAGCGGCAATCCGCTCTTGAACCTGAGTATCACCAGCAAGTTTAGTAGGATCACCACTCGCCTTATTCAGTACCGCATGCTTATAGAGTTCTATCGCAGCTTTACACGCACCAATTGCCGGGGTACATACCACGCGGATAAACGTTTGCGCCCAGGGCAACTGATATAATGGCGCGGTATTGAGCGCCTGTCCGGGATTCGTGCAGGCAAAACCGTCAGTTTGCTTGTGCGTCATATAGTCCGGCACAAACACATCATCAACCGCAACATCATTGCTGCCGGTGCCTTGCAAACCCATAGATTGCCAGGTATCAATAATTTTGTAATCACTCTTGGGCACCAAAAAGGTCCGGTAGCCGTCACCGGGAATGATTGCGCCCAGCAAAGCCCAGGTGCAGTGATCACTGCCACTAGACCATCCCCAGCGACCGCTAAGCTTAAAGCCACCGTCAACAGCGGTCACCTTACCCATCGGCGCATAGGATGACGAAACCCGAGTGTGAATATTGTCACCCCAGATCGCCTGTTGAGCGCGATCATCCATGATGGCAAGTTGAAAAGCATGAACCGCAATAATCCCACACGCCCACGCCGTAGACATACAGCCTTCGGCCAAGGCAATTTGCATGCGGAAAAAATCCTGTGGTGTCAGCTCAAGTCCACCGTAGCGTTTAGGCTGTAAGGCAAGAAAAAAGCCGATATCCTGCAATTCGTCTATAGAAGCCTGCGGTACTCTGCGCAGTTCTTTCGCTTCTTGCGCCCGCTCGCGCAAACGCGGCTGCATCTCGAATATCGCCGTCATCATGTCGGCAACTGAAAAAATCTTTGGATCACTTTTAGCTTGCGCTACGCTCATCACATTTCTCCTTTACTCATTCTATTGGCAAGGCGACCATCATATTGTAACTCGCCCAACCATGACGCAAATCGATACGACCATCCGTCGCAGTAAAAACCAAATCCAGACTACGCGTCTGGCATATTAAATTTATGGCCCCACAAACTTGGCAGGCTAGTCACGGTTGGGGTAAATCCATCCCAATCCATTTGCAGACCGTCAGTTCCAAACTCCATGGCAAAACCGGTGGGCGTTGCCATATAGAAAGACAACATATTGTCATTAGTATGACGACCCAAAGTAGACACCACAGGGATCTCTGCCGCTCCAACACGATCCAAGCAATAACCCACTTCATCAACATCGGTTACTTCTAGCATCAAATGGACACAGCCGACAAGATTAGCCTGATCTTCATACAGCGCCAGACTGTGATGACGAGGATTATTCACGTGCATAAAATGCAGGCCCTGCCCCGGATCAGCAGCATCTGGCGAAAATTTGAAATGCATATAATCGCTATCACCAAAGCCTAGCAGATCTTTGTAGAAATCGTGGGTCTCACCTAGCTTTGCCGCAGGCAGCACCGCGTGGCCAAAACCCATATCGCCGTTAAAGCCGGTTTCAAAACCTGAGATACCTTTTGGCGATATAAATTTAGCATAATCCAGCTCGCCACCCCAGAACAGCTCAAGGCCATTACCGGAGGGGTCTTGCAGGCGAATCAAGCCGCGCACCCGACGTGCTTTTGCGTCCGCCTCAGAACCCTCTTCAAATGCCACACCCGCCGCCTTTAACTCAGCCTTTGCGGTGGTAAAACCGGCTTCGTCTGCCAGCTCCCAGCCACAGCGAGCCAGTCGATTCTGATCTGACTTCACAATGGCAAACCGGTAGGGCCGGGTATCCATCTTCAAATACACATTGCCATCCTGGGGCATGGTCGGTGCAACCATTAACCCCAAAATATTACTGCCGTACTCTAACCACTGCTCCGGGTTCGTTGACTCAATAACCACATAAGCTAAGCTGCGAACATCCATTACTAATTCCTGTTATTTTCTCGATTTATCAGCTATTTCGTATTGCGTAATCCACCACGTATTCACGCTTTTCAGCAAACGCTTCGGGCACATCAACGGCATCGACGTAAAACTGGTTATACCATTGGCGCAAGCGATTGATAGGCCCATCGCCGTCACACAGCACTGGATTATCTACCCGTGTTTTGGTGTGCCAGATATGCACATCTTGAAAGAATGCGGTGCGGTTCTGCTCAACATATTGGCGCGCCATTTCGTCGTTCTGCGCGTCGCTCATACCGGCAATTTTCTTCACCGCTACACCAAATCGTAAATCAAAACTGCCGTGATTAATCGGCACATGGGTCACCAGTAAGCGTGACGCAATGTCCATACCCTCAGCTTTGCCCGTCATAAACGTATTCATATACGCAGGGCCGTGGTAGGTCGCCTCGGAACTCAAGCCTCCGTCTTCAGCCAGCAGCTCTGAACCACCGGTTAACTCCTGGCGGTAGGTGTGCTTGTACACAATATTCTTGAATTCTTGTATCGGCGCGCCATGGATAGGACCAAAATGCGCTACATCTGCCATATTATCGATAAGCTCTCGAGCATTGGTATTGATGGTCATCAAGTCCATATGCCAAATCGTCCAGTCATCGCTAAACAAATCATCGATGAGCGGCGGACGCTGCTCTTCAATCGGCGGTTTACCTTCTGGGTCAAACCACATAAACAGCAAATGGTTTTCTTCTAAGGTCGGATAAGTGCGAATCACCGCTTTAACTGGAATACGTTTGGCGTAAGGTATGTCATCGCAAACACCGTCTGCACCCCAACGCCAAGCGTGAAAAGGACAGCGTATAGAATTGCCTTCCACACAACCTTCACTCAAGTCAGCGCCCATATGGGGACAGTAGCCGTCAAGAATATGCATCTCGCCGTCTTCGCCACGATAGGCAACCAGACGCGTACCAAAATAATTAAGTTTAACCGGCGTGCTAGTATATTCACTCGCCAGACCGAGACAGTACCAACCACGGGCGTAGCGATCGGGTAATTCCGCTGCCTCAATAATATGCGGCTGGCGCGGCACTTGCGCTACCTGACTCATTGTTATTCTCCTTGGGACGCGTTTTTTATAATGGCTCTATATGGTCAAAAATTTTCACACATGCCCCCCAGACACACCATCCTCCGTTTAGACGAGCTAAAAATTATAAATAAGCGCCTGTTTTCATTAATATTTTCTAGAAAACACGGCTAGCAGCTAGCACCTATTACAAGTCATAACTCGTGGGTAAAATTCCCGCCTTGCGGTATCCTCCGCCAAAACCAGCCGTTACAATGAAACCTTAAACCTAGGAAGCTAGGCGCCCGGAAACTTAGAAATAAAAAACTCAGTGCTCGACCGGAACCAACACCAACATCAACACCAACATTCTTTACTAATAGATTACAGGCACCAATGACTAGTAAAAAATCATCCAGTAAATCCGCAGTCGACAAACACGAGCGCAAAATCGTCAGCATCAGCCTTCCTGGCCGACCGGGTAAAAACTCCATGCCCGCCGAACAAGCCATCAACTTTGCTACGCAGTTAGCGAGCGACGGTAAATGGCCGGTGGTTATTGTTCTGAGCCGACAGCTACTAGCACAAATATCCCAGCTAACTCGCGTCTGGCCCCTGCTATTTCAGGGCCTCACCGAAGCCGGCGACTATAGCGGACTGGCCGCGGCCACGGCGGAACATTTAACTAGAAAACCTCGTGACATCAGCGCACTACTCTCGCAAGCAACCGCGCTACGCCTGCTAGATCAGCACGAGCAGGCCCTGCAATCAATTGCGAAAGTCCTGCGTTTAGCACCCGCCAATACCACTGCGATCAATCATCGTGGCGTAATTCTAAAAGAAATGGGCAATATGACTGACGCCTTGGAAGCGTTTAATCGCTGCATCCGACTAGCCCCACAAGATGGCCACGCGTACTGGAATAGATCCGATTTATTCCACGACATTAGCGATACCGAACTGGAAAAAATGGAGGCGGTATTAAGCAAGCCGTCACTCACTCCCAAGAATAAAGCCCGGCTGCACTATGCACTGGCTCGCGGTTACGAGTTTCGTGAAAATAGTGAAAAACAATTTTTGCACACCGAAAGTGGCGCAACATTAAAACGCAGCTTACTTCAGTATAACCACGCCGAAGAAATGCAGCAGGTGCAAGATATTCCCATCCATTTCAGTGCTGACACCCTCAATCAAGCGCCACTAGACGTCAAAACACACAGCGCCAAGCCGATATTTATTTGTGGTCTGCCACGCAGCGGCACCACATTGGTAGAACAGATTTTATCAACGCATTCTATGGTTACCGCCGGCGATGAGCTAAACGCACTTCCCCGCGCAGCGGCTGCGTTGTTGCAGCAAAAACGCATCGACAAGCCCTTTCCTCTGTGGGCAAAGGATTTGAGCCCAGCGGACTGGCATAGTATTGGCGAAAGCTATCAATCAATGACCAAGAATCTTCATGGCACGGCATTTTTCACTGACAAATATCTTCAAAATTATAAGGCCCTGGGATTGATTCACCTTACCAAACCAGAGGGCAAAATTATTTTCTGCCGGCGAAATGCAATGGATAATTTGTGGGGATGTTACCGCCAATATTTTGCAGACGGTCTGCGCTTCACCTACGACCAGCAGGAATTAGCTGATAGCTATCATGGCGCCGCCGAACTTTACCGCTACTGGCAAAAAGTCATGCCAGACAAAGTTTTCTTTCTTGAATATGAAACCTTAATTAGCGATTACGAAACCACAGTTAAGGCGCTACTGGCATTTATTGGCTTGCCATGGGAAGAAGAGTGCCTGCACTTTTACAATAATCCCCGAGCAGTCAGAACGACCTCCGCCACGCAAGTAAGATCACCTATCAATACCGGCCGAATCGACCAGTGGCAGAAGTTTGAGCGGCAACTGAAGCCGATGTATCAAAGACTGCGTGAACTTGGAGAAATAGAATAATATCGCGCCGCACTAGTATTTAAACCGCTGCTAACTCGCCAAAATCACAGTTATTGGGCCCGCTTTCTACGATGACCTTGCCAGCGGCGAACCGCCGCTTTCACGCCAACAACGCCTTGGAGTCAGCGCCGACGAACCATCAAAATGCCTCATTCTCGGCATAGACTCGGGCGGTGACCCCGAACTCTTCATCAAAGGAGAGCGCCACAGTCATTGGCCGGCAACAAACTTCACAGTCCTCCACATACTCATCATCACCGGCAGACATATCCAGCAACAACTCAATAGGTTCGCCGCAGTATGGGCAGTGTTCAGATACCGACTCTAGAGCATTCATTAAAAATCCCCTCTGTCGTCAATGAATACCCGCGGGAATAAATACATATCGAATAGCCTTTCATAAATTGGACACCTTCGATTTATACACCCTCAGACCCAAGAATGCTGCTCTAGTTAAAATAATATTCGTGACGGAGGCTGCAAGACCATTCATTTTGATCAAAAAGAGCCATTGTTCCTGGCGCCGGAAATGCCTTAGATCGCAGCTATGCCCTGGCTTTTGTCGGCCGTCGTCATCAATGCCTAAGGTGGCAGCGGAGATGGTATCGGCGCTTCGTTCGCTGCAGCACATGCCGTTGTTGCCGAAATTGAAGAAAATCGCAGCAAAGCAATTTTCCACGACGCCAATGTTGCGGTCGATAGCAAAGTAGAATGCATAGTGCAAGCAAAGCGCCGTCACCGCAGATGCCTTAGCGCTTTACCATGACGATACCCCAAGCCGCCAATACTCCGTGACGACGGTGTAAATATCAGCAGTGCTATCTTTGCAACCGATGGGATGTTTCTGAAACCAAATCAACAAACGCCAGAAGGCATTGTCGCTCAGGGATATGAGATCTGTGATGCCCATAATCAAGTAAAGTTAGATCCCGATTTTAAAACACCTGAAAGGTTTTTATTAAAGGCGCCGGCATACTTAAGAAAATAATAAATCATTACCTTTTAATCAAAAAAACCCCCCGGAATTCCGGGGGTTTTTAAAGATCAGACTAAGCTAGGCAAGTTCAAAGCGATCTAGGTTCATCACCTTAGTCCACGCCGCCACAAAGTCAGTTACAAAGCGCGTCTGCGCATCGGCACTGCCGTAGACTTCTGCTAATGCGCGTAGCTGTGAGTTAGAGCCAAAGACTAGATCAGCCCGTGTACCCGTCCATTTCACTTCGCCGGTGCTGCGGTCCCTACCTTCAAACTCTTCTTCAGATTTTGACGTCGCCTTCCACTCGGTGCTCATGTCTAGCAAATTCACAAAAAAGTCATTACTGAGTGAACCCACATTTTTGGTGAATACACCGTGCTGAGTTTGACCGACATTGGCTCCTAATACTCGCATACCGCCAATAAGAACAGTCAGCTCTGGCGCACTCAATGTCATCAGCTGCCCACGGTCAATCAACAAGGCCTCTGAAGCCACCGCGTACTTGCCTTCTACGTAATTACGGAAGCCATCGGCAATTGGCTCTAACGCTGCAAATGACGCGACATCGGTTTGCTCGTTCGACGCATCCATCCGGCCTGGCGTAAAAGCTACAGTCACCGAGTGCCCGGCGTTCTTGGCAGCCTGTTCAATACCCGCACTACCTGCCAACACAATTAAATCTGCCAGCGATACCTTTTTCGCGCCGCTATTGAACTCACTCTGAACACCTTCGAGCGCTGTTAGTACCTTAGCCAATTTAGCAGGCTCATTTACCTCCCAGTCCTTCTGCGGCGCCAGACGAATACGCGCGCCATTTGCACCACCGCGCATATCAGAGCTGCGGAAAGTGGAGGCCGAGGCCCACGCGGTAGATACCAGCTCAGCAACCGACAAGCCGGTAGCGACAATATTCGCTTTCAGCGCGGCAATATCACCGTCATCTACTAGCGCATGATCAACCTCTGGAATAGGATCTTGCCAAATCAGCACTTCTGAAGATACGTCTGAGCCGAGATAGCGAACCCGTGGCCCCATATCGCGGTGGGTTAATTTGTACCACGCCCTGGCGAACACATCGGCAAACTCTTCAGGGTTCTCGTAAAAATGTCGAGAGATCTTCTCATAAGCGGGATCAACACGAAGCGCTATATCTGTAGTCAACATGGTGGGTACATGACGTTTAGTGTCGTCAAAGGCATCGGGAATCATACCCGCTCCGGCGCCATCCTTAGGCTGCCACTGGTGTGCGCCCGCAGGGCTCTTGGTCAGCTCCCACTCAAAGGAAAACAGATTTTCAAAATAGTTATTACCCCACTGGGTGGGTGTACTGGTCCATGTCACTTCCAAGCCGCTGGTAATAGCATCAGTGCCTTTACCGCTGCGGTGGCTGCTCTTCCATCCAAAGCCCTGCTGGGCAATGGTTCCCGCCTCTGGCTCTGCGCCAACAAGAGCTTCATCACCAGCACCGTGGGTTTTGCCAAAAGTGTGACCACCAGCGATTAAGGCAACAGTTTCTTCATCATTCATCGCCATACGGGCAAAGGTTTCACGAATATCGACTGCCGAAGCTAGGGGATCAGGCTCACCATTTGGACCTTGTGGGTTCACGTAAATTAGTCCCATCTGCACCGCGCCAAGTGGATTTTCTAACACTCGATCACCGGTGTAACGCTTATCATCAAGCCACTCGGTTTCAGCGCCCCAGTAAATATCTGACTCAGGCCCCCAAATATCTTCCCGACCGCCGGCAAAACCAAAGGTTTTAAAGCCCATTATCTCTAAAGCCACGTTGCCGGTGAGAATCATTAGATCAGCCCAAGAGATTTTCTTGCCGTATTTTTGCTTAACCGGCCATAGCAACCTGCGCGCCTTATCAAGGTTGCCGTTGTCTGGCCAGCTATTGAGTGGCGCGAACCGCTGACTACCAGTGCCGGCACCGCCTCGACCATCAGCAATCCGGTAGGTACCTGCGCTGTGCCAAGCCATCCGAATAAACAAAGGACCGTAATGCCCGAAATCGGCAGGCCACCAGTCTTGGGAGTCGGTCATTAACGCCGCAATATCACTTTTCAAAGCAGCTAAATCAAGGCTTTGAAATTCTTCAGCGTAGTTAAAATCATCGCCCATAGGATTCGACTTGGCCGAGTGCTGATGCAATATATCTACCCGCAGTTGGTTTGGCCACCAATCGCGATTAGTCGTTCCAGAGCCTGCAGCGTGGTTCATTGGACATTTATTATTTGACATAGGATTATTTCCCTTAGGTAGTGAAAGTGTTTTTAACACCTACCTTTTTAGTCGTAGCAGACCCAGCTATCCAACTGTATTTTTCAATCGCGCTGATAGGTTTTAACTGTTGACGCTGCTTTCAGGCGTCACGAACATCGTAATCTGCACGCCATTTGGCTTAAGCCGCTGGCATGCTCAGACCAGCAATGAGCGCTAGGTGGCTAAAATAAACGCCAAGCTGAATTTAACCTACGACACGCCATGGCAGATTTGAGCGCCACCTCCCATAAGCGTCCGTCAAATAGATTCAATACCGTAGCTGCGGGTTACTCGCTCGGTAGAGCGTTCTATTTTGCGCCTTATAAAAAACCCCAAACATTGTTTTCAAGAGCTCAGCTTCAGCTAACAGCTACTCCTTTTATTGGGGTCCGCCAGTTATGACCTGAGTCAAATTGTTCTTAGCCAATATCGTTTCCCCCGCAAGTAACGCGGCTATTGGCCGTTCGGCCACAGGAAAAATCTATTTTTATTGGCGTGACTAAAGCTAATTTAAATCCATTGCATATTTTTTTAGTAACTCCATTGGGACAATCTCCAACGCCCTAATGTGAGTGCGTTTAAGATGCAGTCTCGGCGCCATGCCGCTTTCCATCGCCTCTAACCATCGCGAGGCGCAGACACACCAACTATCGCCTGGCTTTAGACCTTCAAAACCGAACTCAGGTGCCGGGCTCGATAGATCATTGCCTTTTAGCTTTGTGAATTCTAAAAATTCCTTCGACGTTTCAATACAAACAGTATGAGAACCAACATCACCTTTGCACGTATTGCACTTCCCGTCGCGGTAGAAGCCGGTAATAGGATCTTCTCCACACGTCTCTAATTTTTCACCAAATATGTTAATCGATTCATCCATTTCCATTACTGTATACCTTCGACTTATGACTGATAGTAAGACCTTAACATCTCAACGCCAACGGAGAGTCAGTTACTCAACTTATTGGCTTGCTTGGGTGCTTAACATTGCTTCAAACTCACGGTCCATTACGCAATAAACAACTTAAGCGTTTACCGAGATAAAACTCGGCATCCATGAGCTCGATAATTGGCGGCATTTATTAAACGAGCGTATCTTCTTTACTTAAAAACTGCTCTGATTCTATTCAGACTATTTTATCTAAGCATGGAAATGACACTTTCGACTGCGCGTGGCGCTAAATGCTTAGCCGAGCGTATACCGCCATAATCGATAACGATATTGCTGTGGTCACACCTCCAGCGCTATCGCCGCCGAGAACCTTACTAATTTTGTTTTAGCCCTTTATTACTCATGGGCTTACTTTGCGGCCAGATACTGCCGCCAGCCACCGAAATGGCTGATATCTTCTGCCCCAGCTAGACCTGACGCCTCGCAGATAAATCCACTCACCTGACTACCATCTTGCAAGCTGACTTTGCCGATACCCAAAGGCGCAGGAATGCCCGCTACAAAGCTGCCGAATTCGATGGAGGGTACTGACCACACTTCTACTTCAATAGCGCAGCCCTCGCCTTGCAGCGCAATCACCATACCCGGCCTAAACGGCGCACCACCGGCTAGGGCATAAAGTTTGTAGTTGGTAACGACAAAGTTTGCGAGAGCAGATCGCCGCCGCGCTCGGTCAACCGCCAGTTAAGCGGCTGCCCCTGCAAATGCGCGCCACAAACCGCTACTGCAATGCGCTGTGAGTTATTCGCAGACGCGGCCGACAAGGCTTGATAATCGGACTGGGATTTCCCCAGTGGTAATTTAAAGAGTTGCTGAATGCGGTTTGCGACAGACAATAGCCGTCGATCGCTAAATGCCTCGCCGACTAATGTTAAACCAAAGGGGAAGCCACTCTCGGTAAACCCTGTGGGCACTGCCACACCGGCCAAATCAAATAGGTTCATATAATTTGTGTAATAACCTAAATTACTATTTAGCCTAATGGGATCGGCATTCGCTTCATCGATACTGTAGGGTCGGCCGGCAGTTGGTGCTAACAAACAGTCCACACTCGACAATACCGCAGTCGCAGCTTTACGCAGCGCTTTTATACGATATTGCGCCTTGAAAGCATCTACCGCGGAACCTTTGTCACCCGCTGAAATTATGGTGCGCGTAACATCCAATAATGCCTCTGGCCGTTCTTGAATCAAAGGCGAAGTGGTTTATTAACGCGAGCTCAGGTCTATTGGTTAATGCATGGGCGTCACGCCAAGGTGAACTTGGTCTAATTACCCAGCTAAAACAGGCAAGTGAGAAGTCTTTAGCTGAATTCCGCAAACAAGATCCTGATGTTGAAACAAATGAGTTCAACGATATTACGTCGATGAACACTTATACTTTCTCTGACCAAGACACGGCATCGGCCAGTGCCAAGTATTCAAAAGATTTCGGCATAGTGTCATTTTTTGAATCACTCAATACTAATATCATTGTGGGCTGGTCAGAATTAAGTGCACCTTATGCCATTGATGGTGACTTTTCACCCATCGACTTCCTCGACTTTGGCACCGAGAAGCCGAACCACTACGAACAACACATGGGCGAGTGGCAAACTGGCGGCGTATTTCCCGGCCTCATAACCTTTTTCATTGGCTAGCTGCACGGCGCTGTGAATACCGAGCGCATTGAGTTTTTAGCCGAGCTTGGGCAGCAGTTGTAGGCAGATTGAGATCACAGCACACACCTGCCAACGAGCAAGGTTCATCGCAAGTTTTCAGGAATTTGCCTTCAATGTTTTAATAATACTGCTGTTGATCTTTTCCCAGAATTCATCTGAACCGGCATTTTGGTATTGATAAAATCCTTTGCCGGTTTTAACACCTAAATCGCCATTGTTCACTTTATCGCGGATACGTTGGTGCGATCGGTAACTGGGGTCATTATTTACCTCGGCAAGATACTCTCCAACATTGACAATTGAATCCAACCCCACCATATCCATAAATTGAATTGGCCCTACGCTGGCTAATCGAAGACCGAATCCGTTTTTAACCACTTCGTCAATTTCCTCAGCGGTGGCGATATCCCAATCCATGAGCCCCATGGCCGCACCAATCAGCGCGCCCTGAAGAATATTATGGATAAAGCCAGGTGTGTCTTTGCAGAGCATTGACCGCTTTCCCATCCCCTGCAACAAACTCATGACTTTTTCTTCCGTCGCCTTGACGGTGTGCACGCCGGACACAACTTCCACCAACGGGCTTAAATGGGCAGGGATAGTCCAGTGTGTGGTAATCGCCCTTTCCGGGTAGGTCATCTCTTCAGCAATAGTGGTGATACTCATAGAAGATGTGTTGGAGGCTATAATAACGTCAGGGGCGCAGAGTTTATCGCAGCGGTTAAAAACCGCCTTTTTTTTAGCAATATCTTCAGGCACAACTTCCATAATGAAATCAGCATTGGCAATGGCCGCATCCCAATCCGTTGAGCGTTGAATAACTTGTAGCGCACGCTCTGCTGTATCTTTATCCAGAATGCCCCCGTCGACCATCTGCATAGCATTGAGTTCGGCTCTCTTTGCCGCTTTGTCTAATTGCTCTTCGAAAAGATCTACTGCAGTAACTTTATACCCTGCGATGGCAAATATAATGGCGATATCAGCACCCATTACGCCCTGCCCAAGAATAGTCACTTGTTCAATAGTTTTATTTTCGATAGCGGAGGGCAGATCTGATTTATTCATGTGTAGGTCACGTCTGTTGGTGGTAGATAAAGCGCTCGATACGATCAGCTTTGTGACAAAGGCTATCTTATCTCCCGTACGGATTTTCCTTCTGGCTCAAGGTCAGTAGTGCCTTTGGTGACCGCAGTGTAAACAACGCCAAGATTCGGCAAGTCCGCCAGGGCATTAACAATGTGAAACTGGGTCGGGTTCTGCTCCCAGGTCAGATGCTCCCAATGAACTTCACCCTGTCCCAGCCATACTTCTTTAGCGATATTTTCAGAGGGAAAAAGCGTTGCCTGACTGATGGCCGCACCCAAACCATTCGGGTTCGGAATATATTTGTATCCCATCCAGTTGTCTTTCCCCGCCATGGCTTTTTTGGCATCGACTATTTCCTGTTCACTTTGGCGCACCAGCTTGTCGGCGCTTATTGTCAGAATCTGGTTGCCAAAATGACTGGCGTTTACCTGCCACTGACCTTTGATAACTTGATGGTCGGGGATATCCGCATAGACTTTAGGAATACCTTTGATTTCACGACCGGTGAGAATAGGGTCGGTCAGATTTTCCCACATCGCCAGCGTTAAAGCCCCTTCCAACTGATCTTCTTTGCCGTTGAATTTTACCGATGCAGCCACACCGACCAGGTTGTAAGATCGGCCAGCTAGCCACTCAACTTCTTTGTTACAGGCATAGGAGACAGTGATAATCGGCCACTCCCCGACCTCAAAAGATGGCGGAAGATACTTGGCCAATTGTTCGCGGTCAGTGAGATAAGAGACCGCAATAGTGGTTACATCATTGTATCGCCTTCTTGTTACCTTACGGGGCAAAGGCCCAAAGAAGACGGGCATATGATATTCGGCAAGGGGATCAATAATCATGTTAAAAGCCGTTCCTTTTAATTGTGTTCAATACGTTTGTACAATAATAATTATAAGCCCCGCATTATCAGGAAATCCAAGAGAGAATATTCTTGTGTAGAATACCAATTACTATTTTATTGAGCGCCCAGCGTCTCACGTTCGTCTAGCGAAGCGCGAATCTGCGCGTAGGATTTCGCATCAAGGGTGTAGCGCCAGATAATGACCAGCACAAAAACAAACAATAAGGTCAATACAGGGCCACCCAGAATCGCGAGCTTTGTGACTGCGCCGGCGGGTAACGCTTCCGGGGCCACACCGCGCGGAAAGGCAATAAGATCCAACGCGATGCCGGCGAAAAAACTGCCCAGTCCAAAGCTCGCCTTGGTGGCAAAAGAGCGGACCGCTAAAAACAGATCCTCCTCGCGCCTGCCACTGTTGAGTTCGTGCTGTTCTGCGGTGTCGGATAGCATCGAACCCATCAGTATGGCAAAGGCGAAATAAAAACCCTGTGAGCAACCGCTGGTGATATAAACCAGTGTCACCTTCTGATCTATGAAAAACGCATCGAGCCCGCCTACGAAAAACAGCAACATCGGAATTGATGCGATTCCAGCACCGGCCGCCACAGAGCGTGCCGCCGACAAGCGCTTGTCAACTCGCCGAGACAGCAGTTGCGCAATATTAGAAGCCAGCACCATTCCTATCAACGGTGCCGTCGATAGCAACGTCAGATGCGAGGTGCTGAAACCAAAAAAAAGGTCACGATATACACCACCAGTGTCAGGCTGACACCGTCGAAACAGACGGTGCCAATGCCTTCGATCGGCATCACCGCAGCGCTCGAGTCGGACGGACAGGCAACACCGCGTTTGTACTGATCTTGGCAACCACTGCAGGCAAGTATTCCAATAATGGTAAAGCGGCGAGCGCATTCGCTTCATGAAATAGCGTGGGGTTCTGCTCCCAGGTCAGTTGCTGCCAATCAATCGAGCCTTTGCCGACCTGTGTCTCAGTGATTGTGGTTTCCGAGGGAAGTGTAGTGAACTGCCACGTACTAGACCTCCTCCCGCCGAGCGCCGGCATATAGCGCCATCGAGGTGAAATCGTGATATCAACCGGAGGTGCCCGAGCCTGTGTAACGCGGGCCAAAATGCGCCGGCATGACATGACTGGCATTAGGCTCAAGTTTAAACATCAGATAATTCTCCTATCAGAATTACTGGACCGTATAACGGAAGTCCAGGTGATAGGTAGGCTCATCCGGTAGCGAAGCGTATATGTAGTTGCCAGAAATTAACGGCTGATCCAGCGTCAACACGTTTTCTTTCTGACGGGTCAGATTCTTCGCATTGAAAATCAATGACCATCTACCCTCTTCTTCTTTGATACCGATACGCGCGTTGACCTTGGTGGTTGCCTCCTGCTTGGAGAATGGGTCATTGTCGGTATCGGTAAAGTGTTTGCCCTGATAGATGGCATCCACACCAACAAGAAGATTAATACCGGTATTGAATAATGGCATGTCGAGTGATGTGTACAGACTGGCGCTCATTTCAGGAGCAAATGCCAACGGTTGATCAGAAAGATCCTGAAATGAGGGGGCAGTTGGCTCATCCTGGGAGCCGGTATTCTCGTTATAGCAAGATGGATCCCCGGTACCTGAAGCGGTGCCCGCTACAGGTACTGCACATAGATATTCCGCGTACTTGGCATCGACGATGCCACCGCTACCGCCGATAGACACGTATGGCACCGGCGGTAACCAGAAGAAGTCAAACTCGAAGCCAGTGGTCGTTGCATCAGCAGCATTGGTCACGAAAATCTTGGTGCCGTCGAAGTTGCGCACCTGCAAGTCAGCGTATTTAGTATGA
>JBKEFB010000068.1:0-15277 GCA_046712405.1 Zhongshania sp. | reverse complement strand
GAAGCTCAGCAACAAATTGATCGCTAAAATTTAAGCCCCGCTGACTAGGACTTTGGCCGTCCTTCAGCGGATTAATAGTGCCTCCGTGCTGCCGGCTAAACTTACCGGAGAGCAGCTGTATCTCTAAACGCCGAGGATCATAATCTTGCTCGGCAATAATTTCTGCTATCTGGTTTAGAGACAGCCTTGTTTGTTTTTGAAAACGCTGAATCACGGCGATCAACTGTACATGTTGATCTGAGTAAAGCGCCAGATTCGGACGTGGCTTAATAGCGGGGGGCAATAAATTATCGCGCAGATAGTACTTAATCATCTCCCGAGTGGCACCCGACTTCTCTACCAGCTCAGAAATACGATAGTGACCAGGTGCGCCGCTAAGCTCTGCGCGTTTAACCATGATATTCCCTTGCTGGTATGAGTGTCAGCCTCACTAAGACTCAACAAAACGCTTGAGCGCCGACATCTCTTTTGCAGTCGATGAGACCACTTGTGAATTAAATAAACTCGCCGGTACCCCACCATTTAAATTGGTGTGATTTGTATAGACCACCTCGGTCAGGTGTCCCTCAAGGCGACAAAAAACATAGCGGATATTGGCATCAGCCCGAATATGTTCCTGAAGCGAGGAGCGCGATGCATCAGAGACAATATCGAGGGTGACCACACCGCGCTCGCCGTCGATCGTCAATTGGCTGCGCGCGACTATATCACGGTCTGACAAAGGCCAAGGCATATCGAGTACGCTGTATACATTGTTCGACAGCTCTGCTCACAGGGATGATCGCCAAATACGCCAAATACGCCAAATAGTAAAGCTGGTACATTGGGGCTAGGCCACTTCCCCATACTGAATATTATTTAAGGTCAATCTACTTGCCATGCTGCGCTGGCATGTGAAACCGCAGCGGTATTGCATTCCCAAACGCTCTCTCCCGCCACAAATAGCCGACACTCTCCCGGCGCCATGGTATACCAAGCCTCATTATCGGTCAGAGCTTGAGTGGCAATCATGGTCACAATATCGTTATCTGTGGTTACTTGTGCAAAATCGACACTTAGGTCTTTATCTGACAAGTGGGCAACACCGAACGGCGCACGCCGAGTGATCCAACATAGTTTAGTGGAACAAAAGCAAAACAGCGCATTACCGTTGGTCAGCAATAGATTGAAGACACCAAGCATATTTATCGATTCGCACAAACCGCTTAAATAGTCCGCCCACACCTGCGGCTCAGGTGGCGCATCGAAGCGTGTCGCCAAGGAGTCCATTAGCCAGCAGAATATACGCTCACTGTCGGTACTACCTATGGCTGAAAACTGCTTATTTTCCAGATTTACGGCAGCGGGCACCTGACCATTATGCGCGTAGCTCCAGGCTTGGCCCCACAGTTCACGCTGAAATGGGTGCGTATTTTCAAGCCCCACACCGCCCACATTTGCTTGCCGAATATGGCTTATCACAATATGGCTCTTGATTGGGTAATCACTTAAAAACTGCGAAAGGTTAGAGCGGCAGCTTGGCATATAGTCCTTAAACTCTCTGACGCCACTTTCCTCATAAAATACGATGCCCCAGCCATCGACGTGGGGACCAGTCTCACCGCCTCTGCGGCTAAGACCCGCAAAGCTGAAGCATATATCGGTAGGAACATTGGCACTCATTCCAAGTAATTCGCACATACTGCATTGCTCGTTAGATAATGGATTAGCGGGTGACAGCTACCTTGCGCAGCAAAATAATTTACCAATACTCAGCGTATGCCTTATATAACTTATTTAGCAACGGCCGAAATTTACTGCGCTTCGGTCATGCCTCTTGCTTTACGCGCGTCATTTAACCCACCAACATTAAATACATTAGTATATCCAGCATCAAGTAATAACGCCCTTGCCTTACTGGCTCTACCACCAGTGCGACAGTACAAGCCTATCTTGGTATCTTTATCGCTAAACATTTTAGTTGTCTCGGCAACAATCACACTATGTGAAATACGAGTGTCGCCTTCGATATTATCAATCATATGCTCGTCGGCGCTGCGCACGTCAATCCATACGGTCTCTGCATACGATAATAAAGAACAAAGCATGATGATAAAAAAAACACAGCCCGTTATTACTTTCTTAAAATTCATACACAGCCCATTTAAAATAAAAAGTAGCAAAGCTCAGTGACGTATTAAGATAATCATATGATTACCAAGCAATTCAATTGAATCAATATTCTTCTAAAAATACAGTAATAATTTAAAAATAAAAAATAAAAAAATTAGTAAAAATATTAAAAATATTAAAAAAGACAACAGTCACGTTCGGATCTAATACCTGAAACGAAAACAACAGAAGTTATGAAAGGGCAAACGCTCTAAGCGTAGAACCACTGCAGAGCCTAGCCTCGCGCTGGAAAACCAAGCTCACTGCGCCAGCACTCTATATGTAGAAGTCTAAATCTTCCTGCCTTTTCAGTACATCCCACATCTTGATAGGATCGTCACCAAAAAAGAAGATCAGACCCCAATGAGTACCAAAGGCTGCCCGATCTGGTACCGTCTCCTCTGCCGGTGCAAGCAACTCGTGAGATTCAAAATAGGGATGCTCAATGGTTTCAGCAGGCATTTCCAACTTACTGATCACCCGACGTCGCGGATACACGCCGAAGCAGCCTGCGTAACCCTTGGCGTCGACCACCTCGCGAGGAAAAAAGTTATCTACCTCTTCCTTGGTACTATTAGGATCAAAGACCAACATTGATGCCTGATACGCATTGAATCCATAAGCTTTCTCAATAAGTTCAAAAGCCTTAAAACCTGGCGGACGATAGGCAACTTCGCCAAAGTACATTTCGCCGTCAGCAGTTACAAAATACTCGGGGTGAATGAGACCAAATTTAATTTCGAAAGTCTTGATAAGCAGCTCAATCTGCTTAGTAATCGCCGGACGCCAGCTCTCGAGCTCTTCAGTGGCCGGGACAAATACCGAGTAGCCCAGCGTTACGTATTCGGAAATATTAAGGAACTGAATTTTACCGTCGTGAATCCAAGCCTCAACAGCAAACTCCCAGCCATCCAAGTGACTTTCCATCAGCAGTGGATACTCTTCGTCAGGAATGTTGTCGATTTCGTCTACCGTGCGAATCATACGGTGACCTAGGCAACCGGCTTTATCGAATGCCTTGACGTGAATAGGGTCGTCCGGATCACCATCAAGTTTAAGCAGAGTTTGATTGACGCGCTTCATAAAGCGAACAATATCTTCTTTCTCATGTGCCTCCTCAAAAATACCAACGCGAATACCGCCAAGCTGAGCGCGACGCTTCATTAAAGCCTTATCACGAAATAGAATGGACTGACCGTACATACGAGGACTGTCGAGCAGCACTGAGTTAATAGCCCCGGACCATTCTACCGTTTCCTCAAATAATGGTATGGCAACATCAACGCCTTCAGTCTTTAAGGTTTGAGCAATTTCCATAGAGCGATCATTCAAGCGGGTAAAATTCCATACAATGAAAGGAATCTTATTGGCTGTACAGAAATCTGCAGCCCAATCTGGAGCCACCACAATATAGCGGCGGTCAAACTTCTGCGCGGCCTTAATCGCATTGACACTCCAGCCAAGCAGGGCAATATAGCCTTTAGTGGGATCCTTTGGAGTTTCGGTTCCTTTCACTGAATCCATGTCGGGTTCGAGCCAGGCAGCGACCGCGTCTGACATTTGCTTTTCTGATTTGATCGACATTCAATGTTCTCCTTGATGGTTAACCTAGACAGCTGCACTTTCATATGAAGCGAGTTTTCAGTGAACTGAGACTATTAGACAGTCCTGTTTGCAAGAGATTGAGCGACCAAACACTAGGTGAGACATTGCGACTCATGAAGGTTCACTAGGGTGGAATTCAGCGGATTAGTGCGCCCCAATCTATGCATTAATATAGCTTATTTTGCCGAAAATAGAAACTACAGTGCCAGTATCACGGACTCACTTACACCGACTAACGTGCTAATTTAGTATAAAAAAAGTGACCTTATAAGTGACTTAATAGACCTTTTTATAATTTATAAAAAAACTTTTTTATATCTATAAATCGTTTCAACAGGAAACTTGACAAAACCTTAGTGTATGACTATGTGGCCATAAAATCATAAAGACATACGTAAAATATCTGCGACTACCGCTGGCACCCATGTACTTGCTTGGCCATAGCGATGCTCGGAAAAAAAGGACTCTACGGCAGTCGGCTCTAAATTTATTTCCATCGTATTTGCGCCAGACACCACCGCCTGCCGAACAAAACCCGCAGCGGGATAGACATTACCCGAGGTGCCTATGGCGATGAATAAATCGCAGTTTTCCAGAGCCTGGTATATCTCCTCCATTTGCAGAGGCATCTCGCCAAACCAAACCACATGCGGTCTCAATGCCCCGCACAGACCGCAGCATTCGCAGCGATCATCAACACTTATATCTCCTTCTATTGGGTATATTGTGTCGGTATACGCGCAGCGCATTTTTAATAATTCACCGTGCATATGAATAACGTTATTAGACCCTGCTTGCTCGTGAAGGTTATCGATATTTTGAGTGACAATTAACAGTTCGCCGTCAAATTCGTTCTCGAGTTTAACTAAGGCGAAATGAGCGCTATTGGGCTTTACTGCGTCGCTTAGTAATTGTTCACGGCGCGCATTGTAGAAATACTGAACCAACACCGGATCGCCAGCAAAGCCTTCTGGGGTGACCACATCTTCAACGCGAAACTCTTCCCATAAACCATCTTCGGCGCGAAAGGTCTTAATACCTGACTCCGCAGAAATACCGGCGCCAGTGAGGATTACGATACGTTTGTATGTCATAACTAGGCTCTATGTGCATTTAAAAACACAGTGCTCCAAACCAATAAACAGGAGTTTTACTAGGCAGCCAGTAGACAAGCAAAAAGCATATAACGCGAAGACGCTTATACCTACTGGATTAGTATTGGGGACAAAGCAGATTCCAATATCTGCCAATACAGTGGTGCGCAACAATGAGGGCCCGGCCCTAAAAGAGATAAACCCCACACCTTTTAATTGATCAGTAATTCAAGGTAACAGCGATTACCCATGGTTATCCAGCACCCTACAATAGCCATAATCGGCGTAGGATTTAAACTAAAACCAAGGTCGCCGCCCAACAATATAGCTTTGCTCAAAGTCATCATCTGATTTTGTAATATATAAAATGAATTCAATAAACGCGATGATCATAATAGCCATAGATGGCAAACCGAGCAAAATAAAGCCGAACAAAAAGGTCAGCAACATAATGACACCCTGCCTCTTGTAGCCAAGATAAAACTTATGAACACCAAAGGCCCCAAAGAAAAATGCCAATAGCGCAGCAGCAACTTTTATGGATGATGAAGGGCTAATAGTAATATCTAAGTATAGTTGTTGAGCGCTTTCGCCATTGGCAACAAAATCTATACGCTGGCCTGCGCGCACTGCGTCTTGACCTTTCCATTCAACACCCACAAAGCGATAACGTTTACCGTCTTCACCAGCAATAACACCCTGCGCCGACGCGGTGTTAAAGTCGAGAATTTTACCCTTCATAGATACCCAAACCTTGATCAAATAGTAAGTTAATCATCGAATTTATAATTGCCTAGCATTACGCGCCACTATACGGCCGGCCACTGCATTAGCTAGCTCTTAGCACATAAGTCTTTTTGCCAAAATAGGGCATGGCCCTGCTGTGGGTCAAGTTCATAGGCCGCAAACCCACAGCCCAGATACACCGCCCGAGCAACAATATTACCCTGTAATACTTCTAGCGTTAATTTACAGCAACCTCGTTCCACAGCCAGACTTTCAAGCTCGGCCATTAGCCGCTTAGCCAGCCCAAGCCCGCGATACTCGGACAACACAATCACATCATGAATATTTAGCAGCGGTTGACACTTAAAGGTTGAAAAACCCTGCAAAGCGGTAGCCAATGCCACGGGGCTTTGATCATCGTAAATCAAAAGCGTGGCGGCATTAGGCACTGTTGCAAGTGTATCGCAGAGATTACCCAACACATCACTGGGCAAGGGTTGGCCGCCACCCATGGGGTCCATGGCATAGTGCGCCATCAACATTTCTATTGCCGCACGATCCTTGCCGGCCTTATAGTCTGCCAACTTTAGCTGCATAGATTATTTACCGAATTGATAAGAATCACAGGGTGAATTTGATATCTTTGGCACTCGGCCACAGTGGTTCAGCAAGCCGTGGAAAAGTGAAGACTAATTCCCTTTATTTTTGCCTAACATTCATGTTTATTGATCGTATATCCGCATTAAAATAGATCAATAATTCAGGATGTCACTTGGTGAGCTAAATAGCCAGTGGCTATTGATCTTGGAGTTTATGGCTGCGCCGATATAGCGAATGCCGCGAATTAGGCGTTTCAGGATTGTGAGGAACAGCTGCTGTAGCATCAATACTATGCCCCAAAACAGCTTAAGCGTTTAGCGAATGACTCAGTGAATTCCATCACAGCGCGGCATAACGATCGGTTTAGCAATGACATAAAATGAGTGATTTTTAACGCAAATAAGATAGAAAAATTATAGGGCTTTGACTGTACTGCGCTGATCTCACTGCGCACATTTAACTGCTTAGTTAGCATTGCATGCTGTAGGCTGGGAAGCTGATTAGCGCTTTGTTATTGCCTTTAAAACCTAGGCCATACTGGCTTGGCTTTAAAGGCAATATGGGCATTAGCCCAATAGCGCTATTTGCTCTTGATAATCTAGTGCAATGGCGTCATCCAGTGTTTGTAACAAACCTGCACGCACCTTGAGCTTAGTGGCTTGATGCGCCAGCAGATTTAAACCGGCCAAGCGGTTTGCTTCGGCCGTAGCCGCGGCCATTAGCTCTTCTGCAGGGACTATTTTGTCAAGAAAGCCGGCGGCAATAGCATCCTCTGGTGAGAACATTTCGGCGGTATTAACGGACCGCTGAAAGTATGACGGCGTTAAACGTGCACGGGGCAATTCAATACCCACGTGATGCATGGTCATACCAATTTGAACTTCATTAAGTCCCAGCAGGAATGGACCATCTACACCAATACGGTAATCGCAGGCCAGCAGGATAAAACAGCCCTGTGCAATAGAATGACCAGTACAAACACCCAGCACCGGTACTCGAAAAGCGAGTAAGCGGCGACATAGGGTAGACCCGGCCCTAACCATTTCAATGCCGGCGCGAGCATCTGTTTGAAAAACCTTTAAATCAAAACCCGCAGAAAAAATGCCTGGCTGACCAACAATCATCACCACTGCTGCCTGATCTAGCTCAGCCTGATCTAGAGCGCCGTTAATGGCCGCAATGTGGTCTGGAGACATCGCGTTTACCTTGCCATTTTGCATGGTAATAGTGGCAACTTTGCCTTCACATTGATAATTCACAAGATCGGTCATTATAGCTTCCCTAGAGTTGTCACCAAAAAAATTGATGATCTATTCTAGGGAAATCACCCAAAAGCTGCCAGCTTTTACGGCAGAATTATCATGACGACCGCTACGGAAACGGGAATTAGCACGCTATGATGCCGCATCGTTTTTAGACCAGCACATTGAATTGGACTTAACGCTGAGCTTAGAAAAGGCTTATGTGGAGGAGTTTGCGGACACGCGAAAATCGAGGGCAGACACAAAGGCAGTGATTAGCGATTTAAAATACTCACACACTATAAAAATTAAAACGAGTATAACGAGAGATTTCGTCGCCGCGACACCAATAATACGATGTCGCGGCGAGGATCACGCTGAATATGATCTTAAATCAGCTCAGCGCGAAAGGGGCAATTAACGAACTTCAAATAGACCCGCTGCGCCCATGCCGCCGCCTACACACATGGTAACAACCACGTATTTAACACCGCGACGCTTACCTTCAATTAAGGCATGCATCACCATACGTGCACCGCTCATGCCATAGGGATGACCAATGGAAATTGCACCGCCATTAACGTTCAAGTTTTCGTTTGGAATGCCCAGCGTATCACGACAGTAAATCACCTGAACTGCAAAGGCTTCGTTTAGCTCCCACAAGCCGATATCGTCCATAGTCAAACCATTGCGCTTGAGCAATTTTGGAATGGCGAAGATTGGACCAATACCCATCTCATCTGGCTCACAACCTGCAACAGCCATACCGCGGTAAACACCCATCGGCTCAATGTTACGCTGTGATGCAAGCGTACCATCCATTAACACAACAGCAGCAGCACCATCGGATAACTGCGAAGCATTGCCCCCAGTGATGCAACCACCCTCGCGAACAGTTCTCAGGCCCTGCAGACCATCAAGCGTAGTACTGGGACGGTTGCCTTCGTCTTTGGTCAGCGTCACCGACTCTTTACTGGCTTCGCCAGTTTCTTTATTCATCACCAACTTGGTGGCTGTTACTGGAATAATTTCGTCGTCAAACTTACCGGCTGCTTGAGCCGCAGCAGTACGCATTTGTGACTGCAAAGCGTATTCGTCCTGAGCATCGCGACTGATACCGTAACGCTTAGCTACAATCTCAGCGGTATCTAGCATGCCCATATAGATATTGGGTGAATTGGCTAGCGCCGCTGGATCGACCAGCTTATGCATATTCATATGTTCGTTTTGCACTAAGCTAACCGACTCGCAACCGCCGGCGACAAGTATTGGCGCGCCGTCGATAATGATTTGCTTGGCGCCGGTAGCAATCGCCATCAAGCCCGAAGAGCACTGACGGTCCATAGTGATACCGGACACAGTCGTTGGTAAACCGGCAGCTATCGCGGCCATACGACCTAAGTTCATGGACTGCGTGCCCTGCTCCAACGCTGCGCCTATCAGGCAATCGTCAATTTCATTTGGGTCGATTCCAGCGCGAGCCACGGCAGCCTTGATAGCGTGGGCAGTCATGGTTGGCGATTCTAAATCATTAAAAGCACCACGATAAGCTTTGGCAATAGGAGTACGGGCGGCGGATACAATAACGGCATCTTTCATAACATCGGTCTCAGTTTGGTTAGAGATCCTGGGTGCGGCGACAGTCCCTGCCACACCGCAGGTTTATGATTATTATATAATAATATCTTAAGACTGGGCGCTAAGTTGAGACATTGCTTTAGTCAAAAATTTCTCGGTTTGTTTGCCGCCAGATTCGAGATTTTGCTGGTTACTAGTGTCGTTAACCGCATCCCACTGAGCAGCAATTTCCTCGGGCGTTTGCTTATCGGCAGCAAGAAAAATACCGTCGGTTTCAAACAAGCGTGTGCTTGCGTATCCGCCTGCACCTGCGCAGAGAATCTGACGTGTTGGCGAGTCTGCATGACACAGCAACAAAGCGCCGGCGGTCACTGCTTCAGGCGTCAACAGATCGAGCATTTCTTTAGGCATCAAGTCTTCAGTCATACGCGTGCCGGCTGTTGGCGATAGAGCGTTAACACGAATATTGTTTTTTGCACCTTCCAACACTAGCGTATTCATCAAGCCCAAAACCGCCATTTTGGCAGCGCCATAGTTACTCTGGCCAAAGTTACCGTACATACCGCTTGAAGACGTGGTCATAACGATGCGGCCATAATTTTGCTGGCGCATGATTTCCCAAACCGCTTTACAGCAATTTACTGATCCCATTAGATGAACGTCTAGGACGAGTTTAAAGTCATCTAAGGTCATTTTAGCGAAGGTCTTATCGCGCAATATACCGGCATTATTAATGAGGATGTCGACTCGGCCCCATTTGGCCATTGTTTTTGCAACCATATCTTCAACTTCGGCAAAGTTGGCTACATTGGCGCCGTGAGCTATTGCCTCACCGCCATTTTTTTCGATTAAGGCAACAACTTCCATAGCCGCGTCTGAGGAAGCACCGCTACCGTCTCTGGATGCGCCTAGGTCGTTAATAACAACCTTAGCACCACGTTCAGCCAAAGCCAGTGCATGACTGCGACCCAGGCCATTACCTGCGCCTGTAACTATTGCTACTTGTCCGTCAAATCTAATTGTCATTTTTTTATATTATCCCTTAAGCAACCATTTGCATGCTGAGCCATTCCGCCACACAGGCGGGCTTGTCTTCACCTTCAATTTCAATCGTCACCTCGGTCTTAAATAAATACTGACCGGGCTTCTTTGAGCTTATGTCTAAAATCTTTGGAACCGCACGAATGCGCTTACCCACTTTTACCGGGGCAATGAATCTGACTTTATCAAAACCGTAGTTCACGCCCATATAAAAACCATTGATTATGAGACTATATTCCTCGGCAAAATGCGAGAGCATAGAAAGGCTCAAAAAACCGTGGGCAATTGTACTACCAAAGGGCGAGGCCTTGGCTTTTTCTGGATCGACGTGAATAAACTGATGATCCAAGGTACAGTCAGCAAATTTATTAATGGTTTCTTGGGTAACAGTAAACCAAGCCGTTGGCTCTGGCTCAAATCCGATCTTGTCGGCTACCTGTTCTTTATCAACAAATGTCACCATGGGGCAATCCTCATTTTTTTAATTATCATTAGAACCAGCTGGCCTGCATGTCATAGCAGCTACTATCAAGATCAGTCAGAATTTTAGACCAAACGTGAATTTGAGGAAGCTCAAAACTAAAGAAATAACGTGTCGCCTGAACCTTACCCTGATAGAAGCTACGGTCACTCTCGTGTGGCGACTTAGCCAATGCTTCAACCGCAACAATCGCTTGTCTGAGCCACAACCAGCCAATGACCACGTTACCAAATAGCTCTAGGTATTTCACCGAATTAGATAAGACCATATCAATATTTTTATCTAACATCGAATTTAGCAGGAACTCAGTGGTGCTTTTAAGTACAGCAACAGATTCTGCCATTTGCTGTGCTAACGCGCCCAACGCAGTATGTTTTAACGCTAGATCTATGGTTGCCTGAAATTCACCCAGCATCAGTGAATAGCCCGCCATATTGTTCATTGGTACCTTGCGCGCAAGTAAGTCTAGCGATTGAATGCCTGTGGTGCCTTCATGAATCGGGTTTAAGCGATTGTCGCGATAGAACATCTCTACCGGATGATCATTGGTATAACCCGCGCCGCCCAAAACCTGGATGGCAAGATCATTGGCTTTGGGACCGTATTCAGACGGCCAAGTTTTAACAATTGGAGTAATAAAGTCGAGCAGTGTCTGCGCGTACTTCCGAGCGTCCTCTGTCTCGGCGGTATGGCTGTCATCGGCTAATTGGCCACCAAACAAACACAGCGCCATGGCACCTTCTGAGTAGGCTTTTTGGGCAAGTAACATACGCCGCACATCGGCGTGCTCAATAATATTAACCGGCGCTGACAAGGGGTCTTTGCTCGATGGCAAACGACCTTGGGGGCGCTCTTTAGCGTAGTATAAAGAATACTGGTAGCCAGTGAGAGCTAGAGTCGCAGCGCCAGTACCTACCATGATTCGGGCTTCATTCATCATGTGGAACATGCACATCAGGCCACGATTTTCCTCGCCGACTAGATATCCCACTGCCCCGCCATTTTCACCAAAGTTCAAGGCGCAGGATGTTTGACCACGGCCACCCATTTTGTGGAATAGACCGGCTAATACAACGTCATTGCGCTCGCCCAGTGACCCATCTTCATTGACAAGAAATTTAGGAATAATAAACAGTGAAATACCCTTGGTTCCTCTTGGCGCATCTTTAATGCGGGCCAGAACCAAGTGCACAATGTTTTCGTTGAGGTCGTGATCACCACCTGAGATATATATTTTGTTACCGGTGATACGGTAGCTACCATCCTCGGCTTTAACGGCGCTGGTGGTGAGATCACCCAAGCCCGAGCCAGCACCTGGCTCAGTCATGGCCATAGTGCCCGCAAATCGTCCCGCGTGCATCGGCTCAACCCAGGTTTTAATTTGCTCTGGGCTACCATAGGCTTCAATTAAGCTGGCGTTAGCTGACGTGAGTGCCATATAACCGATGGTGGTACTGCCTGTGGCGGTCAAGTAGGCACTTACCATTGCAGCCACTATAGGTGGCAACTGCATGCCACCCAATTCAAAATCAGCCGTGGTTGCACCTAAGCCGGCAGCCTGAGCAGCATCTAAAGCCTCTTTGATCTCGGGGATCATAATGACCTTTTCGCCGTCAAAGGTTGGTTCGTTACTGTCTATTTTTTTTCGAATAGGCAAAAAGTATTTGGTGGCTATTTGCTGAGCAGTGTTAATTGCCGCATTAAAGGTCTCTATCGAATGATCAGCGTAACGAGCTCGATTAGTGAGCTTTTCAGCATCAAATAGTTCGTAGAGCATAAACTGTATATCGCGTTCAGAGAGTATTGGCGCTGACATATCATCTGACCTCATTGTTTTGTAGAAGTACATTCTGACAAACTGACCATTCAGTCGCCACGACACCCAATGTCTAGATGAAATAGACGGGCAGTTTAGCGGCTAATAAAACAATAAGGGGTGCGCTAGAGCCTGATCTGAGACGTCGCCAAAGGTGTATGCCTCATCCTCAGGATACATGGTAATGATGCTAAGCTGGGGCTCAGAGGCAAAGGCGCTAGGCCCTAAAGCCCCCATCATGGTGCCAACACTAAAAAACCGCTTTAACTCGCCATCAATGTCTAATTGCACCCGAAAACTCGCCATAGGCTCGGTGCGCGCGGCGCGCTGAGGCCAATCTGAGGGCACACTTGGGTAGGCTTGTAGACGCTCTATGGTGTCGTTTGCGACGTCTGTGCCAGAGAACAAAGCCGTTTGCTGAATGGACATCAAAATAGCGGACAAGGTGTCCGGCCAATCGCTGACGATATTACCGGGACCGGAGTTACTAAATATAAAGTCGTAAAAATTAGTGACCGATGCTAGCGCCTCGTCGCTCACTATTCGCGAGTAAAAGCTTACCCAGCCGCGGTTAACCATTAGGATATTGGCCGAGCTGTCAACTACCGAGGCGGGAAACGGGTCTAACGCCCGCAAATTCATCATCAAGGCCTTGCGAAGCCATTTTAACTCCGGCGCATTGAAATCGACCCGCTCTTCTCTGGGAGCGTAGCCGGCGGCGATTAATAAATGGGTTACATCACGCCGCCCCAGACCCATGGCCCGAGCAATATCCAGCACCATGACTTCACTGGGCCGACTATTACCGTTTTCAAGGCGGCTGATGTGCCGCGGTGAGCTGCTTAAGCGATCCGACAGATCTTCTTGGCTAAGATGATGGACACCGCGCCAAAACTTAAGAAAGCGCCCGAAAACTACTTTTGAACTATTATTTTCCATTAACAATGTTATCACGAAGTAAGAACCAGCTGTCGTCATCAAACCAGTTAGCAAACACCACGTAAAGTCCTATCGCGTTTCAATTTTTTGTGACACCAGCTCTCCCATCGCATCCTCTACCCAAACGGCGGCATCACCTTGTGTAAGCTCACCTTTCACAAAATACTCCGCACCGGCTTCTAATGTGACAAGGACATCGCCTTCAACTTTGTAGATGTTATTGAATAGTGAAAAAAACGGCACCGATAGATAATTGACCGCGCGAATATGTACTATTCGCTTACCCGCAGGCACAGGGTGACGCCCTCTGCACACGCCTGAACCCAACTGGCTATTGGCACCGCCGTCGTAAGTGCAAGCAGAGCTGGCATATATGGGCCTATCATCTACCATCGATAATTCATAAAAATGCCACTTGATCATCGACACTTTCCTAATACTATCATTGAGATGAGCGACAGGGCCGCTGTAAGTGGCTGGGGTATTAGGAATCTGGGCACAAGCAGCCAATACCCAGCTGACCAAGAATACTGTGAGTGTCTTTGGTTTTATCATCCTTGCACCGATTTCATACATAACCCAATAACAGCAACTATAAAAAGTATTCGCTCACATCTCATTGAGAGATCGATTGAAGCAGCTAACCATGCAGTATTAAACATAAAACAACCACGCAATCATAGTTAGACCAGATCGATTACCTCAAGACTGCCACAGCAGACATTAACCCTACCAGTATCCGTATGCCGTCAACTCACCTGCCACCTAGCAAGTTGGCGCGCGGCCTAAGACTCTCGCCATCCCGAGATAATGGATACCTTGGCGACGGTTGATGATAGGCTGTTGTTAAGCGAAAAAATAATCATAAACCTAAAAAGACTTTTTCAGGAGACAGACGCTATGAGCAACGACACGATTACATCGGGCCTGCAATTAAGATCATTAGTTACTGAGGATGGCCATCTAAAATTATTTTTGAAATCGGCACCGGTGCCCGAACCCGGCGAAGACGAAGTGGTAGTGAGAATTGAAGCGACCCCTATTAATCCATCCGATCAGATGACCCTCATTATACCAGCGGACGTGACCACCGGCGAAACTACTGGAACCGGAGCTGACACGACCTATACCGCTAAATTACGCAAAGGCATTGAGAGCCGCGTTAAACCCAGAGTCGGTAAACCACTCGCTGCGGGTAACGAGGGCGCAGGTACAGTTGTAAAAGCGGGTAGCAGTGACGCCGCACAAGCCTTACTGGGAAAAACCGTGGCGGTGTTAGATGGCGCGCTGTATTGTCAATACCGAAAGGTTAATGTTATGCAGTGCATGACACTGAACGAGGGCACTACTGCAAGGGAAGCAGCCTCTTGCTTTGTAAACCCGCTTACCGCATTGGGGTTTGTAGAAACCATGCGAATGGAAGGTCACAAAGCTATTATCCATACTGCTGCCGCGTCGAATTTAGGTCAAATGCTCAACCGAATTTGTCTCAACGACGGCATCGACTTGATCAATATTGTGCGCAAAAAAGAGCAGGCTGAGTTACTAAAGGCTCAGGGCGCAAAGTATATATGCAATTCCAGTGATGATACTTTTATGGCAGACCTGACTGCCGCTATTGAAGAAACGGGGGCATATATCGCCTTCGACGCCACCGGCGGCGGCAATCTCGGGAGTCATATTCTAGGCTGCATGGAAAAAGCGGCGTTAAAAGGTGATCAACATCCCGGGCCTTATGGTTCCACCACATTTAAACAACTATATATTTATGGTGGTTTGGATATGTCACCAACTGTTCTTAACCGTAATTTTGGCTTTAGCTGGGGTATCAATGCTTGGCTTCTCACACCTTTCACTCAAAAGGTTGGCCTGGAGAAAACAATGGAGTTGCGTCAGCGGGTAGCCAATGAGCTGCACACCACCTTTGCCAGCCATTACAGCGATGAAATTTCTCTGACAGAAGCGCTTGATAAAGATACTGTTGCCGCATATAGCCAGCAAGCTA
>JBKEFB010000067.1:0-15630 GCA_046712405.1 Zhongshania sp. | reverse complement strand
GCATCAACATTAAATATTAATGAGGTTCTCTTTTCATAGCGAGCATCAATCACAACGCCCTCTTCATCACTGCTTATTTTAATATCTCGCAAGGAAATAGCTTCCACTCGATTGGTGAGAAAGCGTCGTGATATATCACGACTGACGCCGGCCGGCGTTGGCTCACTATCGCGATCTTCGTTAGCGATATTGTCGAGGATTCGTATCACCGTCCAATAATCAACATAAATAGGAATCAACTTTGCGCCCACAATAGCAAATATAATCACCGCGCCCAATATCAGCACTATGGAAATCATACCAACACCAGCTTGTTTGGCTTTCATCGTTTTTGTCATATCGCTAACGTATCTGACCGACTCGATTAAAACTTGGCAAATCACTGAAGGTCTGCCAATGCATCCAAATAGCAAAAGCCTGCCCTACTATATTTTCCTCAGGCACTTGGCCCCAAACACGACTGTCACTGCTATTGTCGCGATTATCACCCATCATAAAGTAATGACCAGGGGAAACGCTTGTGACAAAATCACCGCGATAAATCCGCTTATCATGATGGATAAAGTGATCCACATTATCCAGCTGCTCCCTCAACACTTGAGTGACCGGCTGCAGGGGCGGAACTTCAGCTATTAGAGTTCGCTGGATTAACTCATCGTTAATATATAACTGCTTATTAATATAGCGAATCTGATCACCGGGCAGACCCACCACGCGCTTGATGAAGTAGCGGCTGTCGTTCGGTGGGAAAAACACCATAACATCACCACGCTTAGGTTTTCCGATTTCAAAAATCTTGGTACCTACTACGGGTAAACGCAGACCGTAATTAAATTTGTTAACCAATATATAGTCGCCCACCTCTAAACTCGGCACCATCGACGCTGACGGAATTTGAAATGGCTCAATAACAAAAGAGCGCAAGACCAGCACCACCAATAATACTGGAAAAAACGAGCGCGCATTTTCGGCAATAGGCAACATACCACCGAACTCAGATTTTAATACGTCTTGATCCTGCTTCACAAAGTAGGTGATATACACCGCCACGTTGCCAGCACTGATATAGGCTTGGCGAACTTTTTCAAACACAAAACGATCCAAGCCAGCAATAATCCCAGCGATAATAGTCATCACAACTAATGCTAAGGCAAAATCACCATCTTTCAACAACACAACGCTAGCGATCCAAGCAAACCACGCAAATACGACCACGCGATAAGTCCATTCAAGCCAGCCAGGAACCACTTGCTGACGGAGCGCATCCGCGTCGCCGGCCGTACGTTTCTCGGCACACCACTTCAATGCCTGCTGCATTTGTCGACGGCCTTTCACTTCTTGAATCAGCCAAACGACTAGCGATATAGCCGCAACAACCATTAGAATCAAATTCACCATGCGGCTATTTACCCTTTAACTATCAAGTTTAAGTACTGCCAAAAAGGCCGTTTGGGGAATTTCGACATTACCCACTTGCTTCATGCGTTTCTTGCCGGCTTTTTGTTTTTCTAATAACTTACGCTTACGCGACACATCACCGCCATAACATTTTGCCGTCACATTCTTACGCAATGCTTTTACCGTTTGCCTTGCGATAACATGTCCGCCAATGGCAGCCTGGATAGCAACATCAAACATCTGTCGAGGAATTAATTCCTGCATTTTATCGACCAACTGACGACCTCGATTTTGAGCAATATCTCGATGCACAATTAAGGCCAAGGCATCTACTCTATCGCCGTTAATCAATACATCAAGTTTGACCAAGTTCGCTGCTTGAAAGCGATCAAAGCTATAGTCCAAAGAGGCGAAACCGCGGCTCACCGACTTTAATCTATCAAAAAAGTCTAGTACGACCTCGCTCATCGGAATTTCCCAGTTTAAGGAAACTTGCTGTCCTAGGAACTGCATATCTTTTTGCACACCACGCTTCTCTGCACATAGGCTAATAACATTACCCAAATGCTCTTGCGGCACCAAAATATTGACTCTCGCTATCGGTTCGCGGGTCTCTTCTACTTCACCGGGATCTGGCATTGATGACGGGTTATCAACCATCCCCACTTCACCGTTCTTTTTTAACACCTCATAAATTACCGTGGGCGCCGTGGTGATAAGATCTAGCCCGTATTCACGCTCCAAGCGCTCTTGAATAATTTCCATGTGTAAGGTGCCAAGGAAACCACAGCGAAAACCAAAACCTAGAGCATCTGAGCTTTCCGGCTCGTAAAACAAGGACGCGTCATTGAGAGTGAGTTTACTCAGCGCATCACGAAAGTCTTCATAATCTTCTGTAGACACCGTAAACAGACCCGCATAAACCTGCGGCTTCACTTTTTTAAAGCCGGGCAGTGAGTCAACGTTGGGGGTCGAAGCGTGAGTTAAGGTGTCCCCGACAGGAGCACCGTGAATATCTTTGATACCAGCAATAACAAAACCAACTTCGCCAGCGCGCAACATAGCCGTTGATGTTTGTTTCGGGGTGAAGATACCGACAAAATCAACCACTTGTGACTTACCAAGCGACTTGGTAATAATTTTATCACCGCGTTTCAATGTGCCATTTTTGACCCTAACCAAAGAGACAACACCCTGATAATTATCGAACCAAGAGTCAATAATCAGCGCCTGTAATGGCGCGTCTGGGTCACCAACTGGCGGCGGGATCTTAGCGACCAAATGTTCCAGAGCATCAATAATACCCATACCCGACTTAGCGGAAACGGCAACCGCATCGCTGGCGTCTACACCAATAATCTCCTCGATCTCATGTTTCACCTTGTCTGGATCTGCTTGCGGTAAATCCATTTTATTCAAAATGGGCAATACTTCCAGCCCCTGCTCTATGGCGGTATAACAATTCGCAACCGACTGCGCCTCTACACCCTGCGCCGCATCCACCACCAATAAAGCACCTTCACAGGCAGCTAAAGAGCGCGACACTTCATAGGAGAAATCAACGTGGCCGGGAGTGTCGATGAAATTGAGCTGATAAGTTTTACCGTCCAGTGCAGTGTAGTTAAGCGTGACCGACTGGGCTTTGATGGTAATACCGCGCTCGCGCTCAATATCCATTGAATCTAAGACCTGAGCGGACATTTCACGTTCCGTCAGACCACCACAGGTCTGAATGAAACGATCAGCTAGGGTAGATTTACCGTGATCAATATGGGCAATAATTGAAAAATTGCGAATTAAATCGAGACTAGACACGCTCGGCGTATACCTCAGAGAAACAAAAAAGATGGATTTTCAGAGGCGAGATTATATCGCAAAGCCACAGCTCTAGGCTATGAATAGACTCACTCAGAGTAGGCTGTAGCGTTAATAGCAACTGAATTAATCAAGGATGGAGCATATTTAGCCACCACAGTGGCCTGAAAAGCAGGTTTATTATGAATATACATCGCATGTAAACGAACCACTACCATGCCTACTACGAAGCCGCTTAACGCGCCTATCGCCGCAGTCACGTCGCCGAACTGGTATTGCGCAGCCAAGGCCATGCCAGAAATCATGGTAAACAATGGCACTAAGTACACCATCATTGAGCCGACAATTAAGGCCCTCTCCGGAATACTGATTTCCACTTCGTCGTTCAACTGAAATGAGTCTGCAGCGAGGGGACCAAGCAATACTCGTAACTGGTTGCGGCGGCCGTCA
Source organism: Zhongshania sp. (assembly GCA_046712405.1). GTDB lineage: Bacteria > Pseudomonadota > Gammaproteobacteria > Pseudomonadales > Spongiibacteraceae > Spongiibacter. The sequence goes on along the minus strand of JBKEFB010000067.1, from coordinate 11,967 downwards.
GTCACTTTATTCATCAAACCTTGGCCACAACCCTTTTGAGCGACGCAACTGCCGCAGGTACTACGGCGAATCGTCTCAACCCACAAAGCTTGGTCTTCGATACCGACGACGCGGCCTGTTTCACTAATCACGGCTGCTCCCAACTCAAAGATTTTGCCACTTGTTTGGCCGTTAACATTGGCACCTCACCAACTACTATCGCAAACATTCCCGAGTCAGGGAAGGCGACGGTATAGCTTACCGAAGCCCCTTGGCGCATACCACCCTCAGTTACCGCCGCCACGCTAGTATCAGCCTTTGTCAGAGGCTCCACAAATACCGACATCACTGCAAGACCATCAGTATAAGTTATTGCACCACTGTCTTCTCCGGTATCTTCCAACTGAGTAAACCCTGCAGGAATCCAGTTAGGCCTCCAGAGCTGCACCCGCGATACCGCAGGACCATCTAGCGCAGTTGGAGTGTGCTTCACTTCGATCGCACCATCGACCACTAACTCATTATTGGGGATATTTAAATCTAACATAACGTACTGAAATCTCTCCAGCACCTTACCCTGCTGATTTACAATGTCTGAACGCAGCAATAAGCCCGTTTCCTTGTCTAGCGATAACTGATATCCAAGGCGATAAACATCACGCGGCTTTATAGCCAGAGTTACCGTATCGCGCCCTGCCACCCGACCTTCACCCTCTACATCAAGGTCGTAATATCGGTAGAAGCCTTGGTCTTCATCAGGACCAACAAGCCTAATCAACTGAGGCCCAGGGTGAACACAAGTAACGTCGTGTCCGTGATGAATCAAGTCGTGGTGACCACCGTCGAGTGACTCCAAGGCTTCAAATTCTTTGCCGTTTTTAACAATATGGGTAATACGATAGCTACTCAACTGGTCACCCAGCTGATAAGTCACAATAGCGCGATAATTTAGTTCACGATGACTATGTGTCATTCGGTTAAGCAGCTCACTTCCCGAGTCAAGGCTGAGCACTGAAGCACTAGCCAAAATCGCCGCCAACGTAATGCAAGCAAGCCTAGCGATCACCCTACTCGGACTCCTGCGAGACAACTCGCGCGTAGGACACCATGCCTTGACCATTGTTAAACGCAGCCCGATCGGTATGCTTGCGCAAATACGCTTCAAAACGCTTGCGGGCCTCCGTATCGTTATTCAGTAGCGGTCCAGCTGGGGAAGCCTGCGCCTGAGCACTAACAACCACACCACCCACTGCCGCTGACGACGCCTGCGCAGGATACACTCGACCACTCATACCATTATTGTCGGCCACCCTTTGTGACGAATCGCTGAACATATTACTACCCAGCGAGCCAATAACAACCACAGCAGCAACACTGGCCGCGATGGCAAGTCCAGACACAGCCTGTTTCCAGCCACTCTCGGAACCACTCACCAGTTCATCGCCGGCAATTTCCGCCATAACTCGCGACGAAATATCCCAAGCTAAAAATGGACAACTTTCGTTTTTGAGCAGCCGCTGATCGCGGTGTAAGTCATCCCACTCACTGCGAATTACCTGCATATCAGCGTTGAAAATACGCCTAAGCTCAAGTTCGCTAGCCTCACCATCCATCAATGCTGATAGAGATTCTCTGACGACATCGCTCATAGTTCCACCTCTTCGCCACTTATTTGGGCTTTAACTCGCAAATCGACTGCTTCTCGGGCGCGAAATATACGCGACCGAACTGTACCGACCGGACAATCCATTACCGATGCAATATCTTCATAACTTAAACCATCGAACTCACGCAAGCTAAGGGCAGAACGCAAATCCTCTGGCAGCGCTTTTATCGCGTCTTGAACCACTTTCTTCAGCTCTTCGCCGTAAAGTTGATTTTCAGGCGTTTCAATGTCTTTCAGGCCAGAAGGACCTTCAAAATATTCAGCGTCAGCAACATCAATATCGACTCCGGGTGGCCGGCGATTGCGCGCCACCAAATAATTTTTTGCGGTATTAATCGCTATTCGGTAAAGCCACGTATAAAAAGCACTGTCACCCCGGAATCTAGGCAGGGCACGATACGCTTTTACAAATGCTTCCTGAGCCACATCTTGGATCTCGTCATTGTCTTTCACATAGCGAGAAATCAGCCCGAAGATCTTGTGCTGATACTTAAGCACTAGTAAATCAAATGCACGCTTATCGCCCTTTTGTACTCGCTCGACTAGTTGCTGGTCGGTCTGTTTAGGCTCGGACATATTGCCTCACCGCAAGCCTATCGGTCGCATCTACCGAGTAGACCACCGGGACTAAAAGAAGTTCTGTCATCGTATCCCTTTTTAGTATCTTCACCGCTTAATACGGTGGTTACGCAGGCAAATATTGGTAAGGCGACTCTCTATCAGTATACTTTCCGCCAATTTAAGTCCCGAGCGGCATATTATAGCTGCACTGCGACAGGAGCAAATAACAATATGACCCACTACCATTCACACGATGTTTTAGTGATAGGAAGCGGGGCCGCAGGTCTCACCTTGGCACTTCAACTGGCAGATACTGCACGTATCGCCGTTATCAGCAAAGGAGACCTTAATGCCGGCTCTACCTACTGGGCACAAGGCGGCATTGCGGCCGTACTGCATGACGGCGACAGCATTGATGCTCATGTTGCCGACACTTTAATCGCCGGCGCCCAGCTCTGTCACGAAGATAGCGTGCGATTTACTGTTAAAAACAGTAGTGACAGCATTAAGTGGCTGCTGTCACAAGGAGTGAAATTCAGTCGCTACGAACACGGTAGCAACGCCTTTCACCTCACTCGAGAAGGCGGCCACAGTCAACGCCGAATTATTCACGCTGCCGATGCCACTGGACGGGAGGTGTCGAAAACCCTTACCGCTCGCGCCAAAGAAAATACTAATATAGAGATTTTTACTGGCCACGTCGCAGTTGACCTTATTATCGATCGACATCGCTGCCAGGGTGCCTACGTGCTCAACAGAGACAGCGGTCACGTCGAATTGTTCCACGCAAAAGCTATTGTGCTGGCGACCGGCGGTGCTAATAAAGCCTATTTATATACCAGCAACCCTGACGGTGCCAGCGGTGACGGTATTGCGATGGCTTGGCGAGCAGGATGTCGGGTCGCAAATATGGAGTTCAACCAATTCCACCCCACCTGCCTCTATCATCCTAAGGCCAAGTCTTTCCTTATTACCGAGGCTATTCGTGGCGAGGGCGGCCAGCTTATCTCAGCAGAAGGCGAGCGATTTATGTTTCGCTACGATGAGCGCGGCGAGCTGGCACCACGCGACGTGGTCGCGCGAGCAATAGACCATGAGATGAAACGCCTAGGCAGCGATTGTGTTTATCTCGATATTAGTCATAAATCACCTGATTTTCTACTGGAGCACTTCCCCACTATCAAGGCGCGCTGCCTTGAACTGGGAATCGACATAACCCGCGAAGCCATCCCGGTGGTTCCCGCAGCCCACTACACCTGCGGCGGGATTATGGTAGACCAACGCGGACAGACCGATATCCCTGGACTCTATGCCGTTGGTGAGACCGCTTTCACTGGTCTACATGGAGCCAACCGCCTCGCCAGCAATTCTCTCTTAGAATGCTTTGTATATGCGACCTCGGCGGCCGCCGACATCCGGCTTCGACTGCCCGACTTACCGGCGCCAGATATTGCCCTACCCTGGGACGAGTCGCAGGTCACCGACTCTGACGAAGACGTGGTAATATCCCACAACTGGGATGAGTTGCGTCGGTTCATGTGGGACTACGTGGGAATTGTTCGTACCAACAAACGCCTAAAGCGCGCTTTGAACCGAGCCGCACTCCTACAGCAGGAAATTGACGAATACTATTCCAATTATAAAGTCAGCAATGACTTACTTGAATTGCGGAACCTGGCCATGGTGGCAGAATTAATTATTCACTCGGCAATGCAACGAACAGAAAGCCGAGGCCTGCATTACACGCTCGATTACCCAGAACAGCGGGAAGTTGCCGAAGATACCATCCTAACGCCGGAAAACTATGAACCACATTCGATAAGCGTCATGGTTTAGCTCATACAGACAAAACTCGCCAACTGGCGCAACTTGCGATATGCGTCAGGACTAAGCTGATCGGCAAGCACTGGCACGGTGCGGCTTTGACCGCTGGGGAATTTAAAACGCAGCACTAAGGCAAACGGCAGTACAGTTGCATCAACACAGCTAACTTGCTGCACCGAGGGGCCAATGGAGCTTCGTACATCGCCTTGATAAATACGCCAATGATTATCCGAAACGCTATTCGCTCCAGTGAGCGGGTGTGAAAAAAGCACGCGTCACGCAATATAAAAAACCCAGCGCTAGCCACTAGTAGTATTGATACTGGGACGGCTAGCAAAGCCGGCAGTGCGAGCCATAAGCATATTGCCGCGATGCTGTGCAGAGTTACAAAATAGACACATAAACACCGAGAAGGCTTAAATTTAAGATCGAGGGGTTTTGGTGAACGTAGTAATATCATTGACGATCATCGCTAACTCAGGATCTTCAGGCAGACTTTTACTTAAGAACCACGCAAACAATTCCGTATCTTCGCTATCCAATAAGCGAATGAAACGCTGCTGACTCTCGTCATCTAAATTTTGAAAACGATCCTCCACATAGGGTGTCAGTACCAAATCTAACTCCAGCATGCCGCGACGACAGGCCCAGCGAATTCGCTTGAACTCATTTTCTGAAACCATTATCTTCCACTTCGTGACGGTAACCTGCATTAAGCGGCTACAATACCGAGTATTATAACGGTAATCGACGGCAATCACACCGCGCTAAATTTATACTTGCACTCTGCCAAACTGGCACTAGTAGCAGCACCTAACCCGCTGAGGGACTATGAATACATTCTGGGAATTTTTAAGCGCTCAATATCCTAACAACACTATCTCGACAGGCAATTATTGGCATGCGGACAGCTCGCCAAGCCAAGTTATTAGCGACTGCAATATCACTGTGCTTAGCCAGTACGGCTTCCTAGCGGTTGAAGGACCAGACAGCAGTAAATTCCTGCAGGGCCAAACGACCTGCGACTGGCGTAAAATAGACACTGAACATGCTGCACTGGGAAGCTACTGTAATATTAAAGGTCGCATGGTTATGAGCTTTATCGCCGGCATGCAAACTGGCGATGCGGTGTTACTCAGACTTCATGCCGATACTGGCGATTCTGCCTGCGCGACCCTGGCAAAATATATTGTCTTTTCAAAAGCAAAAATTCGTAATGCGACCGAGGAATACCTCGCAATTGGTATCTCTGGAAAAAATGCGAGAAGCAAATTAATACAACATATCGGTATGGCGCCGACCGCATCGATGACCCAAGTCACCGACGGTAAAATCGTACTAGTACAGCTCGACGACAGTGGCGAGCGGTTTGAATGCTGGACACCCGCTACCTCCGCAATTGAACTGTGGACCACGCTTAGCGACGACGCCGCCGTCATCGACTCGACACACTGGGAAGCGCTAAATATTGCGGCAGGGCTTGGTGAAATTTGCACCAGCACCCAAGATACTTTTATTCCGCAAATGCTAAATTACCAAGTTATTGGTGGCGTCAGCTTTAATAAAGGCTGCTACACAGGGCAAGAAGTGGTCGCCAGAATGCAGTATCGCGGTAAGCTAAAGCGCCGTCTATATCGCGCTAAGATACTGCGCTCCGAACCAAAATTTGATCATGTGCCCGGTGCAGAGTTATTTAATGGCGATAGCCCACAAAGTATTGGCAACTTGGTCTCTGCGGTTAGCCGCGATAAGGAAACTGAACTCTTAGCTGTACTCACCGAAGACGCCGTAAGCGCAAACAATATTCACTTTGCGAGTGAGCCTGCTACTTTGGAAATATTAGATTTGCCCTACGCAATCGGCTCGGCAAAATAAAATTAGTGGCGCAGCTAATCGCGCCGCACTTGGTATCGCTATTAGTATGACAAGTATTCAACAACAGATTTAAATTCGCTTAAGTACTATTCGAGTACCAGCACTGATAAGCGGGACCAATAAACGGTCATAGCAGCTTGGGAATATCCGCTGGATCAAATCTAGCAATTTGGCATCACTGCCGATAAGTACCCGAGCCTTAGATTTACGCATACCATGAATAATAACGGCAGCCGCTTTTTCAGACGTAGTCGCCGCGATGTGATTAAAAATATCTGCCGTTTTTGCCACACCTGCAACATTGCCGGTTATTGCATTTAAATGCCGGCCATTATTCACAATATTAGTTTTTACGCCCCCAGGATGCACGGTCACCACCCTCACATTAGTGTCGCGCATATCCTGCCGCAGAGATTCAGAATAGCCTCTCACCGCAAATTTGGCGGCGTTATAAGAAGATTGCGACGGCATTGATATCAAGCCAAACAAGGACGAAACATTAACCACGCAGGCCTCTGGACGCGTCAATAATTCGGGCAAAAATGCCTCAACACCATTAATAACACCCCAATAATTCACGCCAAAAAAGCACTCCATATGTTTACGTGGCTGCTCAGCTGCATGACAACTCAGCGCCACACCGGCATTATTAATAATACCGTCAACTACACCAAAGTGATCTTTCACCGACACTGCCCACGCAATCATTGCGGCATTATCACTAACATCTAGCTTGGCCAAAAATAACTCAGATTCACTGCCATACTCGCGCAGAGACTGTAAATTTTCTTCTACAATATCTGAGGCCGCAACCCGCGCACCTGCGCCCCTTAAGCAGATCACTAATGCTCAACCAATACCCGAGCCCGCACCACTAACCGCAATTACTTTATTGTTAAAGTTCTTCACGATTAATCCCTATTATCAACTTTCCGTGGCGATCGTATTATTAATTACTGGCCCCTCACTTGAGGCAGCAACAAACTCATATACCACTGCCGAAAAATGGCGTGTTATCAGGCGATACTGCCAAGAAAAGTTTGGCCATAGCGTGGTATTCTTACCATCTTTGTTAGATACCAGCTGTTACAACCCGATGCCGACGTTGTACCTATAAAGCGCTGCTGCATGCGAATTGCCACGTCCAAGCCACCAAAACCAGCATCAAAATTGGCAACTTCGTCAAGCCCGTTTTTACGCGGCGCTCTATTTTCATTTTTAGCCATTGCGCTATACCACTGCTGTTCTTGCCTGCCAGATATCACCAAGAATTCTTGCCGATAAGGCATGCCCTTCAAGCATCGGCAAATAGCCCACCGCGGGTAAAATCATTGCCTTGGCACCTTCGATTTTCTCACAAAATTGGTCGGCACAGGTCACATCCAAAACCTGATCAGAGTCGCCCCACAACACCAAAGTAAGTGCAGAAATTTTGGCCAAACTCAAAAAAGTATCTCTAAAGAATCTACTGGATGCGAAGACCGCGGGGCAAGCTGGGCAGCAATGGCCGCGCCCATGGAACTGCCGGCAAGATGCACCTTATCCACGCCTAAGGCTTGCAGCCAGACTGCAATACGATCAGCCTGAGCAGCCATTCGGTAATCACCATTGAAATGGAAATTGCTATCGCCAAAGCCCGCCAGATCCGGTATCAAGATGTAATGACCTCGGCGCAGTTTTGCCGCCAGACAGCTCCAACTCTCTTTACTTGACCCAAAACCATGGAGCAGTACTACTAACGATCCAGCACTATATCCGTCGGCCCAATAACAAATATCATGATCGCCAATACGCTCGATTCCCCGCTTCAGACCCGCTTAAATAACTATTAAAGGCTGCAGGTGCTGCCATAAGCTTGCTTTAAGTTTCCAGCGAACCACTAGCGCTTTATCGATATAGGCCAGCGGCGTCGATAAATACCAACCACACATGTTATCTAACTCCGCGATCATGGTGGTATTTTTTACTGGAAGTTCACTGGCCGTATTCACGCCTCGGTGCTTGCCAGCTTATCGTCATAGGCATTTACTTCCTCAACTAAAGAATCTACTTCTGCTAAGTAGTGGGCATTATTATGATCCCAAGGATGGAAGCCCGGCTTGAAATAATCTAGCCACCCAGGGATCGTTTTGCGCAGTATTCCCGGCGAACCCCACAGGAAGTGCAACGTTTTAATCCAGCCCCGAATATTTAATAACTGACCTTCTCGACGCACTAGACCAATATGAAATGGAATAACCATCATCCAAAAAACCATTGTTGCAGCAATTAATGCAAAACAGCGTTGGAAATACCCGCGCAAACCGCCACCTAATACTTGCTGGTATACATCGTAGGCCACCGCTTTATGCTCAGTTTCTTCCAATGCATGCCATTTCCATATTGCCGCGTAGCGTGGCTCTGATCCCTTCAAACTGCGAGGATCACTTAATACCCCGTTAGCTAGTATTGCGGTGAGATGCTCTAATGCAATGGTGCCTGCAAGTTGAGATGATTTAGGCGTAAAACGGGTGAGTAATTTCAACAACCAAATCACAATGCGACCATATCGCTCAGATGGCATTCCACTCTTGGCCAAGGCATCGTTATATTCTTCATGTTCACGACCATGCATTGCCTCTTGACCAATAAACCCACGCACCGACTCCTTTAGCTCAGGATCTTGAATCCGATCACGGTAGTAGCGCACACTATTTATAAAAAAACGTTCGCCATCTGGGAAAAAAATCGATAAAGCATTAAAGAAATGACTGATGTGAGCGCCACCCGCATGCCAGTCACCGATACGATCTTTAGGTAAGTGGAATTCAAGATTACGACGTACCGGCTGAACGATAGTTTTCATAAAGCATCTCCCTACAAGTCAACTTATGTGACATCAGTTAATGTAACGTCAAGCGTGCAACGTTAATATTGACATCAATCAATGTCAAGTATATCCGTATTAAAACTTTCGCCACCCAGAGGGGCCCAAGATTTAGCTTGTGGGGATCCTGTCCGGGATAACACCGGCTATTAAAGTCGCAAGCTTTTAGAGGTGAGATAAAGGCAAACAATAACTACGACTGACGGAGCGAAAAAAAGTATTCAGGGCTCACAGATAGCCCGAAATAGCAATCTGCACCACAAGATCGCAGGGCGTAACGGCCGACATGATCCGGATAGGCACCTAATATAACGGCACAAGATAAGATGCTGTATCGAGATGTGAGGCAGCTAAAAGACTCCAAGCACTACACAGAGCACTAGTCACGACCAAAAAGATGCAGATAACAAAATTATGCTGCTTACGCCCCTAGATCTTCTTGCAGCACGCCCGGTAACCGGCACTCTGATCGACTCGCGTCTTAGCAGATAAAGCAAAAGCCTCAACACGGCGATCCGTAAGTAAGCCCCAAAGACTGCTTTTGTTAGGATAACCATTCGCCAAAACAATATTCAGCTTTCTCCGCTTAATGAAAATATATTTCAAACGGAACATCTCCGAAGCAACAGAATCGTGGCGCGAGCGAATCTAATGCATTCTTAACTCAGCGCTTAACTCAGCGCTAAACTCGGCTAAGAATAAAACTTAAGTGAGCGACTCTAATTTCACATGATTTAAAAAGGATTAAAATTTGTATATTCTGGCAGAGCTACTCTTATTCGCATTTCCTTTAAGGTTTCAAATGGGTTGTCTACAATCATTGAATTTACCAGGCTAGCCGGCAAGGCACCGGCAGGATTTAAATGCAGTTGAAACACCACCTTAGTTTGAGTGTCACTAAGCGGAGTCAACTCAAAGAAACCGGCTACCTCGTCAACTCGCACTGCATTAGTCTTAGTCGGCAAAGTCGCTTGGGCAGATTCAGGAAGCGCATCGGCTTTTACCCCCGACAGTTTTACTGTCGTTACACGAGTTACCGTATCTTGATATATTTCATTGCGCAAAATCATTTCGCGATCGGCCGCTGGCCAGGGGAAGTCATTCTGTAAGTACTGGTATCGGTCCATTAAACTGACCTTATAAAGTAGCTTAGGGCTTTTACACTTAAACATCCAATGTACAAAGCCACTGGTGTCATCCAACAAGGCCATTACTTGGTTAAGCTCAGCATTGACTATCGTTTCGCCACGAAATGCCTTGTAATCCGAGCCCTCTACTGCGCGAGTATAAACCCGAATATCGTCCTCATCTTTTACTAGCTCCCACTCGCCGGCGAAAGCTGAAACACTCAGCATTAAGAAAACCGCCAAAAACAAACACTGATCTTTAATTTTTATCACATCCACCTCCAACCATCGATGAGTTCAATTAATCCCAACATAAAATAAATATATTACTAGACCATCACCGTCTAGACATTAGACTTTTCGGTCTTTATACCAGAGCGGTTACATCCGATAAGTAAACTGCATAGCAACGGAACGTGGAGACTCAAGAAATCCCGTATGACTTGTCGCTCCGAATACTGTTTTAGACAAAGGTGTATCACCGGCATATACGATAATGACCTTATCCGTTAAGTTTTTTCCTACCAGAGCCAACTCCCATTGCTTATCAATGGGGCCAATACCTATACGACCATTCACCTTGAAAAACCCGTCCTGCTCAACGCGCGGGTCGAGATTGGATGAAGGGTTGTAGTTGTCAGTAAAGATAATATCCAAACCCATGCCAATCCCCATTGCTGGGCTAATAGGCCGAATATAACCAATAAGAAAGGTACCTGACCAATCGGCAACATACTGGTTGGTCTGTCCAGTGTAGTCACAGCTAGTGCCATCTGCAGAAGTCGGCGCTTGATCTTGCTGGCACTGACCATTTTCAAAGTCAGTGAACTCGAAATCAAGCACCGCCAGGGCACCACCCAAACTAAAATAGTCGGTAATTTGCCAGCGGCCATCCACCTCAATACCCATGGTGACAGCTTGTTTCGCATTGCCAACATTGAAGCCCAGAGTACCGTCAAAGATACTAATTTGAAGATCGTTATACTGGGTATAAAATGCCGCAATATTTAACTCCGCCGCACCATCTAGTAAACCTGTTTTAAGGCCCAACTCTAAGCTTCTCGCTTCCTCTTCTTCATATTCAAACGTGCCAACTAAAACCTGCTGATTGGGCGTAAGGGCTCCTGGGTTACGCGGCGTAAGTTCAGTACTAGGAGACATATTTGAACGCGCATCAAAACCGCCGGCTTTAACGCCCTTAGTCGCGGTAAAGTAGGCCATTGCATCTTGAGAATAATCCCACTGCACATTAACCAGTGGTGAAAAAGACTTCTCGGTACGCTTACCACGCAAATCATGACGCTCTGCAGAAAAGGTAATAGCGGAGACGGTATCGACCTCGCCAAAAGGCAAAATATTACCCTCCAAATCAGTAAATTCAAGCTTGCGACTACCGGTCTTTTGCTCCAGCGTTCCGCGCCCACCAAAAGTTAAGCGCCAATCATCACCAAAGTGGAACGTAGTCTGCAAGAAAGCGGAATATATATTTGATGTACTCAGAAACTGACGAGGAGCGGAAATATTCGCGACCGCGTTACCGGCATCACCGATACCAATAATTTCTTCTGGCGAACCGCCCAGAGGATTGGGGTCAAAATCGCCTCTAGCGCCGCCTTCGGTAAGATCAGCGGCATTTAGTAACTGCACTACCACATCGGAATCTTGGATCAGCTTATCGCGGAAATCAAGCTCGTTGCGCTGCAGATAAATGCCACCGATGTACTCTATATCTTCCCCTGCCGGTGACATCCAGCGCAGCTCTTGACTGTACTGGGTGTAATCCTCACCGAGCTCCAATTTAAACAATTCTGCCGCTGTCGCATCGCAGTCACAGAGATCGTTATAGGTATAGTGTAAGTAACCAGTTATGGCAGCGAATTCATGGCCGCTGTCGTTCACGCTAAAAACGTTAAACGTCAAATTGGTAGTGTCATTATTACTGTAATTACCATTAGAGCTGCCTTTATAATCCTGATAATTATTCCGCACTGACTCATCAGTATCAACATTCACAACCCCCGGAAACTGAGTATCATCTAAAATTTCAGCCTGCGTACGACCAGTAAACA
>JBKEFB010000066.1:0-15782 GCA_046712405.1 Zhongshania sp. | reverse complement strand
ACGTCACCCTGCCAGTCTGGCCCTACAATCACAAAACGCCCTGCTTGAGTGCCATGAGTTCGCTTGCCGACCATGGCAAAGACATTGGTCCAAGCATCCATTAAGGGCATAACGTAATAGCGATCATCCATATCAGGCACGGTAAGCACAATGGGAGCGGTGCTTAAATCAAGCCAGGCAATACTATATAAGGTATCGACATTGGGGCGTACAACATCACGAAAGTGATGGTCAGGAAAGTCTTGAATATGATTAAACGTATTGATCTTCATTCCACCGCCGGCCTCAGCTAGCATCGTGTCCTTGGTAAGTGACATAAGGACCAATGGGTAGCCGTAAAGATACGCAGCCGAGACTCGTTTCAGATATGAAATCGAATAGAATACAGTGGCCATCACCAGAACTAGAACAAGCGCTAGCTGCCATCGATAAGCGGAGAAGAAATGACGCATACAGTGAGCCTTTTGTAATTATTTTATGAAGATCTCAGACTATATTCTCATCTACGCGCTAAATAAAAACGCGAAACGTAGTCTGCCCTAACAAAATATTGCACAGCATTTTATGTAACCAAAATTAGTGAGCGCCAATAAAAGCCGCAGAATCTTTAAGCGCCCGTTTTGCTTCCGGCAAGAACTTACAAAATACGGGAAAGGCGTGTGGCACGTTCTTCCATTCTTTGTAGGTCACACTGCCGCCGGCGGTCTCTATGCTGTCTCGCAGGCGTCGTGAGTCATCCCTTAAAACCTCAATCCGGCTTGCGATAATAAAACACGGTGGCAAGCCAGCAACACTGCCTTCGAACGGCGATATTCTGCGGTCTTCTAAGGAGTGATCAGCCGCGTACATCGCAGCTGACTCGCTCAAGATAGTTTGATTCAGAAGCACGTCCTTAGCGTCATTTTCGACGAACGCTGGACTAGAGTATGTGAAATCTAACCAGGGTGAAAACAACACGAATGCCCTTGGCATTGCCATCTTGGCATCACGTATCTGCTGGATGCAAACTAAGGCCAAGTTACCACCAGCGCTATCACCAGCTAAAATTAGTTTCTGAGCCGATCGGCCATGTGCTATTAACTCGCTATACACTGCCATTGTGTCATCGACCGCTGCCGGAAACGGGTGCTCTGGCGCCAAACGATAATCTACCATCAACATCTTTAATTTGGCCTGCTTGCAGAGATAAGCAGCCATATGACGATGGCTATTCATACCACCCATAACAAAAGCACCGCCGTGAAAATATACACAGATGTCAGTACTATCATCGCCTTCAAGGCTTTTGGGATACACCCATTCAACCGGGACCCCGGCGACCATGTCCGGCTTGACTACAACATCTTTCGAGACTGGGCCGGTATCCAGTGCCATAAATTTACGCAAGCGCTTAAAGCGTCGCTCCGAGCTTAGCGCCATATTCTGCTTTTTGTTCTGCCGAATTAACTTACTCAATATAAAATTCTGCAAACTCATTAATACTATCGCTCAAGGTAGTGAAAGTGGACCCAGCAGAGTCAATGTAAGTAAATTGCTAGGCCTTTTTTATATGGTAGTCAGACAGTCGAAAATCATTCAACTTACGGCGCATTCTAAACGCAGTCCATGGCCAGTTAATACTATTGCGACCATTTTTATCGATAAAATAACTTGAACACCCACTATTCCATACCGTGCCTTGCAATGAATGCTGCATCTTTTTATTGAGCGCCGCACTCGCTGCCGGATTGACCTGAATAGTCACTATTTTTTTCTTACTGGCCTTGGTGATAGCGCTACAAATATACTTAATTTGCGCCTCGATAATGACAAAAGCCGATGTATAGGTATAAAGATTAGGCCCAAGAGTAATAAACAGATTGGGACAATCTTCAGTCATAGTACCCAAATAAGCTTGCGGTGACCCCGCCCATAGATCCGCCAAGCGACGCCCACTCACCCCATAAATAATATTGCCAATGGGCGGGTTAGACACGTCAAAACCAGTGCCAAAAATAATGACGTCGACCTCGCAAGTCGAGCCATCACTGGCAGTTAGCTTATTGCCTTGAACTTTAGTGATACCCGGCAGCACATCTACATTGTCTTTACTCAGCGCCCGATACCAATCGTTTGAGAGCAGAATACGCTTACAGCCCAGAGAATAATCTGGAAGCAGCTTTTTACGTAACTCCGGGTCTTTCACCCCCCGATTAATATTTTTGATTGCCGCTTTTTCAAGCTTAGCAGAAAAGCTTTTGTATTTAAGATTGTGATTTAAAAATTCAAATTGTAGATACAGGGCCTTTCTGAACAAACTCAGCACCATAGGAAAACGGCGAAAGCGGGTTTTCCAGCGCGGCGAAATTGTAATATCAGCCTTTGGCAACACCCATGGCGGAGTGCGCTGAAATAAGCTCAAAGCTTTCACCTGCGGCTGAATAGCGGGTAAGAATTGAACCGCAGAGCCACCAGAACCGATAACAGCGACACGTTTACCAGTGAGATCGTAATCATTGTCCCACGTTGCCGAGTGAAATGACTTGCCAGTAAAACTAGCCAGGCCGTCAATATTAGGATAAATCGGCTTGTGCATAGGGCCGCAGGCCATAATCACAAAACGAGACTTGAAGGGCCCCGCCGTCGTTTTTAAATGCCACAGGTTTTCAGATATATCCCAGCGGCTATCCAGTAACTCATGCTGAAAGAGAACATTGGACATGATGCCAAAATCTTCGGCAGTGCCCTGACAATAGGTTTTAATCTCGCCCTGCTTTGCAAATACCCGCTGCCAGTTTGGATTGGGCGCAAAGGAGAATGAGTATAAGCTTGAGGGGACATCGCAGGCGCAATCTGGATAGGTGTTTTCTCGCCACACGCCACCGACCTCTGTGGCCTTTTCTAGCACGATATAATCTTGCTTTGCTTCCTTCAGCTTAATGGCTGCACAAATACCTGATATGCCTGAGCCAATAATAATCACATCATGATACGCTGCGGTTGTTGCATCGTTTTTTTCTGCTGAAAACTTTGTATTCATTATGTATTGCAACCTATGTCATTAAACGCGCACCGCTACTAGCAACGAGAGTCAGATTAATTCACGCAAGATTTCCAAGCGTAAACGGCTGTTATCGCTTAAGAATTTATGACGGTCTTAACTATTACGTCACGTTCAACTTTCTTATTTTTGTCAAAGGAGCGATAAAAATAGCGGTAGAACACGCTACCCTCTTCCTTCACATTTTTTCGCCAGCCATAGATTTTGGGCCGCTCATACGTAATTGCCAATTTTTTCCATAATAACCAATCATAGACTGCCAACATATTTTGCATATTACAGGCAGAATTTCGACTGCGGCTGTGGTGCTGATGATGTTGGGTTGGAAACGTCAATAAATGACATAAACCATACATGGTTTTTGAAATAAGAGGATTCGGGTGATTCAGCAGTTTTAAATCATAATCTAGGTTTGCATGGGTATGAATTCCCCACAAGCTTTTAATCGCGGTACCAATAGCCCAGGTCTCTACCAAGCCAAAATACAAGCAAATATAACCGAACCAATAATTAGGCAGCGTAAAGCCCCAACCCCAACCCACCACTATGGTCTGACTAACACTGAGCTCCCCACGACCATCAGGCCCGCCATGAAGATGATGAGTGCGATGGGTGACTTTATACCAGCGCTGAATTTTTGCAAGCAGGGGGTTAGCGGGTGTGCGTGCATGAGCAAAGTTATGCACCCAGCCGTGCAGTAGCTCATCAATCAAAATAAAAACAACAACACTCAATAGCAAATAGTCTGCTTCAATCCATTCAAGCGTGCCCCAGGCATCGGCAAAAAAGGCAGTGAACAGAAAATAGCTGCAAAGTATTAGCAAGGGGCGCTCTACTATCGTGATCCACGACACTGCTATACCCAACATTTGCCAGTCTTTACGGGTTTGCTTGCCATTGCTATGGGCGCCTTTAAGCCACTCATACAGCAAAAACAACCCAATCACCGCTAAAGTGATCTTGGTATAACCGTCATCAACATGTTCCATAAAGTCTCTCGACGCCCATCTAACAATGGCGCTAATGTAAACCTCAGGGTATTATTAGTAAAATTCAATAACCATATACAGCCCATGCATGAAACTTAATTTACGCTCTATCGACCTGAACCTACTAACTATCTTTGACGCCATCATGAGCTGCGGCCAGATGTCTAAGGCGGCCGCACAACTGCATATGACCCAACCGGCCGCCAGCCACGCCTTAAAACGGCTTAGACAGACATTCAATGACGAGCTATTCATTCGTACACGTCAAGGCATGAAACCCACTGCTAGAGCGACTGAAATAGCTCCAGCGATCCGCGAGGTTCTGGCAAAAATTATCGACACGCTAGATGTAGGAAATATCTTTGAGCCTAAGGAGTCAGACCGAATATTTAAAATAGCCTTTGGTGGCTACGGCGAGCTTAATCTGCTCCCACAGTTACTCAATAAAGTGCAGGAATTTGATACCGAAATCAGCATTCACTCTCACGCCGATGATCAAGATACCGGCATAGATTTAGTTCGCGACGGGATCATCGACTTTTGCTATGACTTCATTCCGCCTGAGGACGAACGGATGGATTTCTGCCCATTTAGAAACGAAGAAATGGTTGTGATTGCCAGGAAAAATCATCCACGACTCAAGACTCAAATCAGCCTAAGCCAATTTTTTTCTGAAAAGCATATTGTCATGACCTTTGGCAACGACCGGCGCGAGCTACTAGAGAAGTTCATGGCTGAGCAAGGCGGGAAACGTCAGATTTTAACAAAGGTGAACCAGTATATTGCGGTTCCTACAGTGGTCATGCAGACCGATGGTATCGCTCTAGTGCCTAGGTGTATGGCAGAATTTAACCTCTATAAAGACAAACTCACCATCTTACCGATGCCCTTGGCCCTACCGTCCCTCCCCACCTACCTTATTTGGCATGGTGCCAATAATCAAGATAAGGGCCACCAGTGGTTGAAACAACTTATTTTGGAGTATCGTTGACGCCAAATATGACTACCGGTTAAACACATACATAGCGGCACCGCGGTATTGGTGGGCAGCCATTTTTATAGATGAATAATATACTCATCTATCTAAGCCGGTTACATCATAAACGTAACGATATTCCTTTTATGAATTATCGAACGTACCGTATTTACTCAATGATAAAATTTGTTATCCGTATTCCAACTATAAATTCCGCTGTTATCAACATAAGCCTGTATAGAACGTTGTCATACCGGAGGTGAGATAATGATTATGGCAACACCCGTAATTAAAAATGTGTACGCACTCGGTTCCCCAAACTCCGGAAGAATGGCTATCTTCCTTTTATTATTCATGATCTAGGTATTGGATCGACGCGCTTTGAGTGAAAATATCGCTACTAGTAACGAGAAGCATTTCATACAGTAATGTTTGCAGAAGAAAAACTAGCTGGGTACAAACCGATAGAAAATGAACATTCACGCAACAAATATTAAATACCCAAAGGAGAAAGTATGACTGCAATAACTGAAACCTCTGCGCGCTGCGACTGTGGTGCACTAGTGGTAGATATTAAAGGCGCGCCAGTAGTGCAGCTGGTATGCCATTGTGAGGACTGCAGAGCTTTTTCTGGCATGCCATACACTGAGGGGGCGTTCTTTCAGCCCGATGACTGCGTAAGTCAAGGCGAGACGGATACGTCAACCATTAAGGGCGGCACGGGATTTGATAAGACGCTGTATTCCTGCGCATCTTGTAAGACTCAGCTCTATATGACGATCGCTGCCTTGAATGGCGCATGTGCTGTTATGGCGAAGCGCCTTTCGCCCTTTAAGTTTGACCCACAGATACATGTTTGGACCAGTGAGAAAGCAGATGAAGTAACGATCCCAGAGGGAATCACTCAATATTCAGAGGCGCCCACTGCCGACATGGCCGCCTTTTTGATATCGAGTTTTTGGCGTAAAGTATGATCCTTTGCCGGGATTAAGGGATTATGCTGTTACCTAGGCTTTCAGCTTATTCTTAGCATGGATAAAAAAAGCTCCACAGTGCGTTCAAGACCACATTGTAGGGCTATTTTATGGGGACTTATAAACGTCCCATCTTCTTAATTTAAGATCTTAGGTTTAGAAAACCTTATTTTTGCAGCATCTTCCGAGCATTCTGCCTAAACTCTTCGCCGCCCTCGTCGTCCTCGAGTAAATTACCCAGACTAAATGGCACCTCTACGCCCTTCGCCATGCCCGGCTGATCTCTCATCACGTTCATCCAGCGCTGCAGATTGTCCAGCCCGTCAATAGAAACCCCTGACCACTTATGGGTACGAACCCAGCACCAGTTCGCGATGTCGGCAATAGAGAAATCATCGGCCAGCCAAGCATTTTCCGCCAAGCGGCCGTCTAGCACTTCAAACAGGCGCCGACTTTCGTTTTGATAACGGTCAATGACAGGCTGTATTTTCTCAGGAAAATAGCGATGAAAAACATTAGCCTGCCCCATCATTGGGCCAACACCGCCCATTTGAAACATTAGCCACTGAAGCACTTTGGAGCGGCCCTCGGCATCAGCTGGCATGAGCTTACCGGTCATCTCTGCTAAATAAATCATGATCGCGCCGGATTCAAATACCGCAAAATCGTCATTACCACGATCAACAATCGCGGGAATACGACCATTGGGGTTGATAGCAAGATAGTCAGCAACTTTTTGCTCACCCTCACTGATATTGACGAAGTGAGTTTTATAATCAAGCGCCAAGGCTTCTAAAGTGCATGAAGCCTTGTGACCGTTCGGTGTTGGCGCTGTATACAGTTCTATCATTTCTATTTTCCCTATAATTATGGAATCTAATAGCCAGATTTACCGTCAACAATTTTCTGATGGAACTCGCCACACAAGAGTTCATAGACCAACGAACCTGGCTTTAAGATATAAATCGCATCTTCAATTTGATTAATGTCGTAAGCTTCTTTGCGAAGGTTGCCTTTAAATAATTTAAAGGTAACGGTGGTTTCAGCCCGGCCTTGAATACGCACAAAAACCGGACGCGCAAACGCCGCAAGCTGGCTACAGACATAAGCTGAGAAAGTAGCAGGATCAAAAGAAACACCCTCGTTCAACGTCATTGCCGCCATTCCCGCCTTGCCTTCAATGCCGGGGATTTCTACGCCATAGACATTGGCCATATCAACTTGATCACTGCCATTAAGGATTTCGCCAACCTCATTGGTAGATACATTCTCGGAACGCCAGCGGAAAGTATCACCGACTCTGTCGACAAATTGATAGTGACCAAGTCCCAAGGCAAAGCCAACATCGATTTGGCGAACTAAATCGCCAGTATTAAACCAGCTGTCACCGCGCTTCACGACATCGCAAAGGACTTTGCTGGCGGTGGCACTCTTATCTTTGTAACCATCAAACTTATATTTATTGTCAATTTTTGTGAGCAATAAGCCTGCTTCACCTTTTTTGACCGCCATTAATTTTCCTTTAGAGCTGCGAACCATCTCATCGGCATCAATATCATATTTCACCAACATGACTTTCGCTGAGGTTGTGCCTATGGTGCGGTCTTTGTTTAACAAATTAATAAAGACGGCGTTACCTTCACTTGAACCATACATTTCGCTAATACGGCCTACCTTAAAGCGATCTCGAAACGCGCCCCACACATCGGGTCTCAAGCCATTACCAACCATGGTTTCTAAGGGATTATTCTTCTCTGCCTCGCATACCGGTTGTGCCGCAAGATAACGGCATAGCTCACCAACATAAACGAATAAATTAGTCTTATAATCTTGCACTTCGGGCCAAAATTTACTGGCTGAAAACTTGCGACGTAGAAAAATGGAGGCACCAGAGTAGAAACATGCGCCAACACCTGGTCCAAGCCCGGTAAAGTGATACAAGGGCAAACATATATATAAGCGATCTTCAGCTTTAGCTCTAAATCCAACGCGAGCATACGGCTCTGCTGCGCTTAAAAAGCGACGATGTAAAATTACTGCGGCCTTGGGAAGGCCAGTGGTACCGGAGGTAAACACGTAAAGCGCTTTTTCACCCGCGGTGATCTCGACGGTTTCAGGGGGATTACTAATGGGCATGTCATCTATTTCCGCGGCTAAATCGCAGGCCCACTCTGGGCATGGCTTTTTGCCATGATCTTTAACCCACAAGAAATCATCATCCGCTAAACCCAGCTCGTCTTTGACGTCTACAATGCTATCAATGAGCTCTTCACCAATAATGCATTTTTTGGACTCAGTAGTCGTAACGCAATGTACTAAGGGGCGACCAGTCAAACTGGTATTAATAAGTCCGCACGCAGCTCCGACCTTGGCCACGGCAACAATACATGCCAACATCTCAATACGATTTTCCATCATCAGGGCGATACTATCGCCGCGCTTTATGCCGTGCTTCTTTAACAAATGGGCATACTGATTAGCCAGCTCATTGAACTGTCCCCAGCTTAATTCCCGGCCTTCAAATATAATCGCTGTGCGCTTATCATACCGAGCTGCAGTTTCTTGAAACATTCGACCTAGGGACTTTTTGTCGGCGTCCTTGGGTGGCTGAAATAGCACAGCCGGCAGAATAGGCAGGAAGTCTTTTACAACTCGAATAAATTCTTTCACTCACAGCTCCTTAAAAACATGTTATTTATTGGGATCGATATTCTGCGCAGGGACGGATTCATAGTTATTACTGTTTTACCGTAAAAGAGCTTAGCTAGCCCATTCCCCCACTCGGTGCAAGTTTCACTATAGACCTTATTATCACCAAGCACATTGGCCCCACTGCCACTATGCCCATGTTATTGAAATCAAGACAACTAATCCACATTCACCCAGCGAAGCAATATAAAAAACCACCATGATAAACGCGTCTACGAGCGCTTTACGCTCTGGCACTAGTGCACCCACTGATCAAAAATTCGCCGTCATAACTCATTATATATGTAAACTGGACACCAGCTTCTACCGCAGCGAAACCGCTCAATTAAGCTATACAGAGCTAGTTTGTATGCTCTCACCCCCCGTCCCACCGCTCTAACTGTCAATACTGCATCGACGGCGGTAGCAACTCTGCCGATGACGCTAAGTTTTAACGAGCTCAAGCAAAGACTGAAAACTTTAATGATTGTGTGGACTAGCTATCAGCCGAACCAGGATATTAAGCCAGATCTCCCTTTAGGTTGGCCGCGAAAACTCCACGGTTATCACTCATATTATGCCCGCCATGACCGACAGATCTAGTGTCATATCACTAAGGGTCTGAAAGCATTTGGGTGCGCTCACTCTTCCTTAAGCGAGCCGCCTTCTTCAAATTGATTAATTCTATTATTGTATGCATGATGACAACACAATTTTGAATGAAATATTTGCCCTCAATATGCGGAGTCCCACATGATCATTTTACATGGCAATTCAGCATCACCTTACGTGCGTAAGGTACTGGCTGTTCTTGCTCTTAAATCATTGCCCTATGAACAAACACAACAAATGCCGTTTAGTAAAGACGCTGAATTTCAGAAAATAAGTCCCCTTGGTAAAATCCCCGCACTGCAAGATGGCGATCTCACGATCTGTGACTCCACCGTTATTTGCGAATATCTGGAAGATGCGTACCCAGAAGTAGCGGTATATCCACAAAACATTAAAGATAAAGCCAAAGCACGCTGGCTGGAAGAGCTTGCTGGCTCAAGAGTAACCGAGCTGGCATCTGGTATTTTCTTCCAACGATTTATGCGGCCCATGGCATTTAAGCAAGAACCAGACGAAGAGCTAGTTAGCAAGATCATCAATAAACAACTGCCCCCTATTCTGGATTACTTAGAGTCACAGGTACCTACTGAAGGCTTTATTTTTGGCACATTAAAACTGACTGATATTAGCCTTGTCAGCCCATTTATTAATGCTGGCTATGCAAACTATCAGGTTGATGCCGAACGCTGGCCAACGTTTTCAGCCTTTATGCAAAGAGTTAAAGCACATGAAGTTATGAGCCCACTACTTGCCAAAGAAGCCAAAATGTTGGGTATGTAAACCTAACAAGCCCTGTCGATATTTTCAAACTATCATCAGTCAGTATCGCAATAATACTAAAAATATCGACAAGGCTTTATAAATTTCCCTCAGCGATTGCAATCAAAACGGCCCTGATTAGTTGGGCCAATAAATATATTCATCTCCGGGCTCAACATATTCGTTAATAGTTTTATCCACCGCTACAGGCGCCTGAAGGGTGAATGGATACAATGGCCCACGGCCTTGGTCGCGATGGGTATCAAGTAAACCTCGTAGTTCTGCCAATACCTCAGGTCTAGATCCGGCAAGATTCACTTTTTCAGTGGGGTCTTCGGCCAAATTATACAGCCAGTCTTTTTTAGGCAACTCAGAAACCTGCAGCTTCCAATCGCCATGGCGCACTACTCGGTAATAACCACTCTGCCAAAATAGAGTTCGCTTAGGAGTCAGCGCCGGAACTCCATCAATGGCCCAAGGCATAATATTTTTGCCATCAATTTCAATATTTTCAGGCAGACTCGCACCAGCCGCCGCCGCTAATGTCGGCATGATATCAATGTGATTAACGGGCATATCTACGGTTGTACCGGGCTGAATTTTCGCCGGCCATTTCATAAACAGTGGCACTCGAATACCACCCTCGAACATAGTTATTTTCCACCCTCGGTAGGGAGCATTAATGTCCTTCAAGCCCAAATAACCGGCGCCGCCGTTGTCACTGGAAAATACCACAATAGTATTATCGGCAATCCCTTGCTCTTCAAGAGTTTGCATAATTCTGCCAACACTGCGGTCGATTGAGCGAACCATTGCAGCGTAAACTCTTAAACGATGTGGTTTGATATCACCCACTGCCTCATAGTCTTCCTTGGTTGCCTGCAAAGGGGTATGCACTCCCCAATGGGCGAGGTAGAGAAAGAAGGGACGATTTTTATTGGCCTTAATGGCTTTAATTGACTCATCTGTCCAGTAGTCAGCCAAATAGCCCTTGGGCCGAAAACGATCGCTACCTGAATTATTAAAAGACGCGGCATACTGCATTTGCGCCCATTCAAATTTATCTATGGGGTCAAAATCTAGCTTGGCATTGACCACATTGGGATCGTCTTCGGCAAGATGAAGGCCGCTGGCCATAAACAAACTCTCATCAAAGCCTTGATCATTGGGGGTAAATCCTTCGCCTCTGCCCAAGTGCCATTTGCCAATATGCATGGTGTGATAGCCGCGCTCCTTTAACACTTCAGCGACTGTTAGCTCAGATGCCGGCAGGCCTTTTTGGTCATAACTTAATCCGCCCTCATCCGCAGCTTTATTATAATTAGCCTTGGGTAAACCATGGTCCATACTATTTGCAATCATGGCGACGCTGGCACCCATACCATCGGGAATGGGGGTGAATTCAAAGCCGGTGCGACTGGGATAGCGCCCGGTCATAATCATTGCTCGAGACGCGGCACAGATTGGCGCACCGGCATAAGATTGCTGGAATACTGCGCCCTGAGCCGCTAATTGATCGATATTTGGCGTTTGTACTCGCCCATCGGCAACCCCGCCGCCAAAGCTAGAAATATCATTAATCCCTAGGTCATCGGCAAGAATAAAAATAATATTAGGGGCTTGGGCTGGCGCTGAACCCGAGGCGAGGTCTTCACCTTGCTGCCACGTGATCTCTCTGTTTGGTCCTATTGGAATACCATTGTCTGAACGATATTTAACCAGTGCGAGCATTAAATCAATTCGATTAAACCATGCACCGGAACCCAGCACGATTACGAATACCAGCAGACTGAGGAATATTTTTTTAGCCATAGCATCTAACCCAAGTTTTTTATTGTCACGATATTATTATTGCTAACTCACCGTATGCCAATCAATAAAAGTGCACAAAACTGATTACCGACTGACACTAGCACTCAATACCGGCACTAGACTCAAAATATACACTATGTAAATATTATCGCAAGAGCTCAATATACGTTACGATAAAAACTCGACTGACTTACCATCGCGATAAATAATGATAACTAAACTCCAAATAATTTGCGTGTCGCTCTTATTGTCAATTTCGCAAATGCTTTGCGCTGCCCAAGATACGCAGTGCCATGACTGTCACGAACAACAAACGTCGGCTTGGCAGGCATCTCATCATGCTAAATCTATGCAAATCGCCACACCGGTGTCGGTATTAGGCGACTTCAATGGCGGTGGCGCGGCGCATAATGACAGTCAGTTTACATTTAGCCGCTTGGCGCAAAAATATATCGTTGATATTCAGAACCCAAAACTGGAAACCGAAACCTACCAGATTCAATACACTTTTGGCTTTACGCCGCTGCAGCAGTATTTGATTGAGCTTCCCGGCGGCAAATTCCAGGCACTGCCCGTTGCCTGGGATAGTCGCACACAGAGCGAAGGTGGGCAGCGTTGGTACGATTTGGAATCGGATCTACCCTGGGATCATTATGGCTATATGTGGAATACCAGCTGCGCAGAATGCCACTCCACTAAGCTCGAAAAAAACTATAATCCAGATACGCAGAGCTTCTCAACCCAGTGGCAGGAAATCAATGTTAGCTGCACTGCCTGCCACGGTAATGCCGACAGCCATAATGAATGGCTGAACAATGAGCAGCCGTCTTCAGTTAAGTATGCTGGTTTTTCCGCGACCCTTGCCGAGGCTGGAAACTGGGCTTTATATGAAGGCGCAAGCATCGCATCGCGCTCCTTTGCGCCACCCGCACAGCAGCAATTATCGAGCTGCGCCCAATGCCATGCACACCGCAGGATTACCGATGAATGGGCATTGGGCAAGACCATCGACAACCATCTTGATGTGTCATTAATTAGCCCGCCGCTCTACTATCCCGATGGTCAAATTCATGGCGAAGTGTTTGTGGCTGGATCGTTTATGCAAAGCAAGATGCATCAAGCCGGCGTAGTTTGCAGCAACTGCCATGAACCCCATTCACTGGAATTACTCGCCGACGGCAATGCTCTTTGTACTCAATGTCATGTCCCTGCGGTTTTCGATACGCCGATACACCACGGTCACGCCCAAGATTCCAGCGGTAGCCAGTGCGTTGACTGCCATATGCCAACGACAACTTACATGGGAGTAGACGAGCGCAGAGATCACCGATTCGGCATCCCCAACCCACAGCAGACAATAAACGACAATATCCCCAATGCCTGCAATCAATGTCATATTGACAAAAGTCCGGCATGGGCTGCCAAATCGCTTATGCAGCAAAACGAGAAACCTATCGTTCACGACCAATACTCCGGGGTATTTTCACGCCACGATAGCCAGCAGGGGCTGGCGACAGCCGAGCTCCACAGCATTATTAATGACGCTGCACTGCCGAGTATTATTCGCGCCTCTGCGCTTATTCGAAGCAATATCAGCGCCGATCGTGAGTCGCTTATTACCACAATTAATCAGCTCAGTGACGACTCGCCGCTGGTTAGAATGGCAGCGGTGCGCGCATTTACGCCGCAGTCGCTGAATATTAAAAAACAGTATTTGTGGGCGCTGAGCAAAGACCGCAGCAAATTGGTAAGACTAGAAGTAGCCAAAATGCTGAGCCCGCTTAGCGCCGCCGACCCCAGTCTTGACGCTGAACAACGCGCGCATCTGAACACCTTGATCAAAGAGTACGAAACCGCGCTTTACATCAATGCCGATAATCCCGCCACACTGCTAAATTTAAGTAGTCTGTATTTAAATACCCAACGCCCCCAACAAGCAGAGAAAGCCTTGCGCAACGCCATAGCTATCGACGCTGGATACAGTCCTGCCTTTATAAATCTAGCGGACCTGTACCGCGCGCAAGGGCAACACCCGATGTCGCTGTCCACCTTGGTTGATGCAACAGTGTTAATGCCAAACGACGCAAGTCTGCACTATGCGCTGGGGCTGGCCTATTTCCGCTCTAAGGACTATCAACGTGGTGTTACTGCCATCAGTGTCGCTGTCACTCTCGATGCCGAAAATGCTAATTACCTCTATCTTTATGCAGTGGCCCTAGAGCAGACCGGGGAATCATCGCAAGCAATTAATGAACTGCATCGATTTGTCGACGAGTTCGCCGGCAATAGACGAAATCTTGAATTATTAGTGCGCTATGAAATCAAATATAGTCGTGCGGCACATGCCCTTGGGCATCTTGAGTCTTGGTTAGCACTAGAGCCTGATTCAGAAGTAGCGAGACAACTACACCACGCTGCCTCTCGCCAAACCCGAAAGCCAGACTGATATACCGCTGCGATACATTAAGGACACACGATGGCACGCCCCTATTTAAACAAAACCGATCGTAAAAGAATGTTGCTAGATACCGCCGCCAGTATCGTCGACAAACACGACTGGAGTGCATTGAGCATGATTACGCTAGCGGAAAAGGCGTCTGTTAGCCGACAGCTTCTCTATCAGAATTTTAAATCTGTAGGCCAGCTAACCGAAAATACCGCTGACTATATGTTTGAAGATCTTTACTCTGCGACGCGGGCGGTGCTGAGCGATAATGATAACGATATTATTCAGGCAATTCGGGAAGCCCAAGCGGTAATGCTAACCTTTCCCCCTGGCCGCGTCCAAGCCCTCTGGAATATCATCTCTTACAATTCTTCCAAGGAACAACATTTCACTAAAATCAGCCGTCGCTTTCGCCGCCTGATTTCCAATCTCTATATACCGCACATTATGAAGTCGATGAATTTAGACAAAGAACAAGCCGGCCAAACCGCGTGGCTACTGATGATGTCTTTCTGGGGCGCTCAACAGTTAGTGAACGACGACAGCATTAGCATTGAAGAGGCCACCAAACTCATTACATCGCATGTAGAGTGGATGGTGATAGGCCGCCAAGCACAAAGTACTCAGTAATAATGAGTGCAATAACTAACGGTACTTACTGATAATAAGGAAGCCATACAGATGAAAGCACGTGCAAAAGAGATAGAAAATCTAATTAATAATCTAAAGGAGCATGGGCAAACAAAATTAAACCCTAGCGAATCACAATTGAGAGAATTACTCGGTGAAGACCGCGACGGTCCTTTGCAATTTGTGAACCTACTTAGATTTCACACTACTGCAGGTTATCCCGATGATCACGAGCTGGCAACAGAGAAGCTCAGTGGCGAACAAGCCTATGGTAAATACGGTGCGGTCGCACTAAAGCATGTTATGAAACGCGGCGGCACGCTAGTGTGTTTGAACACAGTAGAACAGACCATCATTGGCCCCAGCAAGGCCTGGCATCAGGTGGCCATCATGCAATATCCAAACACCGCCGCATTCATCGACATGCTGCTAGATCCCGAATATAGCGCCGCGCTCATTCACCGCGACGCCGGCCTGCACCAAACCGAAGTGCTGGTAACACGGCCACTGTTATAATAACTATGGGCTTTCAGTAGTCGCAGAGACTTATCCAAAGTGAGACCTAAAATTGTTAGGGGCCCGAGAATTGACGGCCAACTCTATTTTATTTCTCGCTCTTGGCCGCTGCTAGCGATACTCCATTTTTGCGGAGATTCGATTAAATAATCCCGGAAAAAATCGTTTTATCGTTGGCGCAATCGCACTAATCCCCTTGCCTCGCGGTCATTCATCATCGCCTTAACAATACCCCTTACACATGTTTCTACCGGCATACCATTGATGATCGAATCATCATTTTTATTCTGCGCCTCGCCACTTTCATTCAGCGCATTGATCGCAATATTGGTTTGAATGG
>JBKEFB010000065.1:0-15987 GCA_046712405.1 Zhongshania sp. | reverse complement strand
CAGACTACTGTTTATCCTTACAGTTGAGTCGGCCAGGCGATCGCTCTTCAGTTTACTGTTGGGAGGAAAGTCCGGGCTCCGCAGGGCAAGGCGCCAGGTAACTCCTGGGAGGTGCGAGCCTACGGAAAGTGCAACAGAAAATAAACCGCCTACGTAGCGCAAGCTGCCGGTAAGGTTGAAATGGTGCGGTAAGAGCGCACCGCGCGACTGGCAACAGTTCGTGGCATGGTAAACCCCGCCTGGAGCAAGGCCAAATAGGAATCCTTTGCTGTGGCCCACAGTGGATTCGGGTAGGCTGCTAGAGGTTTGCGGTGACGCAGGTCCCAGATGAATGGTCGTCCAAGACAGAACCCGGCTTATCGGCCGACTCAACTTTACACCACTTCTCACTAAATTATGCACATACTTAATGTTCTACATTAAGTCGAGACTTCATCCTCTTGTTTTGCCAAAATTAGCTCCAAATTCTCCGCTCCTTTTCTCCGATTTCCCGCGTAAGTTACTGACATATTTACGAAATTCCCTGCTATTTCCTACTGCTGCAGCTTGACACCTGTGCTCGCAAGTTCTTATAGTGTGTTCCAGTGGGTAGAAGTGGTTTTTAGTGGTTTTTTGCGGTTAAAAAGCGGAGCTTGGTGGGAATTATGTTCCTTGGTAGTCACACAATAACAATGGATATCAAAGGGCGTTTGGCAATACCAGCCAAAATTCGCGATGCTTTGATGTCTGCCTGTGGCGGTCGCTTAGTCATTACTGCGCATACTGAAGAGCGGTGCTTGCTCGTCTACCCAGAGCCTCAGTGGCTTGATTTACTGCCTAAAATTGAAGCACTCCCCAATATTCACCGCAAAGCACGGCTCGTCCAGCGCTTGTTGCTCGGTTATGCAACGCCTCTGGAAATGGATGGTAACGGCCGTGTGCTGTTATCCCAGCCATTGCGGGACTATGCCGATCTGGATAAGAAATTATTGCTGGTTGGTCAAGGAAAAAAATTAGAACTTTGGAGCGAGTCTGGCTGGTTTGAGTGGCTGGGCGCCGCGGGAGAGGGTGATATGCCAGAAGAAATGTTATCCCTTTCTCTTTAATGAGAGTGAGTCAAGTGGAACAACATTTAACAGTATTGCTTAATGAGGCCGTCGGCGCGTTAGTGACAGACACTAGCGGCCGCTACGTCGATGGCACGTATGGGCGTGGTGGTCATAGCCGTTTGATTCTGTCTCGTTTGGCGCTAGGCGGTAGTTTGTTGGGGATAGATAAAGACGCTCAGGCGATTGCCGAGGGCAAAGAGCTTGCGGCTAGTGATTCACGGTTTTGTGTTGCGCGTGGCTCCTTTGCAGATATTTCAAGTTTAGCCCAACAAGCAAGCCTTGCCGGGCCATTTTCCGGGGTTCTCTTGGATTTGGGCGTGTCCTCCCCGCAGCTAGATCAGGCCGAGCGCGGGTTTAGTTTTATGCGTGATGGTGAACTCGATATGCGCATGGATACCGCTAGTGGTATTAGTGCGGCTGAGTGGATTGCCACGGCGGGTGAGGATGAAATGATCAAGGTTTTGCGTGATTACGGTGAGGAGCGTTTTGCCAAGCGTATTGTGAGAGCCATTATTGCTGCGCGCGAAGAGACCCCGATCACTCGCACCTTACAGTTAGCAAAAATTGTCACTGAAGCAAATCCTGCATGGGAAAAGCATAAGCACCCAGCAACCCGAAGTTTTCAGGCAATAAGAATTTTTATAAACAATGAGCTAACTGATCTCGAGCGCCTACTTGGCAATGTGGTTGATCAGCTAGAGGTGGGTGGTCGCTTAGTGGTGATTAGTTTTCACTCCTTGGAAGATCGGATGGTGAAGCGTTTTATTCGGCGGCAGTCAGAGGGCGACGATGTGCCTGCCTATATACCCGTTACCGAAAGTCAGCGTAACCGCCGTTTAAAAATTATCGGTAAGGCCACAAAAGCATCGGCGCAGGAAGTCGAATCGAACCCGCGTTCTCGCAGTGCAGTAATGCGAGTGGCAGAGAAACTGGCATACGAAAAATGTGCATAGGGGTGATATATGCTGGGCAAAACGCAGCGCAGTACTAATAAAAAGACCTACCAAGTTGAAGAGCAGAAGCAGGCTCCTCTCGGTGGAATAGCTGTGCCTCTGCTCATTTTGTTAGTGCTGATTTCCTGTGTAGCCGTGGTTCAGAGTTCACATAAAAGTCGAAAACTATTTGGTCAGCTACAAGACCTGCGACGTGACGCAATGCTGTTTGAAGAGGACTGGGGACGGTTGTTACTTGAGCAAAGCACTTGGGCGTCGCCAGATCGGGTTCAAGAAATGGCTGTGCAGAAATTAAAAATGCAGGCGCCTGAGGCGCGGAAAATAAAAATGGTTGGGGGCTATGGGAAAGCAGGTTAAAACACCTATTTCATTGTGGCGTTTCCGCATAGTGGTGGGGGCGCTATTTGTGCTCGCCCTGCTTTTGGTGTGGCGAACACTGACATTGCAAGTATTAGATGTTGATCGTGGCTATGAGTTTTTGCAGGGTCAGGGTAACGCTCGTACCAATCGTACCGAGGTCATACCTGCGCACAGAGGCATTATTTCTGACCGCAATGGCGAGCCACTTGCGGTCAGTACCCCTGTCGCCTCTATTTGGGCGAATCCACAGGAATTAAAAAACGCCAAGGACGACTGGTCCCGTCTCGCTGCGAGTTTAGATATGAATGCGGCCGATTTGTCACGACGCATGGAAAGGTATAGCGGCAGTCAGTTTATGTATTTACGTCGTCACATGTCGCCTGCCGCGGCTAAACAGATTATCCAAATGAAAGTGCCCGGTATTTATTTGCAGCGGGAGTACCGCCGCTTCTATCCCGCGGGTGAAGTGACCTCGCATATACTTGGTTTTAACGACATTGATGATCGCGGTCAGGAGGGCTTAGAGCTTGCTTATGATGAGTGGCTCAATGGCACGCCGGGCCGTAAACAAGTTCTTAAAGACTTATATGGCAATATTATTAGGGAGATAGACGCCGGTGAGGCGGCCAGCCCAGGTAAAGATGTCCAGCTAAGTATAGATTTGCGCTTGCAGTATCTCGCTTATCGAGAGCTTAAGGAAGCCATTGCTAAAACTGGCGCTAAGGCCGGGTCGGTCGTTATTATCGACAGTGAAAATGGTGAAGTACTGGCGATGGTGAATCAGCCCTCGTTCAACCCTAATAATCGGCGCCAGTTAATTCCCGATTCTATGCGTAATCGCGCGATGATCGATATGTTTGAGCCAGGATCAACGGTCAAACCCTTGACGATTGTTGCCGCTTTAGAGAGTGGTAAATATCAGCCCGACACGGTTATAAATACCAACCCAGGATATATAAAGGTCGGTCGGAAATTACTTGAAGATCACCGTAATTATGGTGCGATTACCGTTGCTGAAGTATTAAAAAAATCTAGTCAAGTGGGTACTACAAAGATTGCACTCTCCTTGGATGAGCACGATGTATGGGGTGTTTTTAATCGCTTTGGTCTTGGTCGTTCAACGGGCTCGGGCTTCCCGGGTGAAAGTGCCGGTATGCTGCCCAATAGACCTAATTGGCGACCAATAGAGCGTGCAACATTTGGGTTTGGTTATGGCTTAACGGTAACCAGTTTGCAGCTTGCTCAAGCTTACTCGGTGTTTGCAAATCACGGCCTATTTCAGCAAGTGTCCTTGTTAAAGCGCAGCGATAAACCCGTTATGCAGCAGGTGATTTCTGCCAAGATTGCACGTCAGGTGGTCGACATGCTGGAAGAGGTGACGTCCTTGGGTGGCACGGCTACTCTTGCTCAAGTTGATGCTTATCGTATTGCGGGTAAAACGGGCACTTCGCATAAAGCTGAAGCTGGTGGCTATTCAAAAGACCGATATTTTGCCATGTTTGCCGGCGTGGCGCCGGCGAGTGATCCGCGCATTGTGGCGGTGGTAACTATAGATGAGCCACACGGCGACTACTTTGGTGGCCTAGTTGCTGCACCGGTATTTGCAAAGGTAGTTTCAGACGCCTTACGGTTATTAAATATAGCGCCTGACAATCTCGAGCCAGCGGTCCCTAAAATCAAAGTTAAGGGAGATACGGCAGCGTGATGGCAGAGCAACAGGACTATACAGTGCCGAGATTATTAGGCGATCTATTAAGTGATTTGGCGCCGGAGGTTGCCGCGGTGCCGGTGACCGGTTTGGCGCTTAATAGTCGCGATGTAAAGGCGGGTGATGTATTCCTTGCTGTTAAGGGTCACCTTGTCGACGGTCGAGATTATATTAATGCAGCTATTCAAGCTGGTGCCGTGGCGGTAATTGCTGATGCGCCATTCGACGCCGCGCAATGGTCGTTGCCCGTTATTGTTGTTGATAACTTAATCGCCAGCTTAAGTGATATTGCTGATCGTTTTTACGGTCATCCATCATCGCAACTTAATCTAATTGGGATTACCGGAACCAATGGTAAAACCAGTTGCGCGTGGATGATTGCACAATTATTAGAGGCTATTGGTGAGCCCTGCGGATTAATTGGCACATTGGGCAGTGGCCGATTTGGCCGCCTGAATAGTGGCAATAACACCACTCCTGATGCGATTTCTGTACAGGCATTATTAGCCGACTGGCGAGATGGTGGTGCAAGTTGGGCAGCGATGGAGGTGTCATCACATGGCTTGGCTCAGCATCGAGCAGCTGCCTTGCAGTTTACTGCGGCTGTATTTACCAATCTGAGCCAAGACCATCTCGACTATCACGGCTCTATGGAAGCTTATGGTGAAGAAAAAGCCCGGTTGTTTAACTGGGCGGATCTGCAGCTAGCGGTAATAAATCGTGATGATGAATTTGGTCGTCAACTGCTGGCAAGATCTACAGCTAAGCAGGTCATTGATTTCAGTGTTTTTGATAGTAAGGCAAAGGTTTACGCTGAAGATGTGAGCTGCGATATCAATGGCATTAGGGCTCGGCTGCGAAGTGTATGGGGAGATTTAACGATTAGCTCATCCTTACTAGGCGGTTTTAATTTATCCAATTTACTAGCCGCAAGCGCAGTATTACTTGGCTTAGGTGTGCCGGCGAAAAAAATAGAAGCGGCCTTGCCGTCACTGCAGCCTGTCCCTGGTCGTATGGAATGCCTGCGTGCAAAAGACGACGTCATTGCGGTAATTGATTACGCGCATACGCCTGATGCCTTGCAAAAAGTATTAGAAACCTTGCGGGCTGCCATTAGCGGTAAAGTTATTTGTGTAATGGGCTGCGGCGGCGACCGAGATAAATCTAAGCGGCCGCTAATGGGAGCGATTGCAGAAAAATTCTCCGATCAAGTTTGGGTGACCAGCGATAATCCAAGATCAGAAAAAGCTGCGCAAATCATTGCAGATATCTGCTCGGGAATGAGTCATGAGCCCTTGGTAGAGCTAGAGCGCGGTGTCGCGATTAATAGCGCAATTCAATCTGCAAATCCCGGTGATGTTGTGTTGGTTGCGGGCAAAGGGCACGAGGACTATCAGGAAGTTGGTGGGTATAGACTGCCGTTCAGTGATGTGCAGTGCGCTCGCCTTGCTTTGGCTGCGAGGGTGACGTTGTGATTGCGGCAATGACATTGCAGAAAGTTGCCGATATTACTTCGGGAGTATTGCATGGCGAGAACGTCTCACTCGTTGGAGTCTCCACGGATACGCGTACTGTTAAAGACGGCGATTTATTTATTGCGCTTTCCGGCGAAAATTTTAATGGCAATCAGTTTGTCGAAATGGCCAAACAAAATGGTGCTATTGCCGCGCTAGTGACTGAATCTAGCGATATTCTTCCCAATGTTTTGGTCACAGATAGTCGTCGTGCGCTTGGATTGTTAGCGAGAGAAAATCGTCGGCAGTTCGCAGGCTCATTAGTTGCGGTTACAGGAAGCAGCGGTAAAACCAGCACTAAGGAAATGTTGGCGAATATCTTCGCTAGGTGCGGCGAAGTGTTCGCAACGCAGGGGAATTTAAATAATGAAGTTGGTGTGCCATTGAGTTTGCTCGCCATCGAAGAAAAGCATCGTTTTGCAGTGATTGAAATGGGCGCGGCGAAACAGGGTGATATTAATTACTTATGTGAATTTGCTGAGCCAGATATTGCGATATTAACAAATGCGCAGCAAGCGCATATTGCGGGGTTTGGATCACTGGAAGTTGTGGCGAAGACCAAAGGCGAAATATTCCGTAGTTTGCCCAAACATGGCCTTGCCGTCATAAATGCTGATGATGCGTATTGCGAGTTTTGGCGCGAGAGTGCCAAAGCTGTAATGCAGCGTTTATTCAGCCTTGTGCGTGAGGATGTTGATGTGTTTGCTCGTAATATTGATTTGAGTGTGCCTGGTAAAGTTCAATTTGAATTGGTGAGTTTTAATGGCAGCGCAAAGGTTTGTATGCCTCTGTCGGGTAAGCATATGGTTGCTAATGCACTTGCTGCTGCGGCAGCGTCATTGTCTTCCGGCGTGAGTTTGGATGACGTGGTTGCTGGACTTGAATCGATGCGCAGCGTCAGCGGGCGCTTGCTAAGACGAGATATTGGCGGCGTTGCCGTCATTGATGACAGTTATAACGCTAATCCGGGGTCAGTGCGCGCGGCCATTGATGTGTTAGCCAGTGGCGTAGGTAGAAAAGTATTTGTTATGGGACATATGGGTGAACTCGGACCAGAGTCATATCTGCGGCACCGCGAGATCGCCGCTTATGCCCGCGAAAATAGAATTAATGCTGTGTTTTTCGTGGGCGAGTTTGCGCCTCTAATGGCCAGTGAATTTGGACAATATAGCTTTGCCTTTTCAAGCAAAGCTGAATTAATTCCGATATTAAATGATTTTGTTGAAGTAGGGGATACCGTATTGGTTAAGGGTTCGCGCAGCGCCGCGATGGAGCAAGTGGTAGACGAACTCTCTGCAAAACTGACTGGGAGTAACAGCTGATGCTGCTATTTCTTTCAGAGTATCTCAGTCAGCATATCAGCGGTTTTGCGGTATTCCAGTACCTGACTTTTCGCGGCATATTAGGTGTGTTGACAGCATTGGCCATTTCGCTGCTTGTCGGTCCAGTGATGATCCGCAAGCTAAATTATTATCAAATTGGTCAAGCGGTCCGCGACGACGGTCCGAAATCGCATTTAATTAAGTCAGGTACGCCAACAATGGGTGGCGCTCTTATTTTAGTGGCTATTTTTACCAGCACCCTTTTATGGTCAGACTTACGAAATCCTTTTGTGTGGACGGTACTTGCGGTCACTGCCGTATTTGGTGCCGTGGGTTGGGTAGACGACTACCGCAAGGTGATTGAACGCAATCCTCGTGGACTGCCTGCGCGCTGGAAATTCTTTTGGCAAAGTGTCGCGGGCTTGGGTGCAGCTATGTTTCTTTATATTACGGCGGATAGCCCCGTTGATACTCAATTGTTTTTTCCCTTTTTTAAAAATGTTAGTTGGCAGATGGGCGCATTTTTTATTGTGCTGACGTATTTGGTGATTGTTGGGTCGAGTAATGCCGTTAATTTAACCGATGGTTTAGATGGTCTCGCGATATTGCCTACGGTAATGGTTGGTGCCGCGCTGGGTATCATTGCCTACTTAACGGGCAACGTGCAATTTGCAGAATATCTTAATATTCCCTATGTAGCGGGGGCGGGTGAACTTATTGTGGTTTGCGGCGCATTAGCCGGCGCAGGTTTAGGATTCTTATGGTTTAACACCTACCCCGCCCAAGTATTCATGGGCGATGTGGGTGCCCTTGCGTTAGGCGCAACGCTAGGGACGGTTGCAGTAATAACGCGGCACGAGATTGTGTTTTTTATTATGGGTGGCATTTTTGTACTGGAGACGGTGTCGGTCATTTTACAAGTCGCCTCTTTTAAGTTAACCGGCCGGCGTATTTTTAGAATGGCGCCCATCCACCATCATTTTGAATTAAAAGGCTGGCCAGAGCCCCGTGTGATTGTGCGGTTCTGGATTATCACTGTCATGCTGGTGTTATTTGGTTTGGCGACATTAAAACTACGATGAACTTATTACGGGGTTGATGCGAACATGAGCTTGATTGCATCCGACAATGGACGAGTTGTTATTGGTTTGGGGAAAACCGGGCTCTCTGTCGCCCGCTATTTCTCTCACCAAGGCATGTCGTTTGCGGTTGCGGATAATCGCGAAATCCCCCCTTGTTTAGAGCAGTTTCGCCGCGAGTTTCCACATATTGAACTCAGTTTGGGCGCCTTTAGTGCTCAGCAGTTTTTGTCTGCCACCGAGTTAGTGGTTAGCCCCGGTATTTCTCTGGCGGAGCCGGCCATTGCGGCAGCTAAAGCGCAGGGCGTTGTTATTTCGGGTGATATTGAATGGTTCTGTCGAGAGGCTAATGCCCCGATAGTCGCTATTACTGGCTCTAATGGAAAAAGTACCGTAACCACCTTAGTGGGCGAGATGGCGGCTTACCAAGGACGCCGAGTCGCGGTGGGCGGTAATTTAGGTACTCCGGCCTTAGATTTGTTAAGCGACGATGTTGACATGTACGTGGTTGAGTTATCGTCGTTTCAGTTAGAGCGTTGTGATTCAGTTGGCGCTGAAGTCGCCACCGTATTGAATATGAGTGAAGATCATCTGGATCGCCATGGCAGCTTTCTTAAGTACCACCAGGCTAAACATCGGATCTTCAAAGAGTGTAGACAAGTCGTTATCAATCGCGACGATGCGTTGAGCACACCACTGGTACCTGACGGTGTGGTGCGGTGGAGCTTCGGTCTTGGCCGATCTGATTTTCGTGCTTTCGGTATTATCGAGCAGGGCGGCGAGCAGTATTTAGCCCTGGCACGTGAAGCTTTGTTGCCAGTGGCGGCGATGAAAATTGCCGGCTCCCATAATATTAGCAATGCCCTGGCTGCTCTGGCTCTCGGTAGTGCCGTTGGTTTGGCAATGCCAGCAATGTTAATGGCTTTGTGCGATTTTAAAGGCCTAGCGCATCGCTGTGAATTCGTTGCTGAGTACCAAAATGTTCGATATTACAACGATTCTAAGGGCACCAATGTGGGTGCGGCGGTATCTGCACTGCGCGGTTTGGCGAGCGCCGGTAAAATCGTGCTCATTGCCGGTGGCGTGGGTAAAGGCGCAGATTTTTCATTACTAATAAATGCTCTTGTAGAGTCGGCGCGCGCCGCGGTGTTCATTGGCGAGATGGCGCCGACGCTGATTGAAATGCTGGCTGCTCAAATTCCAGCAAGAACCAGTGATAGTATGTCCGCTGCAGTCAAGGCAGCATCTGCGTATGCACTTCCGGGTGATATTGTGTTGCTATCTCCTGCCTGCGCTAGCTTCGATATGTTTAGCGATTATGTGGATCGCGGTCGTCAGTTCAGTGACGCCGTAAGGTCATTAGCGGGAGGTGCTTTAGCATGATCTACCTGCGAGATAGCCTTACTGAGCTGCAAAAGTTTGACCGGCATTTGCAGTTGATTTTAGCCGCATTATTAGTGGTCGGGTTTGTCGCCATGACCTCGGCCTCGGTCGAGCATGCGGCGAGTCGCCATGACGACGCGTTTTATTTTGCCAAGCGCTATTTATTCCATTTTAGTTTGGCGTCGGTGGCTAGCATTTTGATGTACCTCACCCCGATTGATGTGTGGGAGCGCAGTGGTTGGTTGTTGCTGTTACTGGGTTTTGTAGTGCTTACCTTGGTGCTTATTCCGGGTGTTGGTCGTGAGGTGAATGGCAGTCGGCGTTGGATCGCGTTCGGTCCCTTGACGCTGCAAGCTTCTGAGTTTGTAAAGCTGTGCGTCATTTTCTATCTGGCGGGGTACTTGGTGCGTCGCAATGATGAGGTCCGTCAAAGCTGGTCTGGGTTTGTCAAACCAATGGCTCTGTTGTTTGTGGTGACATTACTGCTCATGCTTGAGCCGGATTTTGGGGCAACTGTAGTGACTGCGGGCACTGCGTTTGTGATGATATTTCTTGGCGGCGTTAAGCTTGGTCAGTTTTTGTTGGTGATTTTAAGCTGCGTTGCTGGCGCTGTCGCCATGGTTATTTTTGAGCCCTATCGAATGAAACGCTTAACTGCTTTTACCGACCCGTGGGCCGACCAGTTCAATACGGGTTACCAGTTAACTCAGTCTCTGATTGCCTTTGGTCGTGGTCAGGTTAGCGGTGTCGGCTTGGGTAACAGTGTGCAAAAATTATTCTATTTACCAGAAGCGCATACCGATTTTGTGTTTGCGATCTTCGCCGAAGAATTCGGCTTTCTGGGAAGTATGCTAATACTCGGTCTGTTTGTCGCTTTGATCGGGCGAATATTATTTATTGGCCGCTATGCAGAGTTTATGGGCAAGCAGTTTCACGCTTACGTTGCATACGGTATCGCCGTCATGATCAGTGGTCAGGCCTTTATCAATATGGGCGTAAATGCCGGCCTATTGCCCACCAAGGGTTTGACCTTGCCGTTTATGAGTTACGGCGGCAGCAGTTTAATTGTGTGTATGGCCATGGTTGCATTGGTGGCAAGAATTGAACTGGAATGTCGGAGGCAAAATGGCCGCTGAACGAACCGTATTGATGATGGCTGGCGGTACTGGGGGTCACGTTTTTCCTGCACTGGCGGTGGCTAATGCACTCGCGGAGCGCGGTGTAGTCGTTCATTGGCTGGGTACTGCTGCAGGTATCGAGGGCCGCTTAGTGCCGGCTGCCGGCTTACCTCTACATTATTTGGCTATGTCAGGGGTTCGTGGTAAAAACCCAGTTTTTCGGATGGTGGCAATTTTCAAAGCTGGATTGGCCGTAGTTCATAGCATGCGCCTCATAATCAAATTAAAACCTTTCTGCGTGGTGGGTATGGGCGGTTATGCGTCTGGTCCAGGTGGTTTGGCGGCTAAATTACTGGGTGTGCCGGTGGTGATTCAAGAACAAAATGCCGTGGCGGGAACAACTAATCGCCTGTTGTCAAAAGTGGCAAGACTGTGTCTCACCGGCTATCCCATTGCGCTGGGTGGTGAAAAAAATCGCTATATAGGCAATCCGGTACGGCGTGAAATTGCGGCGCTCGACGCGCCTGCCGCGCGCTGGGCTGAGCACACTGGGGCGTTGCGAGTGTTGGTGCTGGGTGGAAGTCTCGGCGCAAAGCCGATTAATGATGTGGTCATTGCGGCATGGCAGAAATTCGCACAAGCCGATCGGCCTTTGCTGTGGCATCAAACTGGACGCGACCATGAGTCTGCGGTGCAAACTGCATACTCAGAAGCGGGTATAAAAGTATTGGCAGAAGCCTTTATAGACGATATGGCTGCAGCGTATAGCTGGGCGGATGTTGTTATATGTCGTGCCGGCGCGCTAACCGTAGCTGAGTTGGCTGCAGCCGGAGTAGCTGCAATATTAATACCGCTGCCACATGCGATTGACGATCATCAGCGCGCCAATGCTAAATGGTTTGTTGACGGCGGTGCAGGTGAAATTATTGATCAAAAAGAATTTACAGCGCTAGCCTTAATCGCGTGGCTGCAAAGCCCAAAGGCACAGCGGGAAACATTATTGAATAATGCGGAAGCAGCTAGACGACTCGCGAAAATAGATGCTGCCGATATAGCCGCAGATTACTGCATGGAGTTTGCCCATGAGTCCTAGGCGTCCTTTTGTCGTGCCTGAAATGCGTCGTGTAAAACGCATTCATTTTGTTGGTATTGGTGGTGCTGGTATGTGCGGTATTGCAGAAGTGCTATTAAATCTTGGCTACGTTATTTCTGGCTCAGATTTAAAGGCATCGACGAGCACCGCGCGACTGCAACAGTTGGGTGCCAAGGTTGCATTCGGTCATCGCGGGGAAAATATTGGTGATTCCGATGTGGTGGTGATATCCAGCGCCATTAACGATGTCAATCCTGAAATCATTGCCGCTAGACAAGGTCGTATACCGATCGTGCGCCGGGCCGAAATGCTGGCTGAATTAATGCGTTATCGCCATGGGATCGCGGTTGCGGGTACTCACGGAAAAACCACAACAACGAGTTTGATTACCTCGATTTTTGCCGAAGCTGGTTTAGATCCTACCTTTGTTATTGGCGGTTTGGTGAACAGTGCCGGCACCAATGCCGCGCTTGGAGAAAGTCGCTATCTGGTTGCTGAGGCAGATGAAAGCGATGCCTCATTTTTACATTTACAGCCGATGGTATCGGTTGTAACGAATATCGAAGCCGACCACATGGCTACATATGACGGCGATTTTAGCAAGCTGAAGCGGACGTTTATCGAGTTTCTCCATAATCTGCCGTTTTACGGTATTGCGGTAGTTTGTATTGATGATGACGTGGTGCGCGAGTTAATGCCTGATATTGGTCGGCCCACATTGACCTACGGTTTTAGCCACGACGCCGATTTCCGTATTCATTCATTAGAGAGGCAGGGCATGCAAAGCCGTTTTTCTGTTAGCCGCCGCGATGGCAGCGAGTTGGCTTTGTGTATACATCAGCCCGGTGTTCACAACGTATTAAATGCGACGGCAGCGGTTGCGGTGGCCACCGATGAAGGCTTGTCGGATAGTGCTATTTGCGCTGGTATTACTAATTTCCAAGGAGTTGGTCGTCGTTTCCAGCGTTATGGCGAGCTGGTGGTGCGCGGTGGTGAATTCATGTTGGTAGATGATTATGGACATCATCCAACTGAGGTAGCGGCAACGATTTCGGCAGCGCGACAGGCGTGGCCAGACCGCCGTCTAGTGATGCTGTATCAGCCGCATCGCTACAGTAGAACCAAAGATTTGTACGAAGATTTCGTGCGGGTGTTATCGACCGTAGACAGCTTGCTGTTGCTCGATGTCTACCCTGCTGGGGAAGCGCCAATTGCGGGTGCGGACAGTCGCAGTTTGTGTCGCAGTATCCGTTTGCAAGGCACGTTTGAGCCGGTATTTGTAGAGAGTACAGACGCAGCCTTTGAGATCCTAAAAACACGACTTCGTCCGGGTGATGTACTGCTTACTCAGGGCGCAGGAAATATAGGCGCTCTGGCGCAGAAATTGTCAGTTCAGGATTGGATGTAGGCACTACTGATGAGCGATACGACGGTAGAAAGTATTAATCAGGCCATTGGCGGCAAATTAGCCGTGTTATTTGGCGGGCGTTCTGCCGAGCGTGAGATTTCATTAAAAAGTGGAGCGGCAGTGGCTGCTGCGTTTGCTAGCCAAGGTGTCCCTGTCGAGACTATTGATATCGCTGAGGATGGCTGGATGCAGTATTTGCAGGCGGAGTTCAGTAATGTGTTTATCGCCTTGCACGGTCCCGGTGGAGAAGACGGCACAGTGCAGGGCGCACTCGATTGTTTGGGTGTGAAATATACCGGCAGTGGCGTGATGGCTTCCGCGTTGGCGATGGATAAGTTCCGCTGCAAATTATTGTGGTTAGGCTTGGGACTGTCGACCCCGAAATTTATTGAGTTGACGGCGGTCAGCGATTGGGCGGCGATTATTGCAGACCTTGGTGCGGTGATTGTTAAGCCAGCCTGTGAGGGTTCTAGTATTGGTATGTCGCGAGCAACGACGGCAGAAGAATTGCAGGGTTCATGGCAAGACGCGCAAGCCTATGGCCGGGTATTTGCTGAGCAGTGGGTGGTAGGCAGTGAATATACTATTGCGATCTTAAATGGGG
Source organism: Zhongshania sp. (assembly GCA_046712405.1). Taxonomy (GTDB): domain Bacteria; phylum Pseudomonadota; class Gammaproteobacteria; order Pseudomonadales; family Spongiibacteraceae; genus Spongiibacter. The sequence continues at coordinate 2,357 of JBKEFB010000065.1, read as the reverse complement.
TGGCACTGCCGGCGATCAAGCTCGAAACCGATGCGGTATTTTATGATTTTAATGCCAAGTATGTATCCGATGAAACTCGCTACCTGTGCCCCTGCGGTTTAAGTACACAGGAAGAGTTCGACCTGAGCGAGTTGGCATTGGCGGCGTTTAATAGCTTGGGCTGCGAGGGCTGGGGACGTGTTGATGTGATGCGCGATAGCGCTGGCTGTTTTTATCTGCTGGAAGTGAATACCGTACCTGGTATGACGGATCACAGCTTAGTGCCGATGGCGGCCAAGCAAGCGGGCTTAAATTTTGAGCAACTGGTGCTGGCAATATTGGCTGGCAGTATCAGCGATGGTACGGCCGCCTAATGAAGCGGGTAAATGCCAAGCATAAACGTTTTAAGGACAGTAAGCCGGAGTATGGTGAGCGTCAGCCGGTGTCGCAGGAATGGGGGCGTATTTTTAATCGTCTTCTACTGGTGGCGACGGTGATGGGCTTTGTTTATGGAGTAGAGCGGCTGGGTAGCCAGTTGGAATCTATTCCCGTTGATAGGGTGGTGTTTGCTGGCGATTTTCGCCACGTCAGCCGTGAGATTTTGGTTGATAGGGTTACTAGCCATTTGGCAGTGGGTTATATCGGTTTAGATCTGGAGAGTATCCAGAACGAATTGGAGCAGGAGCCTTGGGTATATCGCGCCATTGTGGAGCGGGTTTGGCCTAGGGAGTTAAAAATCACGATTATTGAGGAAACGCCAATAGCGGTATGGGGTAATGGCGGTTTACTTAACCATCGCGGCAATATCTTTTTGCCAGCGAAGGAATTGCCTAGCGATGCAGATCTGCCCTTACTGACTGGTCCAGGCGGCGGCGCGATTGAAATTATGCGCCAGTATCGCTTGATGAGTCAGCTACTTGGCGATGAGGACTTAGTCTTGCAGCGTTTGCAAATGAATGATCGCGGTGCATGGACCGCCACTTTAAATGGCGGTGCAGTACTGGTACTCGGACGGAAGGAGCCGCTGGAGAAACTGCGGCGTTTTACCTGGGTTTACAAGCAGCAATTGGCGGCAGACTTTGAACAGGTAAAGCGGGTAGACACACGTTACATAAATGGTTTGGCAGTGCTGTGGCATCAGGTGGAAGGTAGTTGAAGATAATGGCTAAAGTTAGTGCGTTACCGGTGTGGAACGGATCGCTAAATAGGGAGAAGCAAAGCAATGGCTAGTTCACATGCAAGCCGGATGATCGTTGGTCTTGATATTGGCACCTCGAAAGTGGTGGCTATCGTTGGCTCGATGAACGAAGACGGCAAGCTGGAAATTGTTGGTCTTGGTTCGCACCCGTCGCGGGGTCTGAAGAAAGGCGTGGTGGTTAATATTGAATCCACTGTGCACTCCATTCAACGTGCGATTGAAGAAGCGGAGCTGATGGCGGGATGCGAAATTCACAGCGTGTACGTGGGTATTGCCGGTAACCATATTCGCAGCTTGAATTCGCACGGCATTGTGGCGATTCGCGATCGCGAGGTCTTCCAGCTCGATCTCGACCGGGTTATTGATGCGGCGCAGGCCGTCGCGATTCCCGCTGATCAAAAAGTGCTGCATATCTTACCTCAAGAATTTGTCATCGATGAGCAAGAGGGCATTAAGGAGCCGCTTGGCATGTCCGGTGTGCGGCTTGAAGCCAAGGTACATTTAGTGACCTGCGCAGTTAACGCGGTCCAGAATATCGAGAAATGTATTCGTCGCTGCGGTTTGGAAGTTGAAGACGTCATTCTGGAACAATTGGCGTCGAGCTATGCGGTGCTGACCGAAGACGAAAAAGAGCTTGGCGTGTGTTTGGTTGACATTGGGGGTGGCACCACCGATATAGCCATCTTTACTGATGGGGCGATTCGCCATACCGGTGTTATTCCCATTGCTGGCGACCAAGTCACTAATGACATTGCCATGGCGTTGCGGACACCAACCCAATATGCAGAAGAGATTAAAATTAAATACGCTTGCGCGCTGACCCAGTTAGCCGGCGAGGGCGAGATGATTAAAGTGCCGAGCGTGGGTGATCGAGCCCCGCGCGAGCTTTCTCGGCAAGCCTTGGCTGAGGTGGTTGAGCCGCGCTATGACGAGTTGTTCACTTTGATACAGGCTGAGCTTCGTCGTAGCGGCTATGAAGACTTATGTGCCGCCGGCATTGTTTTGACCGGTGGTACGTCAAAAATGGAAGGGGTTGTTGAACTGGCTGAGGAGATTTTCCATATGCCAGTTCGTATTGGTGTTCCGCAGGATGCACGTGGATTAACCGATATTGTTCGCAACCCCATTTACGCTACGGGGGTGGGTTTGTTGCATTACGGCATTAAACATCAGGCGGAGC
>JBKEFB010000064.1:0-16030 GCA_046712405.1 Zhongshania sp. | reverse complement strand
GCGATTTGAGTATTGCGCTGAGTGCTGCCAAGAGTTGGACGGAACGCCTGATGATTCGCCGCTGGCACAGCTTTTTGATTATGCAGCGCAGAGTCGCCCGTGAGCTACATCATGTGGTGACGGTGTCTGAGCGATCTCGAACTGATATTGCCGCCGCCTTCAATATTCAGCCGGCGGGTATTAGCTTAGTGCATTGCGGTATTGATACCGAAGAGTTTCGACTTTTGGAACATGTCACAAAAAACCCCAATCGCATTATGGCTACGGTGTCTTCGGATCAACCCCTAAAGGGGATGCGCTATTTACTTGAAGCGGTGGCGGCGGTAATACCGCGCTATCCTGATCTCGAATTATTATTAGTCGGTACACCTAAAGAAGGCGGTGAAAGCAGTCGCCTAATCCGCGACTTAGGCCTGAGTAAACACATCCGTGCGGTGAGTGGTATCAGCACTGAAGATCTAGTGAAATACTATAACGAAGCCTCGGTGGTGGTGGTACCTTCTATTTACGAAGGTTTTGGTTTGCCGGCTGGAGAAGCCATGGCGTGCGGCACGGCATTAATTTCTACCGATGGTGGCGCCTTACCCGAAGTGGTTGGCGATGCGGCGATTCAGGTGCCCATTCGCGATAGCAAGGCCATTGCCGAGGTATTAGATACTTTATTAGCATCGCCAGCATGGCGTGATGAATTGGCCGCGGCCGGCCGCGCAAGAATTGAAGAACTATTCTGTTGGAAACGCGCAGCGCAGCAAATGACGAACTACTACTGGCAGGTGATACAACGTGAAAACGGTTGATTTTCGTCATTTCGATTTAAATCGTGGCGATAAAGTTTTAGATCTGGGCTGTGGCGAAGGCCGTCATGTTATATCGGCTTATGTTGAGGCGGATGTAACCGCTATTGGTGTTGATCTGTGTTTGGATGATTTGCAAACGGCGCAGAGTCGTTTCGCAGATTTTGAAGGCGACGGCCAAACAGAAAAAGCCTTTGGTCTGGCCAACGGCGATGCCATGCAGCTGCCGTTTGCAGACAATACCTTCGATAAAATTATTTGCTCAGAAGTTTTAGAGCATATCCCCGACTACCACGCGGTATTGAAAGAAATTGAGCGGGTGCTAAAACCCGGCGGTTTGTTTTGCGCCAGCGTCCCCAGAGCATGGCCAGAAAAAATATGCTGGGCACTGAGCGAGGCCTATCACAAGGTCGAGGGCGGCCATCTACGTATTTTTAAGGCCAGTGAATTACGTAAACAAATACAGGATTTGGGTTTTCGTTTTTATCGGCGCCATTGGGCACATGCTTTGCACTCGCCTTACTGGTGGTTGAAGTGCGCGTTTTGGAAAAATCAGGATTCTAATGTTGCCATTAAGCAATACCATCGGTTTTTGGTGTGGGATTTAATGGATAGACCTTTATTTACCAGAACCTTAGAAGCCAGTTTGAATCCAGTATTGGGTAAATCAGTTGTGATGTATTTTGAAAAGGCGAAGGTGGCATGAGCGGACTGTTTTTAAGCAAAGGCCTCTTCCCGCAAGAATTTTTTAAACCGACTGTGGAGTTTTTGCTGCGCGCTCAGCAAGCCGATGGCAGCATCCCTTGGTTTGATGGTGGTCACTGTGATCCTTGGGATCACGTTGAATCTGCCATGGGTCTAAGTATTGGCGGTGAATACGCTGCGGCAGAAAATGCCTACCGCTGGCTTAAAGACGCCCAATTGGATGATGGTAGTTGGTGGGCGGCCTACCGCGGCGGTGAAGTCGATAATCGTGAACGACGTGAAACTAATTTTGTGGCCTATATTGCTACGGGTGTTTGGCATCACTATTTAATCAGTGAAAACCGACCATTTTTACGGGAAATGTGGCCCTGTGTTCGGCGGGCGATTGGCTTTGTGCTGGCGCAGCAGTCTCGCCATGGCGAAATAAACTGGGCGGTTGATGCCGATGGTCAGTCAATGGTTGATGCATTAATTACCGGATGCTCCTCAATATACAAAAGCCTCGAATGTGCCGTGAACATCTCGGTTGTGATCGGCAATCCACGCTCTGATTGGCGTGAAGCAAGGGTCGCTCTAGGTGAGGCTTTACGAAATAAACCTGAGCGCTTTGATCGTACTTGGGAGAGCAAGGCGCGCTATTCCATGGATTGGTTTTATCCGGTCTTGACCGGCGCGGTGCCAATCACTAAAGCGAGTGCGCATTTACAAAAACGCTGGGATGAGTTTGTTGAACAAGGCCTGGGTTGTCGCTGCGTGTCAGATGAACCCTGGGTAACCGTAGCCGAATCCTGTGAATTGACAATGGCACTATTGGCAGCAGGCGATCATGCCCGCGCGGTCATGGTGTATAGCTGGTTACACCAGTGGCGCGACAAGAATGGCGAATATTGGACCGGTTATCAGTTTGCTGAAGACTTGCTGTGGCCAGATGAGCGTCCAACATGGACGGCAGCAGCCATTTTGCTAGCGGCAGACGCCCTCACTGAACACACCGCCGCCCATCATTTGTTCAATCAGGTCCGTCTACTAGACGTCAAATCGGCATATAGTCTGCCAGCAAAGGAGCTTGTCCGGTCTTCCTGAGATACCTAAGCCTAGTCAGGTGTGCTTTTCTTTATCCTCATTTACAGCAAGCTGAGCCTCTAATTGTCGCGTGACAGTGAGAGGTGATTTGCTGTTTCTTGCTAGCAGTCGATAAGCCATGGGTATAACGAATAGCGTTAATATTGTTGCGGAGCTAACACCAAACGCCACCACAATACCGATGACGTAACGGGATTCGCTACCCGGCCCGGAAGAGAGTATCAGCGGTACGGCGCCCATAATGGTGGTGATAGCTGTCATGGCGATGGGTCGCAGTCTTTGTTGAGCAGATTGCAGTATCGCCTGGTCGAACTCCAAGCCTTGGTCACGCAATTGGTTGGCAAATTCTACTAGTAAGATACCGTTCTTGGCCGCCAAGCCCACCAGCATAATGAGTGCAATTTGGCTGTAAATATTCAGACTTTGATCGGTCAAATAAAGACCGATCAAAGCGCCGGCTATCGCTAGCGGCACGCTGAGTAAGATAATAAATGGGTGAATAAAGCTTTCGAATTGGGCGGCCAGTACTAGGTAGACCACCAGCAGTGCCAGGGCGAAAGTGAAATACACCGAATTGCCAGATTCTTGATAATCCAGCGATTCCCCCTTGTAATCTATTGTGGCGTTGGGGAGCTTCTCCGCGACCAGATCCTCAAAGTAGCTGAGCGCCTCACCCAGTGAGTAACCCTCTGCGAGGTTTGCGTCGATGGTGATAGCGCGCACGCGATTATAGCGATTTAACTCTGCGGCATCGCCGCGCTCTTGCAAGGTCACCAGATTGCCAAGGGGAATGAGATTGCCGCTAGTTTCCGAGCGCACGTAAATATTATTTAAGTCTTGCGGGCTGCGTTGTGCGTCGGGCTCACCTTCGACAATGACGTCGTATTCTTCGCCGCCCATCATAAACGTCGTTACTTTTCGCGAGCCCAAAAGGGTCTCTAAACTGCGATTGATTTCGCTGGCGTTAACTCCAAGGGTGGCGGCTCGGTCACGATTTATAGTGACGGCGAACTGTGGCTTACTTTGGCGGAAATCGCTGTCGATACCGAGAAGGCCGGGATTTGATGTCGCTTCTTTGATTATTAGTTCAGACCACTCAGCGAGCTCTTCATAGCTGTTGCCACCAATAACAAATCTCAGTGGTTTACTGAATCCGCCACCTAGGGATTGGGGGGTAATTGGGAAAACACTCAAGGCCGTAAAGCCTGCAAGTCGCTGTCGTATTTCGCCTACCACCTTGGCGATAGGTTCACGGTCTCCCCAGGGCGTTAACACCAAAATACCAACGGCTTGATTGTAAACGTCGGCGCCACCTCTGCCACCGGGCGCGCGCAGTAATAGTCTTTTGATCGTGCCGGCGTCGACCATGGGCATGAGCCGCTGTTCAACCTCAGCTAGATGCTTTGTCACGTAATTAAAGGAGGCTCCTTCGGGGCCGCGAATAATCATAAATACCACACCGCGGTCTTCTTTGGGCGCGAACTCGGCAGGCACTTTTTGCAGGAAAAACACGCAGGCACCGACGGTGATTACCAATGTCAACGCTGACAAGATTGGGTGCTTCATGCTGGTGGCTAATATCTTGCCGTAGTGGGTCTCCATGCGGTGGAGCAGGTTTTCGACAAAGGTGGCAAGACCGCCATGCATGGCATCACGTTTCAATATCTTGGAACAAATAACCGGCGATAAAGTAAGTGCGACAATGCTGGAAAAAAACACTGCGACAGCCATTGCGACGGCAAATTCACCGAATAAACGCCCGACATCGCCCTCCAAAAAACTGATAGGCACAAAAACCGCAATCAGTACGGCAGTGGTTGCGATAACGGCAAAGCCAACTTGACGACTGCCGCGATAAGCCGCGACTAGGGGCGGTTCGCCGCTCAGTAGGCGGCGATGAATGTTTTCGAGCACCACGATGCTGTCATCAACAACCAGTCCTATGGCTAATACCAGCGCCAATAGGGTGAGTAAGTTGACGGTATAACCCAATGCATACAATACGGTAAACGTTGCGATCAGCGACACCGGCACCGTCACGGCGGGAATCAGCATGGCGCGGAAGTCGCCCAGAAATAAAAATATCACGAGCACCACCAGCGCGGCGGCAATGAATAGCGTGCTGTAAACCTCGGAGATGGCTTGAGCGATGAAAACCGAGCTGTCGTAACTGGGGAGTAGCTGAATACCTTCGGGCAGGGTTTTGCGAATTTTCTCTGCTTCGGCACGTACCGCGTCGGCAACGGCAAGGGTATTGGAAACACTTTGTTTTACAATGCCAATGCCGACCATGGGCACACCGTTGCCTTGGAAATACTGGCGGTGCTCGGCGGCGCCGAGCTCAACCCTAGCGACGTCACTGAGTTTAGTGAGATAGCCTTGCTCGTCACGCTTTACCACCAAGCCTTCAAAGTCGCTGGGGGTGAGATAGTGGCGATTAATCTTCACCACAAAATCTCGGTCTATGGATTTTAAGGTGCCAGCGGGAAGCTCGACGTTTTCTTGGCGCAGCGCATTTTCCACATCGGCTACGGTCAGCTGTCTTGCGGCAAGGGCTTTTCGGTCCAGCCAAATACGCATGGCATATTCGGGGCCGCCGCTAATGCGCACCCGCGCAACGCCATCTAGCACTGCAAAGCGATCGACTATGAGGCGTTGGGCGAAATCGGTCAAGGCTAAGACGCTCAAGGTGTCCGACGTTAAATTTTGCCACATGATGACTCGTTCGTCGGCGTCGCTCTTCTGGACCTCTGGCGGATCAGCTTCTTGTGGCAGCTCGGCCAGCGCGCCTGATACTCGATCGCGCACATCATTGGCGGCGGCGTCGATATCCCGTGTTAATTTGAACTCGATATTAATCGAGGAGAAACCATCGCGACTGCTAGAATTAATGGTTTTTATACCTTCAATGCCGGCGATACGGTCTTCAATAATTTGAGTAACTCTGGACTCGATTACTTCGGCTGATGCGCCGACGTAAACAGTGCGCACCGATACCACGGGGGGATCAATATCAGGGTATTCACGCAGCGGCAGGCGCTCAAAGGCTAGCAGCCCAAATGCCACTAACAAAAGACTAATAACTACAGCGAATACCGGTCGTTTTATCGCAGTATCGGAGAGCAGCATAATTTAACTCTCCTGTGGCGCAACAGTGGTACCGGCTTGCAGGGAGGCAAATCCTTCGTAAATAAGTTGCTCACCGACACTTACGCCACTGCGAATTTCAACAAAGCCTGGCTTCCGAATCCCCAGCTCTACTTGTCGACGCTCGGCTTTTTGGTCTGCGCCCATAATCCAAAGATAGTGCTGTAGCTGAATGCTTTGCAGTGCCGATTCAGGTGCCATAATGGTGTCGTACTCATTGGTGGCAATCGATACCACCATTAACATGCCGGGCTTTAATGTGTGGTCTGGGTTTTTTATTAGTGCGCGGGCGGTGATGCTGCGATCGATCGGGTTTACGCGGCTGGCAACAGCAGAAACAGTGGCTTCAAAGTTCTCATTTAAGGCCTCGCTACGCGCGACGATTGTTTGGCCGCGGGTAATGGCATTGATGCTCAGGCTGGGTAGCTGAAAGTCTAGGCGCATTACGCTTAGATCATCCAAGGTGGTGATACTGATGCCCGGGCTAACTAATGCGCCCGGGCTAAGTTGGCGCAAGCCAGTAACGCCGCTAAAGGGGGCGCGAATAGTGCGTTCAGCAAGCAAAGCCTGAATTTCGGCAATTTTACTCTGAGCTCGGAGCTTGCCAGTTTGACGTTGATCATATTCGGTTTGAGCGGCAGATTGACTGGCAAGTAGCCCTTTAAGACGCGCTAACTCGCGTTCTTGCTCGGCTAAATCGGCACGCGCAGAACTCAATTGCGCCGCTTCTTCATCTTGCTGCAGAGTCACTAGCAGCTGTCTCTTAGTGACGTTTTCGCCATCATCAAAATGGAGCGCGATGATTTTTTCGGTGACATTGCTGCTGATATCAATGGATTCTTGCGCTAGTAAGGTACCCAAGGCTTGTACGCGACTTTGCACAATTTCAGTGGCTAGGGTGCTTACTTTTACCGCGGGCGCTGGTCTGCCGCCGGCAGCGGGTGCGTCGGCAGGGCTGCAGGCAAATAGTAAACTTACCATCGTGCCACCGAGCAGCAATTTGTATTGTGCGCTTGTCAAGACAGTACTCCGTGATTAACTTCAAGGTATGCAATATTCGTTAAGCGATCTGGTATACGAACAAAAATATACGGATTGATCAATGAATAAGCATTCTTTTATGATGATAAATACGGTGATGCTGAGGGTAATCATCCGCTGACGCAAGCCGCGTCAGCGGATTTGGGGCTTTAAGCGCGTTCAGCCAGGCGGCTTTGCGCTCGATCAGCGGCGGCGAGTACTTGTTTAGGTGCGGTACCCCCTATGTGGTCACGGGCGTTGACCGACCCCTCTAGGGTGAGAACATCAAAGACATCAGCATCTATGTCAGTGCTAAAAGCCTGTAATTCATCCAACGTCATTTCCGACAGGTCTTTGTTTTCGGCAATGCCGTAGGCAACCGACTTGCCGACTACTTCGTGAGCGTCGCGAAAAGGCAGACCTTTGCGGACTAGGTAATCAGCCAAATCGGTTGCGGTAGAAAATCCGCGCATGGCCGCTTCGCGGGTGATGTCTTTATTGACCGTGATCGCGGGTACCATATCGGCGTAGGCTTTTAGGCAGTCTTTGACAGTGTCAATAATATCGAATAGCGGCTCTTTATCTTCCTGATTGTCTTTGTTGTAGGCCAGCGGCTGCGATTTCATCAGGGTTAGTAGGCTAACAAGATGACCGTTAACGCGGCCCACTTTGCCGCGGACTAATTCCGGTACATCAGGATTTTTCTTCTGCGGCATAATCGATGAACCCGTGCAGAAACGGTCGGGCAGCTCGATAAATTTAAACTGAGCTGAAGTCCACAACACCAGCTCTTCGCTGAAGCGTGACATATGCGTCATTAGCAGGCTAGCGGCCGCCGCAAATTCAATGGCGAAATCGCGGTCACTGACCGAATCCAGCGAGTTTTCAGTGGGGCGGTCAAAGCCGAGTAATTCAGCGCTGTAATGCCGGTCGATTGGGTAGGTGGTTCCCGCCAGTGCTGCGGCGCCCAGCGGACACTGATTCAGTCGTGTGCCGCAGTCTTGGAAGCGACTGTAGTCGCGTTCCAGCATTTCATTCCAGGCCAGCATGTGGTGGCCGAAGGTGACCGGCTGGGCAGTCTGCAAATGAGTAAAGCCGGGCATGATGGTATTGGCTTCACGTCTGGCAAGATTGATCATTCCCAGTTGTAGACGGCTTAACTCTGCACAAATAAGCACTAATTCGTCGCGCACATACAGACGAATATCGGTTGCTACTTGATCGTTGCGCGACCGGCCAGTGTGCAATTTTTTGCCGGTAATACCAATCTTATCGGTTAGGCGAGCCTCAATATTCATGTGCACGTCTTCAAGGCTGATTGACCATTTAAAGGTGCCAGCCAGTATTTCAGCGCGAATTTCTTCTAAACCGCGCTGAATCTCCGCAACTTCTTCGGCGGTTAATACACCCACTTTTTCTAGCATTGCTGCGTGAGCTAATGAACCATTTATATCCTGGTGATAAAGCCGTTGATCAAAACTGACCGAGGCCGTGAAGCGTTCCACAAATTGGTCAGTGGCTTCGCTGAAGCGGCCGCCCCAGGGTTTGATACTCGGTTCTTTGTCACTCATTACCTTGTGTTCCTGTTTTGCTGATTAGCCTAGCGTGGTTGTATTTGCCAGCCACTGCTTAAAAAGCCTGCATTATAGCAGTTTTAGTCTGAATCGCGCCTCAACATTGGCGAAGGTGTTGATGGTTAATGCCGCGGTGTTTAGTCGTGTTAGCCGTATCCGCTCTGCCACCAGTCTGCCATGGTTTATAAAATATTTTTAAGGCGAGTATCGTGTCGCCTTGGCAAAGCAGAGCGCAGCGTAATTTTCAGCGCACCGCGCAATTGCCAGAGTTGCTTCAATAAATATTCAATTACCGCGCTTGCCGAGTTGGAGTCGCCGGCTCAGGGCTGTCAATTATCGTCAATCGGTCTGCAGAGTATTAGCCTGTGGCAGTGTTTGCTGTGCACTTTCTTCACGTCGACCATAAAAACGTCTGTGCCGCGCACGTGGGTGGTGAGTCGTTTATCGATGATAGCCTGCGGGAGCTTGAACGAGAATTTGCCAGCACAGTTTGTGCGCAGCCACCGCAATGCTCTGGTTATCCTTCAGTATTTGCAGGGCGTTGAGCGTCACGGCGTGACCGAATATCGGGTCAAATTACAGGGTGTTGCCGATGGTCTTTGCATTAATCGGCGGTATTTACCGGTGGTGGGCGCTCTTCTCGCCAAAGGTATTTAGTGATTCAAAGACTATAGGTTTTCGGTTTTGTCGGCGCGCTCGCTGCAGTATCATGTAAGCTCTCACGGAGTTCTACGGAAATATGCATGTCTGACAATACAATCCGCATCGCTACCCGCGAAAGTCTGCTGGCACTCTGGCAGGCAGAATTTATCAAGGCAGAACTACAGGCTGCCCACCCAGGTTTAGAAGTTGAATTACTGGGAATGACCACCCGAGGCGATCAATTGCTAGATTCGCCGCTATCTAAAATTGGTGGTAAAGCCTTATTCGTTAAAGAGCTTGAGCAGGCGCTTATGGATGGCCGTGCCGATATTGCGGTGCACTCCATGAAAGATGTACCAATGGAGTTTCCAGAAGGTTTGGGCTTGGCGATTATTTGCGAGCGGGAAGACCCGCGCGACGCTTTTGTAAGTAATCATTTTTCTTCAGTCGATGCTTTACCGAATGGCGCTCGGATCGGCACATCCAGTTTGCGTCGCGAGTGCCAGCTTCGCTCGCAGCGTCCAGATCTGCAAATTTCCAGTTTGCGCGGCAATGTGCAAACCCGCTTACGCAAGCTCGATGAAGGCGAATTTGATGCCATTATTCTGGCTGCCGCAGGTTTGATTCGTCTTAAATTAGAGGATCGTATCGCCTCCCTAATGTCGGTTGAATCTAGTCTACCTGCCTGCGGCCAAGGTGCGGTCGGTGTTGAAACTCGCCTGGACGACGCCAGAGTGATTAGCCTATTACAGCCACTACACAATGCCGTAAGCGCAGAGCAAGTGATGGCTGAGCGGGCCATGAATCGCCGTCTTGAAGGCGGCTGCCAGGTGCCCATTGCCGGTTATGCAATTGCTGATCCTAACAACCCCGAGCAACTTTGGCTGCGCGGTTTAGTGGGCGCACCCAGTGGTGAAACCGTTTTGACTGCGGAACATCGTGGTCCTCGTGATCAAGCTGAAGCTTTGGGGATGGCAGTTGCAGAATTGCTGTTGACTCAGGGTGCCGGCGCGATACTAAAGGCAGTATATGGCGACAGAAAAGCTGAATAATTTACGGGTATTGGTCACGCGCCCAGCTGATCGCAGTGCAGAATTTGCCGCTGCCTTGACTGCGGCGGGTGCGGTGCCGGTCTTGCAGCCATTGCTAAACATTGTGCCGCTGTCTTTACCGGAGCATGAGGCCGCAATTAAAAAAAGCCGCAGTCTGCTGATGAATCTCGATGGCTACCAAGGCTTAATATTTATTAGTGTAAATTCGGTTCATCATGGCTTAGATGAAATAGAGCGATACTGGCCACAGTGGCCAATGGATATTAATGTCTATGCGATTGGCGGGGCGACTGCAGCGGCGCTTGCCGAGCGCGACATCACTGTCTGCCATAGCGCCCAGGCAATGAATAGCGAGAGTTTACTGGCTTGCAGCGACCTTCAAGACGTTAATAGGTCTAGGATGCTAATCATTCGTGGCGTCGGTGGCCGGGAGTTTTTGGCCACTGAGTTGAGGAAGCGCGGTGCGGTAGTCGATTACGCAGAGTGTTATCAACGCTGTAGGCCCGATATCGATAGTGGCCAATTGCAGGCATTGCTGTTACAACACAAGATAAACATAGTTGCATTAAATAGCGGCGAAACCCTCAGCCACTTCACTGAGCTGATGGGCGCGGCAGCATTGCCATATCCGGTGCTGGTGCCAAGTTTGCGGGTGGCAGGCATTGCAAAGGCTCAGGGCTACCAGACAGTGATACAAGCCGACAATGCCGCCACTGCGGCAAGCCTTGCAGCGTTAAAACACTATGTAAAGAACAACCCGTCTATACATCATTGAATGGATCTTGAGAGAGCATAATGAGCGGCGATAAACCGGAAGATAATAAAAGCGTAAATGACACTGCAGAGCAAAAGCCGGCGGTAATTAATGTGCCTGAGCCCAGCGCAAACACAGACCCCAGTAAACCGGCAGACAAACCGCCATTAGGGGCCGCAGTAAAACAAAAGCCCGGCCTTAATGTGCTGGGCTTGCTAGCATTACTTGTCGCCCTTGGCGCTTTGGTTTTGGCTGGCTGGATATATCAACAAGATCAGCTGCTGGCTGCGCGTGAAAAAAATGCCAGTGCCGGTTTTAAATCAGAAGTACGCTCGCTCGGCGCCTCGCAGGACGAGTTTAAAGCCTTGGTCGGCGCCCAGCGAGAAGCGCTATCTCAACTGCGCAGTGACGTCAGCACACGCCTAGATGCCCTAGCCATGCGCAGTCAAAATCTTGAGGTCACAGTGCAGTCTCTGGCTACCGTAGACCGTCAAGAATGGTTGTTGGCAGAGGTCGAATACTTGCTGCGACTTGCTAATCAGCGCGCCCAACTTAGTCATGATGCGCGCTCCGCCGCGCAGCTGTTGGGCAGTGCCGATGAAATATTGCGAGATCTAGACGAGCCGGCTCTGCTGGCAGTGCGCGCCGAATTAGCAAGAGAGATTGCTTCCTTGCAAAACAGCGCCGAGCGCGATATTGAGGGCAGCTATTTGGCCTTGCAAGCGCTGGCTAGCGAAGTAGAAAAACTCAGAATTTACAAGGCGCCGAGCTATGTGCCAGTACCTGTTCAGATAGAAGAATCCCCTTTGCAGCAGCGGCTTCAAGATGGTTTGACGGCGGCATGGGGGAAACTACGCAGTTATATTCGGATTGATCATCATCAAGAAAATTTCCGCGTGCAATTGGCGCCTGAGCAAGAAGCCTTACTGCGGGCGAGTTTGCAGCTGATGTTCGAGCAAGCGCAGTTGGCACTATTGGCAAACCAGCCGGTATTGTATGAGCGCGCTTTAGAAAAAGCAGCGGCGTGGTTGAATCGTTATTATCAACTAGATGAACAGCGCGATGCTTTGCTGGTGCAAATAAATACCCTTGCGGAGGTTCAGGTAAATACCGAGCTAGCCGATATTTCTGGCTCGCTGCGGGGCCTAAAAGAGTACTTGAATAGTAACCGTTGGCAGAAAGAGGCTCGCCAATGAAAATATTTATTGCGATTCTGCTTACTCTAATTCTAGCTGCCGGATTGGCGATAGCGATTGAATACGACCCTGGCTATATTCTAATTGCCTATGGCCAAACCACTGTCGAAATGACGGTGTGGGTGGGCGTAGCGGTACTGACGGTATTGATGTTCCTGTTGGTGGTGGTTTTTCTTAGCGTACGCCGTGGCGCTAAAGTCTCGCAAAAGATTGGTAGCTTTTGGAGCGACCGCAAAGCCAGTCGCGGCCGTAGTTATACAACACTGGGCATGATTGCCTTTATTGAAGGTAATTGGGAAAAGTCTCGGCGCTTGTTAACCGATGGTCTAAAAGGGGGTGATGCACCGCTAATCAATTATTTATTAGCTGCCCGCGCGAGTCATGCTTTAAGTGATGCCACTGCGAGCCGTCACTATCTCAGTTTGGCCGAGGGTACTAGCGCCAAGGCGAGTGTCGCGGTGGCACTAACTCAGGCGCAAATGCAGATCGACAATGGCCGCCTTGAAGAAGCGCTAGCCACCTTGACCCGTGCCCGTCGCAATGCCGAACGTCATCCCTCAGTGCTGAGTTTATTGGAAAAAGTGTATTCCGGTTTGCACGACTGGGCCGCCTTATTGGCACTGCTACCCGATTTGCGTAAACATAATATTCTCGCTGTTGAAAGAATCGACAGCTTGGAACGCCAAGCACTTATGGGTCAGTTGGAGCAGGCCGCTATGCAGTCTGATGAGACTGCGGTGCAGCAGTTGTGGAAGCATGCTTCTCGCGCTTGGCACCATGACGCAGACTTCGCGCTGGCCTATTGCCGAATACTGATTGCCTTGGGGGATCAAGCAACCGCAGAGAAAGTATTGCGCCAAGCCTTAAAGCATAGCTGGTCTAGCAACTTGATACTGCTCTATGGCCTTATTGCTGGCACAGATCTATTGCGTCAGCTCACTATCGCAGAGTCGTGGCTAAAAAATCACGACGATGATAGCGCCCTGCTATTAACTTTGGGGCGTTTGTCTTTGCGTAATGAATTATGGGGAAAGGCTAAAGAGTATTTTGAGCAAGCTTATCGCCGCAATCCCAGTGCTGAGCTTGGTTTTGAGCTTGGTCGCTTGCTCAGTAATATGGGCGAGTATAGCGACGCCGAACGCTATACTCGAGAAGCCCTCAAGCTTCAGGGACAAGCGCTACCGGAATTGCCGCAGCCTAGGGTGAGCGGAGCTTAATATTCTGAATAGATGAAATAAATAAAATCAATCACCGCGTTTATTCGCTTAATTGCAGATAAGGCGCGGTAAAATAATGGGATGTTAATATGAATGTCGCCGCCCTAGAAAAAATGCTCGCTAAGGGGAATGACAGCGCCATGCTGCGTTTCGGTTTAGGTAAAGCCTACCTTGATGATAAAAATATAGACCTTGCCCGTGAACATTTACAGCACTGTGTCGATCTTGATCCAGACTATTCCGCCGCCTGGAATTTACTTGGTACAGCGTATCTGCAATTAGGAGACAAAGCCTCGGCAGAAACCGCGTGGCAAACAGGCTTGGAAGTGGCTGCGCGGAAAGCGGATAAACAAACTGAAAAGGCAATTACGGTATTCTTGAAAAAACTCAAAAAGTGAGGTTTAAATACTTATTTGGCCTAGTCGCCTTTCCAGTCCCTTTCTACAAACAGTAAAGCATAGGGTTTGCCGCAGGCTCCACTAGTGCTTAGCTTATACATAAATCAGCTCTCACGGGTGTGCTGCTCGATTAGGTAAAATCCGGCGAATTAAGTTTGCTTTAGGTGTTGCAGAGTAAGCGGTTATTGTAGCGATAACTCCGCTAACTTAAATGACGCTGTATCAAATACTTTATTACTCAAACCATAAGCAGTAAAAGTAATAGTGCTTTGCTAAAATATTTCAGCCCAGTTGTTCTTACCACGCCGTAGTGTGTATCGCTTAGCTTTTATATATGTCTTAGATAAGCCACTTATTAGCCAACCGCGACCACATGCTTTTTATTCACTACTTGGGCATCCAGCAATAGCTTTTTAGTGACTGGTTTGTTGTGGTCAGTAATGCCTAGCAGTTCACAGATGGAACCGCAGATTTCCGTTTGTGTCGGCGCGCAGTCGGGCTGGTGGGAGAAGTGCTCGCCGATCACAAATAAGGGGATATCACGCTCTTCAGGGAGTGTGCCGCCGTGACTCTTATCAGCGTTCATTCCGTGATCTGAGGTGATTAGTATCTGATAGCCTTCATCGACCCAGGTGGGCACATATTTTGATAGCTCGCCATCTGAGACTCTGACGGTATTTCGGTAGTGAGCACTGTCCACTCCCGAATTATGTCCGGCGTTGTCGATATTCATAGGATGTATTAATAAAAAATCCGGATTGTAACGACGCCTCAGGGTTTCTGCATCTAGGTAGAGATAGTTATCAGGGTAGTGATCACCATGATAGAAGCAACCATATTGAATCATTTGTTCGAGGTCGTTAGTGTATCGGTCTCGTATCGGATCATAGGGACTGCGGTTGTACAGTTCACTAAACCAATGAAAGGCAGCGGCAGCCGTGGTCAACCCTTGTCTATGGGCCATACTGAAGACGCTTTGCTGATTGGAATTGCGGATGACATCGTTGTGGACGATACCGCTCAGAACCGGGGGAACACCGGTGAGAATGGTTTCATACAGTGGTCGCGACTTAGACGGTAGCTCGCACTGGAGCTTATAAAGCGTGGTGCCGCCCTGTGCCTTTAGGCCCTGCAGAAAGCCCATGCATTGCTCGGCAGTTTGATAAGCTAAGCCATCGAGCACGACAAGTATTACTTTTTGTGACATATTTCCCTACCACGGTCATGGCCGATCAATATCAGCCGATAATGCAAATAAATTGAGTCGAGAGTAGGTGCTTACTGTGAACAATAGATCACAGCCAAAACATATTTTTGATTCTGAGATGACGATAGCACAAGGTCTTGTTGGAATGTGAAATTAATGGCGAGCTAGCGCCACGCCATTTTCCCTATTAGTTTTTGGGTCTTCAACTTTGAGGATCACGGCGACAATACTACCGTTGCGAAGTTTCACCTGACCTTTCAGCAGGGTGCTGTCGCAGCGTCCATCGTTACGGCAGGCCATCGGTGACAGCTAACTCTGGACACTAGGCAGTGTCCAGCAGATTTTGATTATGGCAAATGAATAGGCCAAGAGCGGCGTCGACAATGGTGAGTCCAAGTGGGGGCACGATTAACTGCCGAGATATTCAGTGTGTAATCTGGGCAGCAATAGTCTTAGCGCCAGTGCGCGATGGCTGAGCTGATTTTTTTGGACTTTATTAAGTTCTGCCGAGCACAGTGCTAGCTCGGCGATATAAAATAGCGGGTCGTAGCCAAAGCCGTTGTTGCCTCGTGCTGCGCTGAGGATCTCACCCTGCCAGAGACCTTCACACACTATCGGCGCGGGGTCGTCGGCGTGCCGAACAAAGGCTAGTGCGCAGTGAAAATGGGCGCTGCGATTGCTTTGATCTGCTAGCGCTGTGAGCAGGGTGGCATTGTTATTGGCATCGCTGGCATTGGCGCCAGCGTATCGCGCCGAGTAAATACCGGGTGCGCCACCGAGTGCGTCTACGCACAGACCGGAATCGTCTGCCAGCGCGGCAAAGCCGGTTTGGCGGGCGGCATTGCGGGCTTTAAGAATAGCGTTCTCAATAAAACTGAGCCCAGTTTCTTCGGCTTCTACCACGTCCAAATCCGCTTGGCTGCGCAGTGTGATGCCCACGCCTTCAAGGAGCTGGCCGAGTTCAAGCAGCTTTCCCCGGTTACCACTGGCCAGAACAATAATATTTTTAGACGATGAGGACACAGTGATTTCCGCCTATTTATCGAGGTACAGCATTTTGTTAAATTGGATATCGTAACTGGGGCGATTATCGACGCTCACAGACAGACGAAAATTTTGACGTTCATCATTGCTGATATCAAATTCGGCGATGTAATAAATGGCGTCCTGCTCAATGACTTCTCGGAATTCCAAGGTGTTGATATAGATCAGGTCCGAGCTGTTACCGGTTATATCGGCGC
>JBKEFB010000063.1:0-16205 GCA_046712405.1 Zhongshania sp. | reverse complement strand
CGTTCGATTGCCTGAAGCATACGTTTTTCACGTGGTGCCACAAACAAGATCGCATCACCACTGCGACCAGCGCGACCAGTACGGCCGATCCGGTGAACATAGGCTTCGGTGTCATGCGGAATATCGTAGTTGATAACGTGGCTAATACGCTCGACATCCAAACCACGTGCGGCGACATCAGTAGCAATAATGATATCCAAACGACCATTTTTCAGATATTCAACCGTGCGCTCGCGCTGGGCTTGGGCGATATCGCCATTCAAAGCCGCTGCTGCGTAGCCGCGGGCCTGTAATTTCTCGGCAAGCTCAGTGGTCACCAATTTGGTCCGCACGAAAATAATCATGCCATCAAAAGGTTCGGCCTCCAGGATACGAGTTAAGGCATCCAGCTTATTCAAACCACGCGCCATCCAATAACGCTGACGGATCGTTATCGCCGTTGAGGTCTTGGTTTGAATGGTGACTTGCTCGGGGTTGTTCAAATACGTATTAGCGATGCGACGAATAGCCGATGGCATTGTGGCTGAGAATAACGCGATTTGACGCTTCTCAGGCATTTGCGCCATAACCCATTCAACATCATCAATGAAGCCCATACGGAGCATTTCATCTGCTTCGTCCAATACCAAATGGCTCAAATCATCAAGCTTTAGGGTACCGCGACGCATGTGGTCCATTACTCGGCCAGGCGTACCGACTACAACCTGAACGCCGCGTTTTAAGGCAGCTAATTGACCGCGGTAATCTTGACCACCGTAAATGGGTAGGACGTGAAAACCAGGCATATGCGACGCATAGCTCTGCAGTGCTTCCGCTACCTGAATAGCTAATTCGCGTGTTGGCGCCAAAATTAAGGCTTGAGTACGACGGCTATTTACATCGAGACGAGATAGTAAAGGCAGCGCAAATGCTGCTGTTTTACCGGTACCAGTCTGGGCCTGACCAACGAGGTCTCTGCCTGCCAGAATAAAGGGAATTGTTGCCGCCTGGATTGGCGAAGGTGTTTCGTAACCAACCGCTTTCACAGCGGCAAGGACCATGGGTGCTAAACCCAAATCGTCAAAAGTCATAATTTCCGCTGCCGCGGCCGTATCTGAGGGCATAATCGCTACCGTAAAAAATGCAAGAGTCGCCGCAACATTAGACCTCACACTCGGCCGAACGCAGATATGGCGTTGAGGCCGCATTATACCGATATGAACGCAGAAATACCTTGAAACCTTTGGCTTTTTTTGGCATTAGCCCCTCAAGAGTGGCGTGTAAGCCCCACTATTAACGCAGTTTTTCCAGCTCGACACGTAAAGCGACGGTAATTTCCTGCTTACGCTGTTGCTCAAAATCAAAATAAATCATCACCGCACTACCCTTGGCAACAAGACTGCCGCGCTGCCAAGCTTCGTGTTCGCAGACAAACGAGGAACTACCAACATGGCCAACGCGAGTCCTAATCTCAACAGGGTGGCCGTAATAAATCTGCGCCTCAAAATCGACATCTATTTTACGTAAAATGACATTCCACTGATTTAAATCCTGGCCGGGATTAAATATCTCAAATACCGGCACCCTGCCGGTTTCAAACCACATGGGCACGACGGTGTTATTTATATGACCTAAAGCATCTGTTTCACAGAACCTAGGCTCCATAGTGCACAGCAACATCTTTATATATCCCTCACCGCCACAGGCGGAATTAGCTTACTGAGCTACCCACCGCAGAAACATACACAGCCACAGCACATAACTCATTATTGACGCCGGAAAGGCTTTTCGCCCTATTTCGCTACCGCGTATTTCTTCGCTGGCGGCGTATATCATCGCCACTGCCACAAAGCCCTGTAAAATCATCAGCGACGACGTTTGCGGCCAACCATACTCAAGCCCATTAAAAGGCAAAGGTATCAGCGTGGCAATAAGCAACAGCAGAACGTTTAGTAGACCAAAGGCCATTACAATACGACATAAAATCAAAAAATCCGACCTCTAGTTATCTCGTCACTTCAGGCGACATAGTAATAGATGGTAAAGAAATGACACGCACTACCGGCTAAAACAAAGAGATGCCATATACCGTGAAAGTGAGTGATTTTCTTATCAAACACATAGAAAACAATACCCACAGTGTAGGCAATACCACCTGCCAGTAGCAGGCTAAACCCACCTTCTGGTAGCCCCGCATTCAAGGGCTTAATCAGGAATACCGCCAACCAGCCCATTAGCAAATAAACACCTATTGACCAGGCGCGCCGACCAGCTTTAGGTATGACCTCAAGGATCATACCCACCCCTGCCAGGCACCAAATCACAGCAAACATCCACCAACCACCGGATTCACGAAGTGTCACCATTAAAAACGGGGTATACGTGCCGGCAATAAGTAAATAGATCGCTAAGTGATCTAACTGCCGATACAGGGCCTTACTCGCGCCTTGGCTACTATGATACAAGGTGGAAAACGTGTATAGCGATAACAGAGACACACTGTAAACCGAAAAACCTAAGATTTTCCAGACCTCAGCATTTTGCACTGCCGGCCATATCAGCGCCGCGCTGCCAAGTAATGCCGCTAAAGCACCCAATAGATGAGATGCGCTGTTAAAACGCTCGCCCTTGTATAAAATGCTGTTACCACCTGAATCGTTAATTATTAGATCACGACAAGCAGCAAAGAAAGAATTTGCTGACATCCGCTATTTTGAACGTCAATTTAACAGATATTGAATTCTAGGTATGAGTTTTTGGCAGGGACAGAGCAGCAATATGCATACCCCAGCCTTGTAAGCCAAGCTGATCAAGCAGATATGCGTATTAATGGTTATCACAATCGATTAGAGAATAGGAAAGTGGACTCATAGCAACGCGCCTTAAAGCTGGGCTGATAAGCTTGCTCGACAACACTCTAGGCCGACTCTCAGGAAAACATAATCGCCGCAGTCATCACTAGGCGGTGACCAAAATCTCACCGCCAAAACGTCGCATTAATAAGGGTTTATAAAAGAATCAATTATGCAGGGAAGAAGCGACTAATGGTGTCAGCCACACATCCAGGCTTATCACTGCCTTCAATTTCTACCGTGACCCTGACAACGGCCTGAACACCACCTTTTATTTCCTCAACAGAAATCAACTCTCCACTGCCGCGAACTCGGGAGCCAACAGGCACGGGAGCAGGAAAGCGAATCCGGTCACAACCCACATTCACCCCCATAGAAATGCCCTGCACATCGACAATCTGAGGCAAAAATAAATTTACTAAAGACAGGGTTAAATAGCCGTGAGCAATACATTTGCCAAACGGTCCGTCCACTGCCCTTTCCGGGTCCACATGTATCCACTGATGGTCGCCAGTGGCATCGGCAAATAAATTAATACGCTGCTGATCAAGCTCCAGCCAGTCACTAGCGCCTAGCTCAGCGCCAACCGCTGAGAAGAGTTCTTGGGGTTGCTTAAATACGGTGCTCATGGGGTCTCCAGTGTGTGGCCGATATCTTTTTTATGTCTCGGCCACCCACTTAAAAATGAAGGAATGGAATTTTGAATCATAGCTAGCAACTTTACCATTGCCTACAAATGCTGAGGCATAGTCTATCAAGACGACGCACTCACCCGCTCAGCTGCACATAAGACCGCTTGCCTTATTCGCTAAACTGCGGTCCACCGCACAACACATCTTGCCTACAGAGGCGCGCCCTATATAATCGATACGATCAAGACCTTTAACAATAATATAGGAATACGCAACACCATATGGCGACCTATTCTCCATCAGAACTATGCAACTGGATTATCGGCAACCTAGCCAGTATCGGCGCCCTATTAGCCGCCACCATTGCCATATTAGGTATTCTGTCAGCCATAGAAGCCATTATGAAAACCCGAACAGCCCAGGGCGCGGTCGCTTGGGCTATTGTATTGATCGGCTTTCCCCCGGTATTTGTGCCCCTGTACTGGATATTTGGTCGTCGAAAATTCCGCGGTTACGCTCTTGCCAAGCGTCACAACCAATTACAAATTGATAAGATAGCCAGCGACCTCCTCGCAAACTTCCCCGCCCTAGCCGCCGAAAAGAGCAGCTATGATCCACGTTTGGTGGCGCTAGAACAACTCGCTACCTTGCCATTTTGCTCCGGCAATGACTGCCAGTTACTTATAGATGGCCAACATGCCTTCGCCGAGATATTCACGCACATAGAGGCGGCGAAAGATTATGTATTACTAGAATTTTATATTATTCGTGATGATCAAACCGGCCGTGAGCTGGCAGAGCTATTAATTAAAAAGGCCCAGCAAGGACTTTACATTTACTGCGTTTACGACGAAATAGGCTGCCTTAAGCTGCCCAATCATTACGTGAAAAACTTGCGGGAGAACGGCGTCAATATATGCTCGTTCAACAGTACCAAGGGCTTGGGTAATCGCCTGCAACTCAATTTTCGCAATCACCGAAAAATTGTTGTGTGTGATGGTAATTACGCCTTTGTTGGCGGCATGAATATGGGTGATGAATACCGCGATATGCACCCGATTCTCACCCCTTGGCGTGACACCGGTATTGCAATAGTTGGCCCCGCGGTGCAATCAGTGCAATTGACGTTTGCGGAAGATTGGTTCTGGGCAAACGAATCCCTGCCAGCTCTTAATTGGCATATCACTAGCGTTGACGGCCCTCTGAACAGCTTGGTATTAGCCACCGGTCCCGCCGACAATACCGACAGTTGCGCACTGTACTTCTTAAATATGATTAATCAAGCCCGTCAGCGACTTTGGATAGTCAGTCCCTACTTTGTTCCCGATGCGCCGGTCATTCACGCCCTGCAGCTCGCTGCCATGCGCGGTGTGGATGTCAGGATTATGCTACCGGCTAAACCCGACAAGCTCATGATTCAACTTTCGTCCTATACCGCCATCAGAGAAACCCTCCCCAGGGGCGTACAGTTTTATTACTACCAAACCGGCTTCTTGCATCAGAAAGTGATGTTGGTAGATGATGATATCAGTGTGGTCGGTACCGCCAATTTGGACAACCGGTCCTTTCGTCTCAACTTTGAACTCTGCATTGTCAATCACAGTGTGGAATTTGCCAGTAAAATGGAAGTGATGCTCAACAATGATTTTAAAAAATGTACCCAGTTGCTGCCACGCGAAGTGGCACAGTGGTCACTTACACGCCGCATTCTCAGCCGCTGCGCCTATTTATTCGCGCCGCTGCAATAAATAGTCTTATGACAACACCCAGTCATATTCCGAAAGACCTAACGGCCTGTCCAGACTGCGATTTATTATTGCAGACTGCTGCGCAACTAGATCATCATCTAGACGGCCGCTGCCCGCGCTGCAACGCCCTACTGTGGCATTCAGCCAAACACACTGACACTATTAGCTTTGCCGCGGCAATAAGCGGTTTAATCTTATTTTATCCAGCGATCACACTACCCATTTTAGAGCTCACCATGGTCGGTCAGCGCGGCAGCAATTCTCTGCTCGGCGGCATTTACAGCATGTGGCTAGAACAGGAAAGAATGCTCGCGGTGTTAATTCTGCTGTGCTCTCTGGTGGCACCGCTTTTGCACTTACTCCTCACTGCGGTGGTTTGTCTCAGCATTCGACTAAAGTATTTTCCTCGCTACTTCCCGCTCTGGCTTAAATACAAATGCTGGATGCAAAGCTGGAATATGCTCGAAGTGTATGCGATGGGTATCATTATCGCCTACGTTAAAATGATGCATGACGGAGAGGTCAGTATCTCTGGCGGCACTTTCTGCGTGAGCGCCCTGCTGCTATGTATTATTCTGTGTAGTCAGTATTTTCATGAAGAACAGGCTTGGCAGCATTGGGAAAAAAATAAATTCAAATGACTATCAGCGCCCAACAACAAGGCATCGCTCGCTGCAATGAATGCGGCAAGCTCAGTCGTCTGCCTGCTCTCAGCGGCAGCACTAACGCCACCTGCCCACGCTGTGGCGCAGCACTGAGTTTCCGTAAGCTCCGAAGTTTACAGCGCAGCTGGGCGTATACCCTGGCCGCGATAGCCCTACTGTTACCAGCGAATATTTTACCTATACTCACCGTCGTTAGCTTTGGTCAGGCCGACTCTGACACCATCATGTCTGGTGTTGTTAAGTTGTGGGTGGCTGACCTCCAGGCAATCGCTGCCATCGTGTTTATTGCCAGCATTGCGGTACCGCTAATAAAGCTCATTATTCTAATCATTCTGATGCTCGTCGTGCAGTTCCAACTCCCCTTAAACCGCCAGCAATGCACCACGCTATACCGTTTTATTCACTTTATTGGCCGCTGGTCCATGCTCGACTTATTCATGATCTCCATTTTGGTCACACTGGTACACCTAGGCAATATCGCCACAGTAGAAAGCGGCCCCGCTGCAACTGCCTTCGCCGCCGTGGTGGTATTTACCCTCTTTGCCGCAAATAGTTTTGACCCGCGTTTATTATGGGACTTAGATAATGATTGATCGCAATATATCGTCCGCTGTCCTGGAGCCCAAGCGCGGCCTTTCAGCCATCTGGCTGCTGCCGCTAATTGCCTTAGGCATCGCCGCGTGGCTTATGTATCAGAACCTTAATGACAGCGGCCTTAGTGTCACCCTCGCCTTTAACAATGGCAGCGGCATTGATGTCGGCAAAACACCGGTCATTTATCAAGGCATTGATGTTGGTCATGTACAAAGCTTGCAACTTGACGACGACCTAGACGGAGTAACCGCATCGCTAGAACTGTCGCAGCAGATAGCGCCACTTATTAGGGAAAACACCCGATTCTGGCTAGTAAAACCCCAGATATCGCTATCTGGCGTCTCTGGTCTAGATACCCTTGTGGCGGGCAATTACATCAGCTTCGATCCCGGTGACGGCAAGCCTAGCCAGCACTTCACGGCACTTAACACGCCACCGCCGCAAACCAATAATATGCCCGGTTTACGCTTAATATTAACTGCAGAAGAGCTGGGATCCCTATCCATAGGCGCGCCGCTGCTATATCAAAAAATTGATGTGGGTGATATTGAAGGCTACCAGCTCAAGGGTGATGATATTGAAATCAGCATCCGCATAGACCATCAATACCGCCACTTGGTCAATAACAGCTCACGCTTTTGGATGCAAAGCGGTATAAAGATTAATGCCAGCCTGCAAGGTATTGATATTGAAACCGGATCGGTAGCGAGTATCCTAGCCGGCGGCATCGCTTTTGATACCCCCTCAAAATCAGCCCCTGAAACGAATCACATGGCGAGTTTCAGTTTATTTAAAAGCCATGATAGCGCCAAAGGCAGCAAACTGATCACCGTCTTTTTTAGAAGTCCTGATGGCTTAACGGTGGGCAGCAAAGTGCAGCTGATGGGCATGGAAATTGGCAGAGTAACTAGCTTGACGTTTGTCGATGACAATCCCAATCTCGGTGCTAGCATCAGAATTGCGGTATCCCCTTCCTACAACCACTACCTGAACGACAACACCCAGTTCTGGCTCGTGAAGCCCGAGATTTCCAGCAATGGCGTGAGTGGCCTAGATGCAATAATAAGTGGCCCCTATATCAACATGCGGCTAGAGGGCAAAGGCGGCACTATTCCCCAGCAATACACCGCCTTGATTAAAGCGCCAGATAGCCGCGTTCAGGAGCCGGGCCTGCGACTGACGCTGCGCAGCGAGGAACTCAGTTCGGTGAATGTCGGCAGTAAAATCTATTATCGAAAAATTGCTGTGGGCCAAATCGAGTCTGTCGACTTAGATAAAGACGGCGTAAATATCGGTATTTTTATACACCAGCGCTACGCCCGTTTAGTTCATCGTGAATCCCAATTCTGGAATGCTAGCGGATTGACTATTAGCGGCGGCTTGAGCGGGCTAGATATTCGCGCCGACTCCCTGGCAACGATTGTCGCTGGCGGCATTGCTTTTCATACCCCGGTGATCAACAAACCGCAGCTGGCTTGGGAGGGCTTACGCTACACCTTATACCCCGACTTCCAAAGCACCTCCGATGAAAAAGGTCGAGATATCCATCTGTATTTCGCCACTGGTAGCAATATTAATAAAGGTACCGAAATCAAGTACCAAGGAATTAAGGTAGGTGAAGTTGTCGCCTTAGAATTAGATGACAATATGGATCGCGTAAAAGTCAGCGCCAGATTAGCGCCCTCCGCCAAAGCGCTGGCTCGCGCCGGAAGTCAATTCTGGGTGGTGCGCCCGCAACTCGGACTCATTGGTACTCGAAATTTAGAAACCCTCGTCACCGGCAGCTATATTAGCGTTCGTCCCGGTTATGGCAACAGCATTACCGAATTCATCGCACTCAGTAAGCCCCCGCCACTCAGCAAGCCCGGCAATGGCCTGAACTTAATTCTCACCGCCGCTCAACGTGGCTCTATCAAAGACGGCGTCAAGGTCTTTTACCGAGACATCCCGGTAGGCGAGGTATTCGGCTACGAGCTAGCAGAGGACGCTCACCAAACCCTTATTCATATTAATATCGAGCCACGATATGCAGGTCTTGTGCGCGAGAATAGCCAATTTTGGAACTCCAGCGGTATCGCCGTAAAATTCGGCCTATTCAGCGGCGCGACCATTCGCAGCAAGTCTATTGAATCATTATTAGAGGGCGGTATTGCCTTTGCCACGCCAGATAGAATGCCATTAGCGCCTGCTGTCGATGACGGCGGGAGTTTTGCCCTGCATCAATCGGTAGAGCAGCGCTGGCTAGAATGGAAGCCGAAGATAGCGCTGCCACAGGAAGTCGATACCGGTGAAAACTGGATAAGGGCGGATTAACAAGTTGTCACAACATCAGCTTAAAGATAACGATACAATAGCCACACTTTGATACCCAATGCACGCGGGCTTCACGTGCCTATGTCGTTTTAAATTACGATGTAGAGAATACTTGGGTGTCATCACGCAATAGAGAACGCCAGTGTGTTAAAAACATCGAAACAAACGTTACTTTCCGCAGCAGTTATCGCCACTGCCCTTGTCATTGCGATCATCCTCTTTGCTCTAAAGCCGCCGCCAGAAACCGTCACCATCACCCCACCGGCACTTAATATCGACGTCGCCATTGCCGAGAAGCAAACACTGTCTATTGCTGTCAACTCCCAAGGTACGGTTGAACCAAGAACCGAAACCACTTTAATTACCGAGGTATCAGGAAAAATTATTGAGGTCGCGGCACAATTTCAAAGCGGCGGTCTAGTGGCGAAAGACGACTTACTATTGCGTGTTGATCCACGCAACTACGACGTCGAAGTCAAACGCGCCGAAGCCAATGCAGCCACCGCCTTTAGCAACTTAATGCAAGAGAAAGGACGGGGTTCAGTTGCCGAGCAGGACCTAAAGAAATATCCACGCGAATTCGCCAGTAAAGATGCCCGGCACCTCGCCATGCGACTTCCGCAACTAAAAGAGGCGCAGGCACGTTTAAACTCGGCCAAAGCCGACCTTGCTCACGCCAATAATAATTTAGATCGCACCGAAATTCGCGCGCCCTACCGCGGCATCATCAAAGCGCGCAATGTTGATCTTGGCCAATTTGTTAGTCTGGGCACGCAACTAGGGCATATCTTCGCGGTGGATTTTGCTGAAATTCGACTTCCTATTCCTACTGACAGGCTAGCTTATCTGGCGCTTCCAAATAGCAAGGACAACGAAAGCTCGCCCGCAGTAATCGTAAAAAATGAACTAGGCCTTGAATGGCAGGGAAATATTGTTCGTACTGAAGCGGTTATAGATGAGCGCAGTAGAGTGTTATTTGCCATCGCAAAAATAGACGACCCCTACGGATTAGACAATGGTGGTGACACCTTGCTAATGGGCAGCTTCGTGAAAGCAGACATCAGCGGCAAAGAAATTGATGGTTTGATTGCCATCCCACGCTATATTTTACGCACTGGCAATAAGATTTGGGTGCTCGATAAGGAGCAGCGCATTCGCAACCGAGACCTCAAAATTCTTCATACCGAAGGCAAGCTCGTCTATGTTTACGAAGGTCTAAATGACGGTGACGTTATTTGCTTGTCGACAATACCCAATGCCATTGCGGGCACCAAGGTAGAAGTAAATAGCACAAGAAAAACGAGCTCCCTCATCACCCCTCCTTCCAACCCGGTTGCCACCCTTAACACCGGGGTCAGCCAACTATGAATCCCCTGCCGGAGTTTGATACCAACAAGGGCATAATCCCCTGGTTTGCTCGCAATTCGGTAGCCGCAAATCTCCTCATGTTTGTCATAATTGCCATCGGCTTGGGTACTGCGTTTAATATTCAACGCACCATTCAGCCTGATTTTGAAATAAACGTGATACGGATTGCAGTTGCTTACCCCGGCGCAACGCCAGACGAAGTCGAAAACGGCGTGGTACTAAAAATTGAAGAAGCACTCAAAGATATCGAGTCCATCGAGAGTATCCAATCAACCGCCGATGAATCCTTCGCCACCTTAACTGCCGAAGTTTATGAGGATTACGATACCAACGCGGTTATGGACGAGATCAAAAGCGCTATTGACGGTATCGTAAGTTTTCCAGAGCAAGCAGAGCGCCCCACCGTCAATCGAGTTGAATTCAATAACCACGCTCTCAATGTTCAAATTTACGGCAATCTTGATGAACGCGGCTTGAAGGAGCTAGCGGAACAGGTCAAGCAAGAGCTAACCCTCGATGAAGACATCGCGTTTGTGCAAATTAATGGCGCTAGAGATTTTGAAATTAGCATCGAGGTTACTGAACACACCCTGCTCCAATACGGCTTAACACTCAATGAGGTCGCCGAAGCTGTCCGTCGCTCATCTTTAGACCTGCCCGGTGGATCAATAAAAACTGCTAATGGTGATATTTTACTGCGTACCCGCGGCCAAGCTCGCAGCCAGTACGAATTTGAGCGCGTGGTACTTATCTCCAATCCCGACGGCACTCGCGTAACCATTGGCGATATCGCCACCATCAAAGACGGCTTTGTAGAAAAAGATGGCTTCTCATTTTTTGACGGTCAAAACAGTATCGGTCTGCAGGTGCTCGCCGTCGGCAAGCAAGATTTAATCAAGGTATCTGATGCCGCCAAACGCTACGTAGCTGAAAAACGTAACAGTCTTCCCGAGGGCGTGAGCATTACCACCTGGGCCGACATCACATTTTATCTGGAAGATCGGATGACCATGATGATGATGAACCTCGGCATGGGCGCGCTGCTGGTTTTCATTGTATTAAGCATGTTTCTAAATATTAAACTCGCGTTTTGGGTGATGATTGGCCTGCCAATGTGTTTTCTAGGCACGCTTGCCATGATGCCTATTGTAGGGGTCAGCTTGAATATGCTGAGCCTATTCGGTTTTATTTTAGTGCTTGGCATTGTTGTTGATGATGCCATTATTATTGGCGAAAGCGCCTACGCTGAGACTGAGAGTAAAGGCCACTCTATCGATAGCGTCATCACCGGCGCACTGCGAGTAGCCACACCGGCAACCTTTGGTGTTCTGACCACCATCATGGCATTTTCGCCGACACTATTTACCGAGGGTGCATTCTCGCCATTTCCTGAAGCCGTTGGCTGGGTAGTGCTTCTATGTCTAACTTTTTCACTGGTGGAATCTAAGTTAATTTTACCCGCTCATCTGGCGCATAGCCGACCCGCTACCAGGGGAATCTGGCTTAAAATAGATGGAATTCCGCGCTATTTTAATGGCAAGCTAAGCTACTTTGTTGGCCATCACTACCGGCCTTTTATTCACAAAGCCATTGCCAATCGCTACCTCACTGGCTCGATTTTTAGCGCTATGCTAATCATTACAGTGGGTATAATTGCCGGCGGCATTGTTCGTTTTATTATGATTCCCGACGTCCCATCAGATTTCATCAAAGCAAACTTGGAAATGGTTGAAGGCACACCCGAGGCACAAACTCGTCAAGCTTTTGACTATATTGACAGAGCACTCCGCAAAGTCGACGCTGATTATAAAAGTGCCCAAGAAAACTTATCAAACAAGCATTTAATCAGTCATGTAGAGGCATTCGGCACGTCGGGTAGAACCCTCACCTTTATGGTAGAGCTCACTAAAAATGACCAACGCGATATTGATGGCGGCGAAATTGCACGACGCTGGCGCAGCGAGATAGGCAACATTCCAGGCGCAAAAATCTTGTCTGTCAGCAGTGCTGATCAAACATCGGGGCCATCGATTTCACTTAAGCTGAGCAGCAACTCAAACACTGAATTAGACGCTGCAGCCAAGGAGATTGAAGAGGCCTTAAGTCATTACAAAGGCGTATTTGACATCCGCAACGGCGCTAGTGCCATCCAAGATGAAATTGTGCTGGATATAAAATCTAGCGCCGAGGTGCTGGGCATTTCATCGGCATCGCTGGGACGCCAGCTACGCAATGCTTTCTACGGCGCAGAAGCGCAGCGCGTGCAACGCGGCAACGACGAAGTGAAAGTCATGGTTCGCTACCCGCGCCAAGAAAGACAAGCAATATCAGATTTACAAAATATGTATATCCGTTCTGCCGACTCCGCGTATATCCCCTTAAGCAGTGTCGCCGATATGAATTTTGAACCTGGCTTCAGCCAGCGGAAACGTATTGATGGTGAGCGCTCAATTACAGTAACCGCGCAAGTTGACAAGGACTTTACGTCACCCGACACAGTCACGGCCAGTGTGATGAAAGCACTGGTAAATGAAACCTTCCCGGATAAATATCCATCAGTTATTGTGAGGTTAAGCGGTGAAAGTGAAGAGAGCGGTGTACTGATGAAAAGTCTTGCCGTCGGCTTTGTGCTTGCCTTATTCGGCATATACGCGCTACTTGCCATACCGCTGCGGTCTTACCTACAACCCCTGATTATCATGGGCGTAATACCGTTTGGTATTATTGGCGCCGTATTTGGACATGTGGTGCTAGATATGTCATTCAGCATGATGTCCTTCTTTGGCGTAATCGCACTGTCCGGCGTGGTTGTTAATGACAGCCTCATTATGGTCGATTTTATTAACTCGGCCATTGCACGCGGTGAAAGCCTGCTAGACGCTGTGGTCGACTCGGGCTGCCTACGTTTTAGAGCGATACTACTTACGTCCCTAACCACTTTCTTTGGGCTGCTGCCGATGCTGCTTGAAAGCAGCTTACAGGCACAATTCGTGATTCCCATGGCGGTGTCTTTGGGCTTTGGAATTATCTTTGCCACGGTGATTACCCTGATCCTAATTCCCTGCTTATATATTGTGTTAGAAGACCTTAAGCGCCTAGCCAGCGCGCCCTCAACGGAAGTTACCAGCACCACAACATAAGAGTGCCAAAACGTCCATAAAAAGATATTAATGCAAGCGCCGCAGCACTTATCACTTCAGCGACGGCAGGCCCGTTAGCGCTCCCAAGTCCATCGCAACGACTAATTGCAGTCGCGCATTATGCTGCTCACCCACCATTGTTAATATACATAGCAAAAACTAGCTAGTCGTAAAGCCTTGCTGGTCTTAGCGGCGTTCTGTTTTTGGCTTCATCGCGTTACCATGAGCTCTTTACTTTCAACTGATAGGTATATCATGCCTGAATTCAAACACATCTCACCCCAGGACGCTCAAACAATGATAGAAGCGGGTTGCCAGCTCGCCGACATTCGAGATGAACAGTCCTACGGAATGAGCCACATTCCAAGCGCTAACCATTTAGACAACCAGGGTTTACAGCAATTTATTGAACAAGCCGACCCCGATAAAGCACTCATTATTTATTGCTATCACGGCAATAGTAGCCAAAGTGCCGCCCAGTATTTTATTGAGAAAGATTTCACCGAGGTCTACAGCATGGATGGTGGCTTTGAAATGTGGCGACAATTATTTCCGAAAAATACCGACAGTATCTAATACGGCGACTGGTGAACACGCGGGGAGATTGGTAAGTGTTACACCCTATTACAGCCATACTAGAAAAATACTTTGCGACGCCAGGACGCCGAAAACGCAATAAGCGATGGCCGACACTGCATGCTCTAGAATGAGAGTACGGCCTAACTAAGCCCCAGTGCTAAGGCCAAGAAATTCAGTGCGAGTTAGGTGAGACATTTACTCAAAGGCGAGCTAGTGACGCCATCAGGGCGCCACACACATTAAACAGTAGGCGTAGACGCCGCGACTGTCTTTAAGCTTCAAAATATCACTCCAAGCGGGGAGTACGCTGTTAAGTACCGATAGCAGAGGCGATGATGAGCCCAATGCGGCTTTCACCATGCCAGAACCAAGGATCATCCGGATCAGCTCTTCTTCGGGACTCAGTGGCAGTGACAGCAAGCGAGTATTAGCCGGGTTTATTCCCACCAAGCTTGCAGCAGAGTTGACCGCTTGTTGTAGCCCACCGAGTTTATCTACTAAGCCTAGTTGTTGCGCATCAACACCGCTCCATACTCGCCCTTCTGCAATGGGCTCAACCTGCTCTACTAATTTCTTTCGACCATCGGCGACAATATTTATAAACCGTCGGTAACCGTATTCAACGCCAGATTGTATTGCCCTGGCCAAAATAGGATCTAATGCTAAGTCAGGACGCAGCTTACCAGCGACGGCGGTAGTACCAACCCCATCAGTGCTGATACCCAAGTCTTGCAATAAAATATTTACTGTTGGAAACGCGCCAAAAATACCAATAGAGCCTGTTAGTGTTGCAGGCGTAGCCCAAATTTCATCGGCTCCCGCAGCAATCCAATAACCACCTGATGCCGCCATACTCCCCATCGATACCACCAAGGGCTTACCGGCTTCTTGGAGCTGCTGTAATTCGGCCCGAATAACCTCAGAGGCGAATGCAGAGCCGCCACCACTGTCTATACGCAACACCAACGCCTTAACATTCTCATCAAGACGCGCTTTTCGAATCAACGAGGCTAAGCTATCGCCGCCGATTGTGCCGGCAGGCTGAACACCGTCGACGATATTACCGCTGGCAACAATAATCCCAACCGATTCTTTAACTTCGACTAATAAGCTGCGATTTAAAGATAGGTAATCTCGAAAGTAACTTTGCTTAAAACTGCCGGCTTTATTTTCGCCAACCCGCTCAACCAGCATATTTCTTAACATGGGTCGACTAATAATCCCATCGACTAGGCCGTAATCTAAGGCTGCCTGCGCCGCATCTCCACCAACATCGGCCATCACTTGATCGATGTGATTCACATATTTATTAAACTCAACCGCGCTTATTCCGCGCCGCTCAACCACGGTATCGCGGTATAAAGTCCAGAGTTGGTCCAACCATGCTCGGTTGGCCTCTTTGGCAGCCGCGGACATATCATTGCGTAGCAGCGGCTCGACTGCGGATTTAAAATTGCCAACCTTAAAAACATGAAAGCGTATTTTCAATTTATCAATCGCGTCGCGAAAGTAGTTCCGGATAACCGCGAAACCTTCAATACCGACACCGCCCATATTATGAACAAAAATCTGATCGGCAAAACTCGCTAATAAATACTGGTCTTGATTGTAATGATTAGCGCTGGCAACAACGGTCTTGCCGCTTTGACGAAATACCTGAATTGACTCCGACAACTCCAAGGTCTTACTCATACCAATATGAGTAAGCTCATCAAGATTCAAGAGCAGCACCTCAATACGCGGGTCGTCTGTCGCCAGCTGAACGGCTTCAATCAAATCTGCTAGCAGTGTTTCTCTGGGTAGGCCCTGAGCACTGAGCTGAGAAAACGCATCTACCGCAGACAATTGATCGACCACCACCCCTTCGGGTGCCAACACTAACACTGCGCCATTGGGCACTGAAACGTGACTTACCGAGGTAAAAATAGCCACCACAATACTGCCGACAATTACCAGAAAAAGGATGTTCAAGGTCCAGCGTCTTGCGCCGTCAATAAAACTGCCGAGCTTGGAAAAGAAACTACGCTTTTTATTTTGACTCATACTGCACCATCCCTCTTCGCTGTTTTCTCGCGCCACACTTGTGCCTGCCAACGGATAAATACTGTCGCACTGCAAAACAGCACAACCACCATCGCTAATTCAATGTAGTTAAACCAAATAGCCATGGAAGATAAAGCCTCAGTCACCGCCATCACAAAGTACAGCAAGCTGGCAAAACACATCCATGCAATCGGGCGTAATTGCGCTTTAAAAATGCCCGGTGCAAACATCAGCATGGGCGCAAGACGAATCACCCAAATAGTGATACTGGGCTGACGTCCCTCTTGAACCC
>JBKEFB010000062.1:0-16212 GCA_046712405.1 Zhongshania sp. | reverse complement strand
AATTGCCGTTTGCGAGCATACTCAAGGTTACCCGCCACGGTGAGGTGCGGAAATAATTGCGCGTCTTGAAAAACAAGGCCAATGCCGCGTTGTTCTGGTTTTAGGGTGCGACGCTCCGTTTGCCAGTTTTGTCCTGCAAATTGCACCATGCCTTTGGGGGCAATATCTAAACCGGCGATACAGCGAAGCAGGCTCGTCTTGCCGCTGCCGCTGGGTCCACAAATTGCCGTAACCCCCGAGCTTGGCAATGCCGCATCAATATCGAGACTGAAGTCGCCGAGTTGTTTGTGTATAGACAGCAGGAGACTCATCTAGTGGTCTCACTGCTTTGCATTGGGGAGGTGACCACACGGTAACCATTTACCAAATATACGAAACTGAGGATCAGTACAGAGAAAGCGATAAGTCCGCCGGCCAACCAGTGCGCAGTGTTGTATTGCAAAGACTCCACCCGCTCATAAAGTGCGATGGAAAGTACCTGAGTCTCGCCTGGTATATTGCCGCCAATCATCAAGACCACCCCGAATTCACCGACGGTGTGAGCAAAACCGAGGGTGCTGGCGACTAAGAAATTGCTGCGGCACAGCGGTAAAATGACACTAAAGAAACGATCGATGGGGCCCGCTCCTAGGCTGGCAGAGGTTTCTAACAATGGTTTGGAAAGTTGCTGAAAGCCACTTTGCAGGGGCTGCACAACAAAGGGCAGGGAATAAATTACCGAGGCAATGACCAGTGCGCTAAAGCTAAAAGCCAGCGAGCCACCGGTTAATAGTTGCCAGAATTGAGCGATGGCCGAGTTAGGTGCAAAGGCAATAAGTAAATAAAAGCCTAAAACCGTGGGTGGTAGTACCAGGGGTAGGGCGATGATTGCTTCTAATACCGGTTTAATATGAACGCGGGTATGCGCTAGCCACCACGCCAGTGGCGTGCCAATCACTAATAAAATAAGCGTTGTTAAGCCCGCTAATTTGACGGTTAAGGCAATGGCTAGCCAGTCGTTGTGGCTCATGTGAATGTCTGCAATGGCGGCTGAAGGGAGGCTTGTTTGGGCATGTATTTATCCTCCTTTGTCATTGCTTGCCTCAAGGGGTGCGCGTCAAACACCAAATATCAATGCGGGCAGCGCCGTTGTGCGCCAGTATAGCGGCCATGGTATTGGCTGTCGCGGTTGTTGTAAGTACATCGTCTATCACGGCGAGATGTTTACCATTGACGTTATGATGCTTTGAAAATGCAAATGCCTGCTGCAAATTTTTACGTCTAGCGGCGGCGCTTAAACCCTGTTGTGAGCGGCTTGCACGGGGGTGGTTGACCGCGTGATATATCGGTATGTCTAGTGCCGCGCTAAGATCCTTGGCGATCAGTAATGATTGATTGAACCCGCGTAGCATGCGTCGTCGCCAGTGGATTGGAACGGGTATTAGCGCGTCGGGAAGGGCGTCGATTTGAGCTTGGCAGCGGCTTAGCCATAGTGTGCTGAGCACCGCGCCATAATTAAGCTTCTTTTGATGTTTAAAGCCCGCTATTAGGCGGTCAATAGGGAAGTCGTAGCGCAGTGGACAAATGCAGTGTTGAAACGCCGGGGGGTTACGAAGGCATTTTCCGCAGTGTGTGTGTTGATAGTTATCAGGCAAGGGCAGTGCACAACATTTGCAGCGACTGCCCAGCCAGGGTAGCTCGGCTTCGCAGCTCAGGCATAGATCCATATGCCGCAGGCTGGGGTTTTGGCATAAAATACAGCGCCCAGGAACAAGCTGGTAGATGAGTTTTTTAATACCGTTGCACCTAAATCTGTTAACCATGAGCGTCCTTGCTGGTTGACAGCCTGCTGTAAGCCTTTATTATTGCTCGTCTAAAAGTAAGCCTAATCAAACAAACTTCGTGTTGGACTTTATCATGACTACCTCTGCTTTAACGACAATTCGCACCGACTGGGCCAGTGAAGAGGTTCAGGCTTTATTTGCCCAGCCATTTAATGATTTGTTGTTTCAAGCGCAGTCGATACACCGCGCAAATTTTGATCCCAATGCGGTTCAGGTCAGCACCTTGTTGTCGATTAAAACCGGCGCATGCCCTGAAGATTGTAAGTACTGTCCGCAAAGCAACCGTTATGACACCGGACTTCAGAACGAAAAGTTAATGGCAGTCGAGAAAGTGCTCGCCGAAGCGGCTGCCGCTAAGGCCTCTGGTACCACCCGATTTTGTATGGGGGCAGCGTGGCGCTCACCGAAAAAGAAAGACATGCCATACGTTACCGCCATGGTGAGAGGCGTGAAAGAAATGGGCCTAGAAACCTGCATGACCTTGGGTATGTTAACGGGTGAGCAGGCTGCAGAGCTTGCCGAATCGGGCTTAGATTACTACAACCACAACTTAGATACCTCGCCAGAGTTTTATGGTGAAATTATTACCACACGAACCTATCAAGATCGATTGGTTACCTTGAGTAATGTCCGCGACGCCGGTATTAAAGTGTGTAGCGGCGGCATTGTCGGCATGGGTGAATCAATCAAAGACCGCGCGGGTCTGCTGTTGCAGTTGGCGAATTTGCCGGTGCAGCCAGAGAGTGTGCCTATTAATATGTTGGTAAAAGTGGCAGGCACGCCGATGGCGAATTTGGCTGATTTAGATGCCTTTGATTTTATTCGGACTATCGCGGTAGCGCGGATTATGATGCCGAAATCCCATGTGCGCTTGTCCGCAGGCCGTGAGTCAATGAACGAGGAAATGCATGCGCTGGCGTATTTTGCGGGTGCCAACTCGATTTTCTATGGTGAAAAGTTATTAACAACACCAAATCCAAAAGCTAATAAAGATTTGGAGTTATTTGGCCGTCTAGGCATAAAGCCAGAAGAGCGTCATATTGAACATAATGACAAGATCGAAAGTGATCTATTGTTGGGCGCGGTTGAACAGGCTCACAACGACCGTTTCTTTTATGACGCGACAGCTTAGCGCTCAGCGGTTTAGTTAATTATGATGATTGATGCACTCCAGCGTCGGCTGACAGCGCGCCATCAACAATCTCGCTATCGAGAGCGGCGTGTGCTGGAAACCGCGCAGGGTCCGAGGGTTGTTGTCGATGGGCGCGAATTTCTACTGTTCTGCAGTAATGACTATCTCGGCTTGGCCAATCACCCGCAGCTCGTGGCGGCGATGCAGCATGCCGCTCAAACCTATGGTGTTGGCGGTGGCGCCTCGCACCTAGTTTGCGGCCATTCCGCGCTGCACCACCGCTTAGAAGAGCGTCTTGCCGAAGTGACTGGGCGAGATCGCGCGCTGCTGTTTTCTACCGGCTATATGGCCAATCTAGGCACCGTTACTGCGTTGATGGGCAAGGGCGATCATATTTTGGAGGATCGTTTAAATCATGCTTCACTGCTCGACGCGGGCCTGTTAAGCGGGGCGAAATTCCAGCGTTTTCATCACAACGATCTAGACGACCTTGAACGCAGGCTAAAAAAACTGCCGGCTACCGGCCAGCGGTTGTTAGTGGTTGACGCGGTTTTCAGCATGGATGGCGATATCGCCCCCTTGCCTCAATTGGCGGCATTGGCCACGAAATATGATGCCTATTTAATGGCAGATGATGCCCATGGTTTTGGTGTGCTTGGGCGCACCGGTGCAGGTTGTTGTGAGCTCTTCGGTTTGGGTCAGGATCAGTTACCTGTATTGATGGGTACTCTGGGTAAGGGCATTGGTAGTTTTGGAGCGTTTATTGCGGGCAGTGAGCTACTGATTGAGAGTTTGATCCAGTTTGCTCGGCCCTATATATATACCACCGCGATGCCACCTGCGGTGGCATCGGCGAGTTTGGCTAGCTTGGATTTACTTAGCGCCGAGGCTTGGCGTCGCGAGCATTTAATAGTGCTGATAAACCGCTTCAAAGAGGGGGCTGCGAAATTAGCGCTGCCATTAATGGCATCTAATACGCCGATTCAACCTTTATTAGTGGGTGATGAAGCGCTTGCGATGAAGATAAGTGCCGACTTAGAGGCTGAGGGTGTATTGGTGTCTGCTATTCGCCCACCTACGGTTGCAGTTGGCCAGTCTCGGCTGCGTATTACAATAACGGCTGGACACGCAGCGGCAGATGTAGATGTATTGCTTGCCGCCTTGCATAAGGTGCTGCCCCCTGAGTTGCGTGTACCGACGCTGTTGTTATGACGGGGATTTATCGCGAGCATCTTGCCGCGTATCGCAGTGGCGCTGCTGAGCTGGTATTGCTGCACGGCTGGGCGAGTGACGCTGAAATTTGGCGAAGTATCATTCCCGCCCTGCGGCGGCACTTTCATATTACTTTAATTGACCTGCCGGGCTGTGGTCGCAGTCCAGCCTACGGCGTTGATGATGATGCGGCTTCGGTAATTGAGCAGCTTTTACCGGTACTTCCTGATGTGGCAATTTACTGCGGTTGGTCATTGGGTGGGATGCTTGCCACGGCGATAGCCGCAAAATATCCCGAACGTGTTAGCGCTTTAATTACGGTGGCGAGCAATGCGATTTTTGTCGCAGATGAACACTGGCCCGCGGCAATGCCATCGGCAGATTTCCTTGCCTTTGAGGCGGCAATTGACAAGAACCCATTAAAGGGACTGCGCCGCTTTCGTTTACTGCAGCTTTTCGGCGATCAGCATGCAGACTCGGTGGCCGCTATGTTGAGTTATCAGCAAGTGCCGGTGAATGTCTCGACACTTCCTCGGGGGCTAAAATATTTAAAGACAATAGATAACCGTGCAGCATTAGCGGCGATTCGGTGTCCGGTAATGCATGTCTTGGGCTCTGAAGATGCGCTTGTTCCAGTGGCGAGCGCTGAATTGTTTGCTGCTCACTATTGCGACCACAAGTGCAGTGTCATGATGGGCTGCGGCCACATTCCCTTTTTGTCTTCGTCGCAAGAATTTATTAATACGGTCGTTGGTTTCGGCAATTCATGTCAGCTCCTCGACGATGCCAAGCCCTACCATCTTAATAAGTCGGACATTGGCCGATCTTTCAGCAGGGCGGCGTCGAGTTATGATGGTGCCGCGCAGCTTCAGCGTCGTATTGCCGATAAACTAGTCTCATTCTTGCCCGTATCGCCAAGCCAAACCCTGATGGATCTCGGCTGTGGTACGGGTTATAGCCTGCCAGCTCTGCGTCAATATATAGGTGATGGAAGGTTGCTGGCGGGGGACCTCGCCCCCGGCATGTTGGTGTACGCGAAAGCGCGTTCTGCGGGTGTTGCTGACGGATGGCTATGTGCTGACGCCGAAGACCTTCCCTTGGCCGATAACAGTGTTAACCAAATATTCTCGAGTTTAGCTCTGCAGTGGTGCGAGAATTTACCTGCCGTGTATGCTGAGATTGAGCGCGTATTAAAACCGGGGGGCACGGCAGTTATTGCGACGCTAGGCCCCGATACATTGCATGAATTACGTGAGTCATGGCGGCGTGTGGACGGCTACGTGCATGTGAATCAGTTTGCCTCGCAGTTAGAGGTTTTATTCGCCATTAAAAATGCTGGGCTCGACGTTAATGAATGGCAGGAAGTAATCGAGGTCATGGAATATGAGCGCTTGTTGGATCTAACCCGCGAACTGAAAAACATTGGCGCTCACAATGTAAATAGCGGTCGCCCTGATGGCTTGACTAGTCGCGGGCGGATCAAAGCGCTCACTACTGCATATGAGCTGTTCAGGGAGCCGAATGGGCGTTTGCCGGCCACCTATCAGGTTTGGTATTTGCGCTGCACCAAGCCAAGCTAGTTCCTGGCCTAGCAGGCCATCTTTTGTGCGCGCAGCTGGTAAAACGGCATTACTTTGGTGCGAATATATTGACTTTGTAATCCGGGTGAGTGCAATTTCGCCCCGTTGGTGAGCTGTTTATGTTGAGTTTTATGATGTGGTGGGTTGAAAAAGCTTATGGCATATTTTTTGCTCCTACAAACTGAAGCTTGCCTATATCACCGTTATTTTAACAAAAATGTCATTCGATACGAGTATTGTTTAGGCTGGATTTTGGTGTATCTGTTGTATTGGTGGCTTGTTTTATCACGTTTTGAATTGAAAGCGATGAATAAGAGTGCCCAAGGGGTTCGTAAACTTAATAATATAAGTGAGTGGTGCTGATTGTAGTTGTTAAGATTGCCGACTAATGCCAAAATATCAGGAAAATCAGGATGAAAGTTATAATATTGGGGTAAGGTTTTTTAATCTTATACAACTAACGGGGTGGACAGAGACCTACTATTAAAGTCGGGCGAAAACTGTCTAGAAAAATCGAAGCGAAGTTTACTATGCAAGTGTTAAATAAGATGCGGCTCAAACTGTTGGTGGCAAGTTTACTGTCAACCGTTATAGTTGGTTGTGGTAGCGACAAGCCAGAGAATGATGCTCCAGTAGCTACGTCTTTCGGAGTAACGGCTGCCTTAGGTGCCTTGACGGGTGCAAGCTGTGACTTGAAAAATGCCGGCGGTACAATTCTGGCAAACGTTACAACTACCATTGACGGTACGGTTCCGGTGAATATACAAGCAATAGACTCCGATTTCCCGATTATTGTGGAATGTTCTGGCGGGAATTACTTCGACGAAGGTCTTGAAAGCTCGCAGCCGAATTCAACTACAATTAAGTCCCTAATTCCTACGCGTGCAGCACTGACTGCCGTCGCTGACAATTTGGCGGTAACGACATTAACTGACTTAGCTGTAGAGCTGTTTAGGTCCCTACCTGCGAATGATAGAACTAGTGCGGCTGCGGTAGCAACTTTAGATGAAATTGTCCGTGTTTTGGCGCCTGCACTTGGTGCCAGTGGCGGCGGATTGAATATATTATCGGCTCCTACGCCGGTTACTTCATCAGGAACTCCTGTTAGCGGTACTCCTGCTGGTAAGTACGCAGCGTATTTGGCTGGTCTGGCTTTGGTAGCGAAAGACAAAGGCACGAATGCTAATGGTTTGGGTGCGTTACTTGCTGGTCAAGTATCTAGTGGTGCTCCACTTGATACCACCACCGTCACTCAGCTGGTAAATAAAGTTAAGGCTTATGCTCAGACCAATGGTGATGCAGCGTTGCAAAGTGACGTAAGCGACGATGCCAGCGGAGCTGGCGGAACTGCTAAGAAACCGACTACCACTGGCGGTACTACTGGCGGTCAAAACACTGGCGCTGGCGCAAATGGCGGTTGATATTAACCGGTAGTAAAATTAAGAAGGGCGGCTTTGCAGTCGCCCTTTTTTTATGTGTTAGTGAATTATATTTAGCATAAGTTTCAAGGTCTGCTAAATGGTAAAGAGGTGTTCATTGAATAAGAATATAGCTGCTTTTATCTTGTGTTCTGCTGTGCCAGTTCTAGGTTATGCGCAGGGAAATATGAATATGCAGGGTATGAGCGGTTTGTTTAACGTTCCTGATGCCGCGGTTTTAGAATACGGAACGGCTACGGTTGCTTGGGATGCCCAGATTGATGGACGGTTTTCGCGCAATCTGAAATTGAACGATCAAGGCAATGACGTTAACTTAGGTGCAGGTATTTTTCCGCATATTGAAATTGTCGGGAGGAACGTCACCGGCAGGTCCACTACTGGTGGTTCTGATTTGTCATTCAATGTCAAAGTACAATTACCTTGGCAGCTGCTTCATGGGGTCTCCTTTGCGATCGGCGAACAGGATTTTGGCGGTTCAGTTAATGAATACGATACCAAATACGCAGTAACCACATGGCAGTATGACAAGTTTCGTTCAACCTTGGGTTTTGGTCAATATGATGGTCGCGCCGGTCAAACTCTGCGCTTAGATGGGGTTTTTGGGGGCGTTGAATATGCCGCAACAGACTGGCTGAGCCTGCTGCTTGAAGACGACGGCCACTCACAAAATGCCGGCGTACGGCTGTCTACCCCAAGCTATTTATTGCCGGAGGGCTGGAAGGCCTCAATGCTGTTGATGCGCTCTGGTGAAGACGGTGTTGATGGTCGAAATGACTGGTATGGCTTTAACTTAAAGATACCTCTTGGGCAAAAATACGAGCGGGCTTTACCATCGCAGCAGGCGCGTGTTGCTACTGTGCCGCTACAGGTTCAAGTTGTAGAAGAACAGTACGGATTAGATCCTGAGCTTGAGAAAAACCCCTTGCTTTATCCGCCAGATTCTGGTGTCCAAGATCCCTACATTAGGGCGCGAATTGAAAATGAAACTCAGCTTAAGCGTGAATTTACCGCCGCTAATTTAGAGAAGGTTCGTGTTCAGCGCCATGGGCGTGAGTGGGTTATTGCCTTCGAGAATTTAAATTATAACAATAACGCGATTGATGGTTTGGCTGTTGCGATCGGCGTAGCTGCATCTATATTGCCGGAAGGCGATCGCTTTTACCTGCAGCTGGAGAAATACGGCATTTCAGTATTTGGTCTAGGCGGTGAGGTGAGTACTTGGGGCGCGTTTATGAACGGCCGTGGTGGCTTGCCGGAATCGGTAATGATTGCGGCGCCCGCAAATAAAATACGTCGTCGCAGCGGTGACGGCGGTTTCGTTAAATCCACCTTTAATGATGTTAAAGACTACCTCGCATTTCGTCCTACGGTCATGATAAAACCCATTATGTCATCGACAGTAGGGACGGAGTTTGGTGTGCTCGATTACTCTTTGGCGGTCCGAGCAGATGTTGTCGTTCCCTTATGGCAAGGCGCGGCATTTAATATTTCAAAGGATTGGTCTGCGTACGAAACTGAGGATTTCACCAAAGACGGTATTTTCGGTGGCGTATTCAGGGAGCAACGGGTACTCGACGGTGTAAAAGATCGCGTTATCAGTCAAACTTTCCGCTTGGGGCGTGGTTTTACTACCATGATTTCTTACGGTCAATTTTTCAATGTTAATG
The DNA here is from genome assembly GCA_046712405.1 of Zhongshania sp. Taxonomy (GTDB): domain Bacteria; phylum Pseudomonadota; class Gammaproteobacteria; order Pseudomonadales; family Spongiibacteraceae; genus Spongiibacter. The sequence continues at coordinate 7,359 of JBKEFB010000062.1, read as the reverse complement.
ATGGTGTGTCCCTAGAGAGTCGCTGGGAGCCTGGCGATGGTCGGAATCGCTTCCGTATCATTCTTACCGACTTCGAAGACAGGCGTGATCCGAGTATTACCCGTAATGCCCGCTTAGCCTCATGGCGTTATTTCTTTCAGAGCACCAATAGCGAGATTAATGTGACCGCTGGTGAGTTTTACAACGAAGATTCAGGTTATAAAATTGACTTTACCCAGCATATTGGCGACACGCGTTTACATCTGATTTATAAACAGTCAGAGGGTAATAATTTTGCTGGTATTGGATTTACCATACCGTTAACGCCTCGTAAGGATGTTGGTCGCTTCGCCGGGGTGCAGTTAACAGGTGCCCCAAGCTGGCGCTACGATATTAATACTATTTTGGGGGAGCAGGGCAACCGCTTGGTGTTTGGCCCTAACGTTATACCAACCGAGTTTTTCAATCTACGTAACGGTTATTTTAATGGTGACCGTTTGAGCCCAGCCTATATCCGCGCGAATCAAGAGCGTTTGCGCGAAGCTTGGCAGACCTTTGGTGTGGGAAAATAAATCTTTATAACAAGGGTCGAAGTATTTCATGTTGCATAGCCGACATTACTTTATTAGCGGTACCGATACGGATGTTGGCAAGACCCTAGTTGCTTGCGGTTTACTAAGAGCGGCGGCGTTACGAGGTTTGCGGACTCTTGCGATAAAGCCGGTTGCTGCTGGTGCAGAGCTAACAGAGAACGGCTTGCGCAATGAGGATGCCCTTATGTTGATGGCGGCGATGACTGAAGTGTTGCCGTATCAGCAGGTTAACCCGGTTCTGCTTGAACCGGCTATTGCTCCCCATATAGCAGCGGAGCAAGCGGGAAAGCGGATAACAGTGTCGCAGCTCGCCGGCATGTGTCGCGGTGCAATGATGCAGCCGGCAGATTTTATTTTGATCGAGGGCGCGGGCGGTTGGCGGGTCCCCTTAAATCGTTATGAATTGCTATCGGGCTTAGCATCTGCGCTGCAAGCGCCGGTTATTCTTGTGGTCGGTATGAAGTTGGGTTGTATTAACCATGCCTTGCTTACCGCAGAGGCTATTCGGGGGGATGGTTTACGTTTGGCGGGTTGGGTAGGAAATCAGATAGACCCCGATATGACTTGTGTTGAAGAAAATCTCGCTACCTTAAATGCCATGCTAGATGCTCCGTGCATTGGTATTGTTCCTTATTTAGCCCAAGACGAGCGGGACGCAGACACTGTGGCTAGGTGCTTGGATACTTCTGTTTTGTGATCGCGGTCATAATTTCCGGCTACTTTCTCTGCCGCCCCACTACTTTAATGCAATCATTACTTCCGTGAGCTACAGGTTTATTACATGCGTTTCGCAGTAATTATTACTGTCCGGTGCCTCTCATTATTAAACAAGATTGCCTTATTCTCCTGCTGCCATACTCTGCTGTAGTGTAAACTTAATAGTCTGCGCTTAAATTTTAGCGATTTTGTCACTTTGCATTGCTCAGTAATCAAAACCAATTGGATTCTGATAGTGATGTTTGTGATGATTCAGGTATCGATGGCCTTGCCGATCTTGGAGGCAATTAGCGAATTATTAGCAGCCCCCACGGCGATCACTGATTGCTTAGGCGGTTAATTAAACCTGAAGAATAGTTATTGATTCATACAGGCCTTAGTTTTGCGGGGTTTCGGTAACTATGGGCTTTAGCCAGCTAGCTAGGCGGTATTCTCCGGTTTCAGTGATATGTGATATAGGAATTTTTCTGCAGCCCAGAAAATCCAAAATAGCTTGCATGACGTACGAAAAGCTCTATAGTTGTCACTGTCAACATTGGCACCTGCTACGTTATCCGCCACATTTTTGTTCATGAGGTCATTGTCATGCCGCAATATACTGCTCCACTTCGCGATATTAATTTTGTACTGAAAAATGTACTCAACAGCGATAAACACTTTGCCAGTCTTGCTACCCGTGAAGAGGTAAGCGAAGACTTAATGGACGCCATCATTTCCGAAGGCGCCAAATTTTCTGAAAACGTACTTTCGCCGTTAAACCAAATCGGCGACCAGCAGGGCTGTACATGGTCAAAATCGGGCGTTACCACGCCAGACGGTTTTAAAGAAGCTTACAAGCAGTTTGCCGAAGGTGGCTGGACTTCTATGAGCGCCAATACTGAGTTTGGTGGTCAAGGTTTACCTAACTCACTTAGTTTGGTTGTGACTGAAATGGTGAGCTCGGCCTGTTGGTCTTGGGGTATGTATACCGGCTTGTCACAGTCAGCGGCGCGCTTAATGGAAGCCTATGCTAGCCATGAATTGCAGGCAACGTACCTTCCTAAAATGACTGATGGTACCTGGGGCGGCACAATGTGTTTGACCGAGGCTCATTGTGGGTCTGATCTCGGCTTATTACGCACCAAGGCAGAAGCGAATGCCGACGGCAGCTATAACGTCTCCGGGACTAAGATATTTATCTCTGGTGGTGAACACGACATGATGGAAAATATTATCCATCTTGTTTTGGCACGTGTAGAGGGTGCACCTGCAGGTACGAAAGGTATTTCGCTATTCGTGGTACCCAAGTTCTTGCCAGATGAGAATGGTGAAGTGGGAGAGCGCAACGGTGTTCACTGCGGCAGCATCGAACATAAAATGGGTATCAAAGCGTCAGCAACCTGTGTGATGAACTTTGATAGCGCCAAAAGCTTTTTAGTAGGTGAAGAAAATCGCGGCTTAAACGCCATGTTCCACATGATGAACTCGGCTCGTCTTGGTACCGCGCTTCAGGGCCTGTCTGCCGGTGAGGCGTCGTTTCAAGGCGCTTTAGCCTATGCCCGCGATCGTTTGCAGATGCGCTCATTGACGGGGCCTAAAAACCCTGACGGGCCTGCTGATCCATTAATTGTACATGCAGATGTTCGCCGTATGCTGTTAACGCAAAAAGCCTTCGCTGAAGGTAGTCGCGCGTTTATTTATTGGGTTGCGCAGCTAGTTGATACCTTTTATTTTTCTGGTGATGAAGAAGAGCGTCGTAACGCGGAAGAGCTTTCTGAGCTGCTAACGCCAATTGCGAAGGCGTTTGTTACTGAGACCGGTCTGGAATCAGCAAACTACGGTATGCAGGTATTTGGTGGCCACGGTTTCATTTCCGAGTGGGGCATGGAGCAAATCGTACGTGATTTACGTATTGCCACGCTTTACGAAGGTACCACCGGTATTCAAGCTTTGGACCTGCTTGGTCGTAAAGTAATGGGTAGTGGCGGCAAGCAGTTGATGGTGTTTACCAAGGTCATTCACCAGTTCTGTAAAGAGCAAGAAGATAAGCCTGGTATGGCACCGTTTATCGAAAAACTGTCAACACTGAATGCGGAGTGGGGTGATATCACAGGTAAATTAGGTGAAAAGGCCATGAACAACGCAGATGAAGTTGGCGCAGCATCGGTGGATTACTTGATGTACGCAGGCTATGTGTCACTGGCATATATGTGGGCTCGTATGGCGTCTGTTGCTCTAGATGGCGACGCTGACGATGCTTTCCTAAAAGCGAAGGTCCAAACTGCACACTTCTACTATCAGCGAATTTTACCGAGGACTGAGTCACATAAATTGGCGATGCTTAACGGCGCCGATAGTTTGATGGCAATGCCTGAAGACGCCTTCGCGTTTTAGATAATGTTTGCTCGATAGGTTAACGGCGGCCTTGCGGCCGTCGTACTGATTGAGAAGGAGTAATATATGCCTTACTACAAAGCCCCCCTCCGTGATATGCAGTTCGTATTACACGAGGTCTTTAAAGCGGAAAAGATCTGGGAAACCATGCCTGCAATGGAAGAGGTTAACCGCGAGCTCGCTGACGCTATTCTCGAAGAGGGCGCAAAGATTAATGAGTCCTTGGTAGCGCCGCTCAGCCAATCAGGGCACGAAGAGGGCGTTAAATGGACTCAGGGTGTTGTGACTACGCCCAAGGGTTATCCCGAGGCATTTCGCCAATTGGCGGAAGGCGGTTGGGGTGGTTTATCGGGTGCGCCGGAATATGGCGGCCAGACCATGCCGAAGATGTTGGTTTTGCTATTTGAAGAAATGTTGTACTCCTCAAACATCGCGATGGGTTTGTATTTAACGCTTACCTCTGGCGCGGCGCTGGCGATATCGAGCCATGCCACAGACGAGCTAAAGACCAAGTTCCTGCCCAATATGTACTCGGGTAAGTGGGCCGGAGCCATGTGCTTAACCGAAAGCCACGCTGGTACCGATCTCGGCATGATCCGCACAAAAGCCGAGCCGCTAGCAGATGGCAGCTACAGTATTAGTGGCACCAAGATTTTCATTACCGGTGGCGATCATGATTTAACTGAAAATATTATTCATTTGGTACTGGCAAAGCTACCAGATGCGCCTGCTGGCTCTAAAGGCATTTCTTTGTTTCTCGTTCCCAAGATGAAGGTTAATGATGACGGCAGCAGCGGTGACAATAACGGTGTGCACTGCGGTAGTATCGAACATAAGATGGGCATCAATGCATCTGCAACTTGTGTGATCAATTTTGATGGCGCGCAAGGTCACCTTATTGGCGAAGTTAATCGAGGTTTGCAGGGTATGTTTACCATGATGAACTACGAGCGTTTGTCTGTTGGTATTCAAGGACTTAGCGCGGCAGAAGCGTCCTATCAGTGGTCGTCAGCTTACGCTCGCGAACGTCTTCAAAGCCGGGCGCCATCTGGTCCAGTAAACAGTACTGCGGCAGCAGATCCGATTGTTGTTCACCCCGATGTGCGGCGCATGCTGTTAACACAAAAGGCTTACGTTGAGGCCGGTCGCGCCTTTGCAGTCTATGTTGGTAAGCAGCTCGATGAAGCGAAATTTGCCAGCGGCGAAACTAAAGCCAAGGCAGATGGGATGGTTGAGTTACTCACTCCGGTTGCTAAGGCTTTTATAACTGACAAGGGCCTTGAAGGCACTATTGCAGGACAGCAGATATTTGGTGGCCACGGCTATATTCGTGAATGGGGCATGGAACAATTAGTGCGCGATGTGCGTATTAGCCAAATTTATGAAGGCACTAATGGTATTCAGGCGCTGGATTTAATGGGACGTAAAATAGCCGCTAATGGCGGACGAAATCTCAATGTACTGATTGCTGAGATGCGGGAATTCTCTGAAGTATCCGCTGCGGTTAGTGGTATGGATGAGTTCTTGAAGCCATTAAATGAGTCTGTAGATAATCTTGAGTCGCTGGCCGAGTTCGTTTTGTCACAGGCGCAAGGCGGTGATGCAAATGCCATTGGCGCCGCATCTGTCGAGTTCTTGCATGTTATGGGCTTCACTTTATATACCTATATGTGGGCGATGATGACGCGCGCGGTTCTCAATGGCGATAGCCAGCAAGGTGATGCATTTGGGCAGGCCAAGCTGCATACGGCGCGATTCTTTATTCAGCGTTTGCTACCACAGGCGAAAGGTCTAACTGAGTCTATTCGCAATGGCAGCGCTAGTTTGATGGATATCCCAGAGGAAGCCTTCGCTTAACTATAGAGTGCGCTCCACTTTAGGGCCACTGCAGTAAAGCTGGAGAATAAGGCGGTAACCAGCGATAATTGGGCCGCCTTTTTTATTGCCTCTTTTATGGGGAATGTCATTTGTAATCGCGAGTGGTGGAATGATGGAAAACGAACATAATAAATTGTATCCAGAAGATCAGGCTAAAGTAGACGCCTTCTTAAAACAGGGATATAACAATGTCGAGCGTAAGCCATACCGCCCCCTAAAGTTGCTGGGTATGCTGCTTATTATAGTGACCACGATTTCTATTGGTGCATTGGTTCTTGCTGCGCTTAGTGGTATCCATTAGCCCTTTTTTTCACTCGGCTCGATTGGTGTTAATTGCGCCATAAACCCCTCGTCATTGCTGTCGTGTTACTAGACGGCAACCTGGCTGTTGCCTCTAGTAATTTTTTGCCCTTACCGACATTATGGTTTACAGAATCAGGCCGCTGAAAAGTCGCTCAGCAGGTACTGTTATATATTATTTGATGAAGTGTCTTTAGCGAAAAACCAAGAGGCCAGGTTAAATCAGCCTGATGCCGATATAAACACAAGATTTTGATTGGTAGATCAATGAGTGAGGGGCTGTGCAGAATAATAAAGCAGGGGAGGATTAAGGTAAGTAACAAGCGAGCACCGCTCTCTTATTACTTACCGTGTCGGGGTGAACCCAAGGCGTAGACTTAGACGTGAATCCCTTTTAAGACGGCTGCCAGTGCAATTTGCTCGCTAGACGCTTCGGTTTTGATTTCCTCACCGTTGCCCTTGGCTGCTGAAGAGTCAGGGAATGTGCGGAAAACCATATTCATAGTGATTTCTACGGCTTTTGGCATAATCGCATTAAGGACTTGCATAGTGATACCAAGGCCCGTGGCGATGCGTTTTGGTCTGCGAATAATGGCACTGCAAATCATGTCTGCGGCCTCTTCCGGAGACAGCGTTGGCACCGAGTTATAGATCGACGTTGGTCCAATCATCGGTGTTCTAACCAGGGGCATATTAATCGTTGTGAAGGCGATATTCCGATCAGAGAACTCCGCTGCAGCAGCTTTCGAGAAAGCATCTAGCGCCGATTTAGAGGCTGCGTACGCTGAAAAGCGCGGTGAGGTGCCAACAATGACAGCAATCGACGAGATATTAATTACGTGACCTACTTTGCGCTCTAGCATTGACGGAGCCAATCCCATAATTAAGCGAATAGCACCAAAATAATTAAGTTGCATGGTGCGTTCAAAGTCATGGAAGCGATCAAACGTTAATTCCAGTGAGCGCCGTATTGAGCGACCCGCGTTATTAACAAGGACATCCACCTGGCCATGATTTTCCAGCACCGTTGCGACTAATTTGTCGCAGGACTCTAAGTCGGATACGTCACAGCTATAAGCGTAGCTAGAGCCGCCTTTGTCAGCTATCTCCTTTTGAGTCTCTTCCAGCTTTTCCAGAGAGCGTGCGACTAAGACGACTTTACCGCCGGCTGCAGCCAATTTAATTGCCGCCGCTTTACCAATACCAGAGGAAGCGCCGGTAATAATAATAATCTTGTCTTTTACATTGCCTCGCAGTGAGCGATCTTCAAACAGATCTGGATCGAGATTGCGCTCCCAGTAATCCCAGATGATATGTGCATAATCTTCTAATGCTGGGGGCGAAATTCCGCTGCCCTTCAATGCCTTAAGCGTTTCGCGAGTATCAAAGCGCGTGGGCATATTCATAAAGCTCACGGCGTCTTGTGGAATCTGATAATCAGCCAGAATGGCGTTTATTATTCTGCGAACGGGCGGTAGCCCTTTTACCAAATTAAGAATTGATGGTGGAATAAAAGCAA
>JBKEFB010000061.1:0-16270 GCA_046712405.1 Zhongshania sp. | reverse complement strand
GAGGTGCGTGTTAGCGCTGGAAGTTACGGCCGTAAAGATGGCAAATTAACGGCGAATATTCCGTGGGCTAATGACACCATTAGTAGCCGCCTAGTCTTGAACTCTAAACGTAGCGACGGCTATATCGATAATATTAACTCCAGCCATAATTTATTCGACGAAGATAGGTTAGCTGTGTCGCAGCGTACTATTTGGTATCCCACCGACACCCTTGAATTAGACTTTTTTAGTTTTATGAGCCGTATAGATGAGCGTGGCACGCCCTATAGTTGCGCCTTCCAAAATAGCGATGCAATATTAACTCAGGGTGTTTATAGAGGCAGTGGCGGAGATAATTTAAAGGAAGCCTGTGATACCAGTGCGGCGCTGGCTGACAGTTTTAAAGTCAGCCAAAACGATGAAGATGCGGTTTACGCGATCGATAATCAGATGTACGCGCTCACTCTGCGGATGTCATTGTTCGGCCTGGAGATGGAGAGTATCAGCAGTTTTGCTTTTCAAGATAATATTCGCATAAGCGGTGATTCTGACGGCTCCTCAGTTGAGAGTGTCTCGGTGGGTTCTAATGCTGGTAATGCCGTGTTTAAGGGTGGTGGTTTGACTGCACCAAGCTCTGACCGAAATCAGTTTACCCAAGAATTGAAATTTAACGGTAGCTTATTAGACGACACTTTTAAGCTTACCTTCGGGGTCTTTTATGCTCGTGAAGAACTGAACAATACGTTGGACGGTACGGACGTGGGTGACAACGGTCTGGTGGGTATACCAGGTGATGCTGCAGTTGACGTGCCGGTGGCAGTTCCGCCAGCATTTTTACTGCCTGTGCAGGCCAATACTGCGTCCCTAGCAGATTACCAAAATGAAACCCGCGCTATCTTTGCGCAGGCGTCGTGGGACGTGTATGACTGGTTACAATTGACTTTTGGTGTGCGATATACCGAGGAAGAACGGCAGGCTGTTCACACTATGGTGGTGCCAGATTATGAGGAATATGCAAATCGACTAAATGCTCAAATTGGTACTAATCCGGCTATCCTGTTGCCAGTGGTACATGCAATGGATGGTATTTATAGTCCAGTTAGTAGGGAGCAGTATTTTGCTTATCAGGCGCCCGAGGTTCCGTTGATGTTTTTGCCCTTAATTACCGGCGGCACCACTTTTTCAGAATTCACGCCGCTGTTTACGGCCAATTTCATTGCACCTGAATCACTGGCGAATGCGCTTAATTTTGATAGCCTAATTGCATACTTTACAGTGAGTGATGGCTTTAAATCGGGAGGGCTTGATGTGCGCTCTACCCAAACCGGATCAGAGCTTCAGCAGTTTGATCCCGAGCAAGTTCGCAACACCGAGCTAGGTGTCAAAATAGACGCCCTTGATCAGCGTTTACGATTTAATGTAGCGGTGTATCAGCTTGATTACACCGACTTACAGGTCGCCCTGTATGAGCGCGGCAATACCAATACCGAAGTGGTTCAGTTTACCGGTAATGCCGGTGAAGCTGTGGTCGATGGTTTTGAAGTCGAGTTAACGGCCTTGCTGGGTAACTGGACGATTAACGCCAATGCCGGTTATACCGATGGTGATTTTATTGAGTACGATTTGGGAACCAACACCGCCGATGGCTTCGCCATCGTTGACAGAAGCGGCGAAGCTTTTCCACAAGTGCCGCAAAATATCAGAGGTATGGTGGTTCAATACGATTGGCTAAGTCCCATTGGTCGGATTATACCCAGCCTTCAGTACTACTATTCCGATGAGATTTTCATCGGTACCGATTATCTTAGCGGCGAGTACGACAGTTCGAATATTGGCCAATACGAAATCTATAGTGCGCGTATGTTATGGGATGTGAACGATAAACTTAGCATTGCTGCTTATATTAATAATCTTAAAGATAGCCCCTATTTTGTTGGTGGTATCGCCGTTACTAGCGTGATAGGCGTGGCTAACCGAGTACCAGGTTCACCAAGACAGTTTGGTGTTGAAGTAAACTACCGCTTTCAATAGGGATTGATGGATGAAGAAGTTAGTAGCGATCGCCGTCCTCACGCTAATTGCAATTGTGTTGATCCGCGGACTAATGTTTGGGGTTGAGACGGTCGAGGTGCAGGGGATCGAGCCCACCGTTTGGGAAGAGGGCAGGGCACTTGAAAGTTTGGTCGGTGCTATACAGATACCGACCATTTCAGAGGGCGACGGCCGGCCAGTTAATGCGAAAGCCTTTGTTGATTTTCGGCAGTATTTGGCTGCGCGCTACCCGCGGGTGTTTAATGAACTAGAGATAGAAATACTGGCAGAGGACTCGCTGTTATTGCGCTGGGACGGATCTGGCAGCCAATCTCCGGTAATGTTTTTAGCGCACCAAGACGTTGTGCCGGTGATTCCAGGTAGTGAGTCATCATGGCGTTATCCTCCCTTTGCCGGGGTGGTGAGTGATGGCTTTATTTGGGGGCGCGGCGTCCTTGATGATAAGGGAAGTTTAATTAGTATTTTGGAGTCTGCTGAACGCTTGCTCTCTGAAGGTTTTGTGCCTATGCGAACCATCTATTTCGCCTTTGGACATGACGAAGAAGTTGGCGGCGAAGGTGCCAAAGCTATCGCCAAGGCCCTGGCGCTAAGAAATGTGCGGCTGGGCTTTTTATTGGACGAGGGCGGCTTTGTCACCAAAGACTTAATCCCCGGTATTAAGGGCCGTGTTGCATTAATCGGCCCTGCAGAAAAGGGTTATGTGAGTTTAAATATAAGCGCGAAAGGCGACGGTGGCCACGCCTCTATGCCGCCCAGTCATACCGCCTTGGGCGTCGTTGCTAGGGCAATCACTCGCTTGGAGAATAATCCATTTCCCGCTGATCTTAGTTTTACCCGCGACACCTTGGAGGCTTTGGGTTCAAAGGTGCCGTTTATCCAGCGCCTGGTGTTTGCCAACCTTTGGCTATTGGGGCCTTTGGCGGAAAGTATGATGTCGAGTATTCCGGCAGCCAATGCGGGTATCCGCACTACGACGGCGGCGACCATGATGAGCGCGAGTGTAAAAGACAATGTCTTACCGCTGAGCGCTACCGCCGTGGTTAATTTCAGAATTTTACCGGGGGAAACGGTTGAGTCGGTTATCGCCTATGTAAATCGCGTTATTGATGACCCCCACGTAGTGGTATCGCCGTATAGTGATTTTGCCAATAATCCTTCCAAGGTCGCGCCTGTGGTTTCAGGGGGATACCAAGTGTTGAGCGAGATCATTCGACAAGTGCGACCAGATACTGCAGTGGCGCCGCGTTTGGTGGTTGGCGCAACTGACGCGCGTCATTTTGAAGCGATTGCAGATGCGAGCTACCGCTTTTTGGGCTTAGAAGTTGGGCCCGAAGAATTGGCCGGTATGCACGGCACTAATGAGCGGGTATCTGTGGAAAGTTTTATGGATTCAGTGCGTATCTATTATCGTTTAATGCAGCGCTCAGCAGAGCTTTAGAAACACCCTTAAAAAACATTTCCCTTGCCTGCGCTGCATATGACACTGCAGGCATTAATGAAAATCATGGGATGAGTTCTTGATATTCATAAGATGGTCGCAGCTTTCAATACTGAAGGCCACCACATGAATTACGGGTGTGGCGTAGCCGTTTGCTGATTTTTGCAGGCAGCCCTTAACCATTAAAATACGGCCTTGTAAGACCGCTTTTTGACAGCGTTCTTGCACTGCTGGCCAGACAATAATATTATTGTTGCCGGTTTCATCTTCCAAGGTCATAAACATCACCCCAGAGGCTGTACCCGGTCGTTGTCGGCAGCTGACCAAGCCGCCAATACGAATAAATTTGCCGTCGTTAATAGTGCTTAAATCTTGCGCTGTTGCACAATTCTTAAAGACCTTGTGAGTGCGTAGCAAGGCCATAGGATGGCGCCGCAGGGAGAGGCCAGTATGGCGATAATCACTGAGAACCTCTTCAGTTTCGACAGGGGGTGTGAGTTGTATCGTGTCCTGTGTCGCTCGCAAATTACCCAAGGGCGCAGCGGGCTGCCAGGCGCTAATTTCCCACAGGCTTTGATAGCGGTGCATATTAAAGCAGTGAAAGGCATCGGCCTGTACCAGTTGCTGCCGGTACTGTTTGGCGATGCTTAGCCGAGTACAGAAATCGTCCATACTATGGAATAGCGCATCTTGCCGCACCTGGCAAAGTTGCGCCGCGATGCGCTGCGTAAAGCCCTTAATTAAACGCAGGCCTAGACGCAGTGCGGGCGCGCTGGGGTCGCCTTCAAGACAATGGTCCCACTCACTATGATTAATGCAGATGGCGCGCACCTCAATATCGTGACGACGGGCGTCTTGTATCAATTGCGAGGGCGCATAAAATCCCATCGGCTGACTGTTCAATAGGCCACAGTAAAACGCGGCGGGGTAGTGACATTTGAGCCACGCAGAGGCGTAGGCAAGTAAGGCAAAACTGGCGGAGTGGGACTCTGGAAAACCATAGGCGCCAAACCCTTTCATTTGGGTAAATAGCCGCTCGGCAAAATCTTCGCTATAGCCGCGTTCGCGCATGCCGTTGACAAGTTTGTCGCGGAATTTTATTAAGTCGCCGTTCTTGCCCCAGCTGGTCATAGCCCGTCGCAATTGATCCGCCTCGCCGCCGCTGAAGCCCGCAGCGACCATTGCCAACTGTATGACCTGCTCTTGAAATACCGGCACCCCCAATGTGCGTTTTAATACCCTGGCGATGGCGTCATTTTCATACTCGGCTTTTTCTAAACCCTGCCGACGTTGTAAAAACGGATGCACCATGCCGCCTTGAATCGGTCCGGGTCGCACAATGGCAATTTGAATAACCAGATCATAGAACGTGCGGGGCTGTAGGCGCGGCAACATGGTCATTTGGGCGCGGGATTCAATTTGAAATACCCCCACACTGTCGGCGTTACATAACATTTGATAGGTGGCGGGGTCTTCCGCAGGAATATCACTGAGTTGATGAACCTTAGCGCCAGCTGCGCTGATATAGCCAAGGCTTTTGCGCAGCGAGCTGAGCATACCTAGGGCTAATACATCAATTTTCATCATTCCCAGTGCTTCCAAATCTTCTTTGTCCCACTGGATAATAGTCCGCTCAGGCATGGCGGCGTTTTCTATGGGCACCAAACTGGCGAGGGGGTCGCGGGTAATAACAAAGCCGCCCACGTGTTGCGACAAATGGCGTGGAAAGCCCAGAATCTCATTAAGCAAAGCCATAAATTGCTGAATGGGAATGCTGTCGGTATCGAACTGGGTTTCTTGTAAGCGTTGAATAAAAGTGTTTTTGTCGTCCCACCAGGCCATATTGCGCGATAATTTTTGCAGCAAGTAATCGTCTAGACCAAGGGCTTTACCCACATCGCGAACCGCGCTGCGGCGTCGATAGCTGATAATGGTGGCGGCGAGTGCGGCGTGCTGCCGGCCGTATTTTTTATAAATATATTGAATAACTTCTTCGCGGCGCTCGTGTTCAAAATCAACGTCGATATCGGGTGGCTCGTCGCGCTCTCTAGAAATGAAACGCTCAAATAATAACTGCCCCCGCGACGGGTCAACCTCAGTAATAGACAGGCAGTAACATACCGCCGAATTAGCCGCTGAGCCTCTGCCTTGGCAGATAATACCTTGGTTGCGGGCAAACTGAACAATATCGTAAACCGTTAAAAAATAATGCTCGTATTGTAGCTCGGCTATTAATGCGAGTTCTTTTTCCAGCAGACTTTTAACCAGCTCGGGTACGCCTTTGGGCCAGCGCCGTTGCGCGCCATGCAAGGTGATTTCGCGAAGAAATTCACCGGCGTTTTTATTGTTGGGCACCACTTCATTGGGGTACTGGTAACGCAGCTCTTTTAAAGTAAACGTGCAGCGCTCGGCAATAGCGACACTCTCGCTGAGTAAGTCTGCGGGATAGTCTCGCTGCAGCAGCTCCCGCTTTTTAAGATAACGCTCGCTATTGGCCTGTACTTGGCTGCCAAGTTTCTGCACCGATGTGTTCAGACGAATGGCGCTGAGCACATCTTGCAAGGGCTTGCGCTGGCGGCAATGCATATGCACATTGCCACAGGCCACCATGGGAATCCCGTGCTCGCGGGCGAGTTGATAGCCCTTAAAATAGTAGGGCTCGGCTTGCTGCTGACCGTGAAAGCTGATGCCCAGCCAGAGTCGATCACTGAAATATTCCTTTAGTTCATTAGCGTAGTGCTCTTTGCCGTCGGGGTTGAGCCAAATGGCGAAACAGTGCTGACTATAAAGCCGTAAATCCCCTAAGTTCAGCTGGTAACTGCCTTTGCTACTGTGCAGGCGGGCGCGACTAATTAGCGAGCACAGCTCGGTATAGGCAAGCCGCACCGGAGCAATTAAGACCAGATGAATTCCCTCGTCGAGAATAAACTCGGCGCCACAAATTAATTTAATCCCATGTTCTTCACTGGCGCGATAGGCACGCACAATACCTGATAGAGAACATTCATCGGTAATGGCGATAGCCTGATAGCCAAGCTCGGCGGCCTTGCTAACGAGTTCTTGGGGGTGAGAGGCACCGCGCAGGAAACTGAAATTACTCAGGCAGTGAAGCTCGGCATAAGAGCTTGGCGCAGCTTGCGTCTCGGCTTTTTTACTATGCATGGCGCTACCCAAAAAAGCCGTGTAAATACCACTGGCGCTTCAGGCAGTCTTTAAAAACCCAGCACAGCGCGCCGTTTTGATGGCGAGCAATATAATAATCTCGGGTTTGGCGCTGCTGCCACCACTGCCCATCAAAGCGTTCCGGACCTTGCAATAAATGCAATTCACCCTGCCAAAATAAACCCTCGCCGGTTTCGCTAATCGCCTTGGGCGGTTGGCAAAGCCAGTTTGGTCTAAGCAGCGGTTTATATTCGCTTGCTGCTGATGGCGCCGCTGCCACCGCTTTTAGTTTGCTGTGGCTGGCGGTATGCGCATCGCGAAGCACCCAATTCAGCTCGGGGAGGTGGGCGTCTTTCAAATTGAATTGATGACAGCGGTGTGGGCCTAATCTCAGGCGGAGTTTATCTAATACTTGGGCCGTCTTTTGCTGTTGCTGGCTGTTGTTGGCGGTCTCGAACAATTGCTCACTTTGCAGTTCGTTATGAATAAATTGCTCGCAGTGTAGGCTCAGTGTTTCTACCGAACCTTTTAAGCTGAGTTGCTCTAAACGCAGCATCACCAGTTCTATCAGACTGCGACGGTCAAAGTGGTGATGGCTTAGTGCCAATGACCATGGCTCTTTGCTGCCGTCTAAATAATGAAACTGCCACTCTAAATCGCGGTTCACACACTGTCGCAAACGCAGGTAGTGCTCCAGTTCGCTGAGTAGCGCTGAGACCGGAAAGCGTAATTGCTGCTTGTTATTAAGGCCACCGTCAAAATGACGTTGGGCGGCGAACGTCTCGGGGGGAATAAACTTAGGCCGAATATCTGCCTGTTTGCCCTCTAGTTTAGCGAGCAGCTTGGCAATGTCTTTGCCGAAGCGGCGTTCAAGCGCGGCGCGGGGCAGGGCTTGAATATTACCCAAGGTGTGTAAGCCCATTTCCTGTAATGTGCTCAGGGTCTTGGGGGGCAGTGCTAATAAGCCAATGGGCAGCGCGCTCAGGGCCTTTTGTAATGCGTCTTGATGCAATTGACCGGCGCCATTCACTAAACTTGCCGGGCTTAGGTTTTGATAGCTGAGTAGCTCGGCGGCCAGTGGTGTACGGGCAATACCCAGCTTTACGGTAAGTCCACGGAGGCGAAAGGCGCTAATAAATTTACGATATAGCCGCGCCAAGTTGTTAAATAAGCGCAGTGAGGCGCCCAGCTCCAACAACACCGCATTGGGTGGGCAAAGACAGACGTCTCCGCTAAAGCGATATGCCCAGAGTGCAATATTATCTAAATGCTGTTTCTCGCGTTTCAGGTCGCGGGGGCGAAGTTCTAGGGCGCTGCATAAACTGATGGCGGTAGTGACTGACATGCCCGCCGCGACACCCGCTTGTTGCGCCGCGCTATTCACCATCTCGATGGTATTGTTATTTGTTAGTGCCAACATACCTGCTGAGCGGCTCTCGCTGATGGCGTCTAATGGCAGCTCTGGTAGCCTTAGGCATAACCACAGCATTAGCGCGACTGCTCTTTGCTGCCAGTGGTGGCGAGCTTTGTTACTTCGTCTTGCTGCGGGGCGGCGAATATAGCGGCCTTGCCAGTTTTGCTTAAGAGGCTAATTTTACGCAGGGCTTGGCGCTGGGATGGCAGAGTGGGTGCAGTGTTATATACCGGCCAGCTGGCGGCGGCGCTTTGCTGTAAAAACAGTGCGGGCGGGCGCACTAATTGCAGCTGTTGTCCGGCATGGCCCCCCTGCTGCTTAATCACATTAATTTGCAGAGCTTGGTTTGCGGCAGCTAACTTTAGCCGTAGCGGCGCGGGAGATATTTGTTGTGCAAAGGCGAAGGGGCGAAAATTGATATGCCAGCATTGCCCCTTCAGCGCAGCAATATGCAGACGTCGCAGCTGTCCATCATTGAGATCCGCGCCGCTAAACCAGCTCAATACAGCGGCATAGGCGCCACTGCGAAGTAACTCTTCAGCCGCCCACAGTTGGTCGCTCAAGGTTTTGGGTCTCACTAGTAGCTGCCTATTTACAGCTAGTCCCTGTTCAGCTAAGGCTGGGGTATAAGGTAAAAACGGCGGGTTTAGCCAAGCCATGGCTCGATCTTCAAGGCGCTCACGCAAGGCGGGCATAAGCAGCCACAACTCGCCAATACCATAATCACCCAGCAACTCGGTAGAGCCGCTACGCGGCCAGCCACCAATGTGTAGGGCCGCATCTAAGGCTCTAAACCCAGTGCAGAGGTGATCACCGGCCGCCAGCCTAGGGCGGAGTTGCTGGCCTCGCCAGAGCTTGCGCTCATCGAGTAATTGGTCAAGGGAGTGAGTTTTCATATTGCCGCTAAAAATACGTCAGCAGGAAATTGCTGTATGTATATACAGTATATTAAGTGGGGCGAATGTCAATGTTGAGATTTGCATTCCCATGGAGTTTGAACTTGAGGGCTTTCAATAGCGGGTGCTGAGCTCGGCTATAAAATATTGCTCAAATGAGCGCCAAAAGCGCTGTTTAGGTTGGTGTTTCGATTATCTCCGCACAAAAATGGATCTGGTTGAGCGAGGCTAATTTTTTAAAGTCTGGGCTAGAATCCTCTTTTCTTACTTAAAAATTTGATCTCTGTTAAGTCAGTGAGTTAAGGCCTCCCGAAGCTTGGTAGTCGCTAACTGACCTAGCAAGCAGTTAAAGACAACGCTTAGCCTAGATTTTCTAGGCAGCGCACAACTTCGATTTGGTAGGCTTTGCCGCGCGCATTAACTAAGTCGAGGATGTTCAAGGATGTGGGTACATAGCCAAAGCCGATTCGGTGTTGCGGGTGCCATTGAAAGATAGATCCGCCTAGCCCCATCCAGCCATAAAAGCCTTCGCGGCCCTGGTTTAAGCCGTTGTCGAATGCGCTACCTTCTTGGCCTTGTTGTGCAAACTCTGCCAGGCCGCCCTGTGTAAAAGCGACATTCATTCCCAGCATATTACGGCCGATAGCTGCAGCGTGCAGCGCTGCATGGGCCGAGTCGCCCATAAGTTGCTGTCCCTTGAGACTGCCACCATTGGCCATGACTGCTGCCAGTTTTGCTAAGCCGCGTGCCGAGCCCTTAGAACCTGCCGACGGTGTTTCGCCGTTTGATACCAGCGGTGAATTAATAGTGTGTAGATTATTCATGCCAGTAATGGCTTCCGGTGCACCCCGGGCGGTGGAGTTTCTCAGGCTTGAAAATAGGTGGAAAATTCTAGTAATAATTTGCAGTAGATTAAGTTCCATTTTACGGCCGAAAATCCGTGGGATAAGACCTTGTAAGAACTGATATTTGAAGCTGAGTACTTTTACATTGCTAACGCGCTGCAGTTCGGTTTCTTGCAGGCCTATATAGACATCTGTATTAAAGGGGGTACTGATCTCCTGTCGCAGAAATTCGCCCATTGTGCGGCCGCTAGGTTCCAGCCGCCGGAATACCTCATTGGCGACCCAGCCACGTGTTAGCGCGTGGTATTCACGCTGATTATTACTTCCTTCTCGAAATCTAGGCGTTTGGCGCTCGATGATGGCGCCGATGGCATTCTGCTTGATGGCGCTAGCCTGCAGCTCAGTCGGTTTGATGGTTTGATCAAACACGGGCAGACCTGCTTCATGGCGCATCAAATCTGCAACCGTAAGATCGCCCTTGCCGTAGGCGCTGAATTCGGGCCAGTAGTCGCTTATACGCTTATTCAGATCTAGCAATCCGCGATCAATCAACATGCCGAGCAGAATAGGCTCTAGGCTTTTCCCGCTGCTCCAGATATTGATGAGTGAATCTGCAGAGAATGCTGCATCGTCTATGGCTGATGCCCACAGGTCAACCACACACTCCTCGCCGACATAGATACATAGCTGTGTGTTGCGCTCAGTTAGGGTGTTCATATTGTGTTGGTATAGCTTCTTGACCGACTCATAGCCCGGTGCAACAGTGCCGTTAATTTTTATATTCATTGCTGGTATCGCTTAAGGAGGTGTGGGTGATATTAACATTTCACCCAGGCAAATAAACCACCGCTTTGGCTTGTGAATTAATAGTGATTGAGCCTCTTACTTTGGCCCGCGCTGCAAACGCGCAGTGATAAGCATTACCGCATCCCAGAAGCGGGGGATGAACCGTGGGCCACAACTGTAACGGCAGTTTTTGTGGCTCCTAGCATCGCTACTGCTGAGTGGGGTCTACTTGCTGTGCGGACCCACAGTCGCTGGTACTTAAGTGTGTAATATCGTCTTTGATTTCATCGAGTTCAGCTAGTAAATGCTCGCGCTGACGCTTGCTCAATGAGCGGTCTAGGGCTTGTAGAAGTCCCCGCGCAGATTGCTGGCTGGCCACAAGCCGACCGCGCTCGTCGTTAGTCAACAGTAATTCCGGACGTAAAAACAGCTCGGTTAAATCGGCCTTAAAATTATCGTAGGGCCGTTTTGAAAATATCTCCTGCAGCCGATCTCGCCAGTGTAAGCGCCGATTAAAGATCAAACCGTAGATATTATCGCTGCTGCGCGCCCACTCTAGGGCTAGCTGTTGTTGCCCATCGTCGATGCTGCCAGCCCAGCGTTTCATGGCGTCGCGGACACGCTCCACGCGAAGTTTTTCGAGCTCTGTGGCATTCAGTGCAACATACTCTTTTTGGAACTGCTTATTCCTGCTATCGAGTTCCTCTATAAATTGCGCTAGCTGTTCGTCGCTCAGGCTTTCAAGTATTCCCGACGCGTCGATTAATGCTCGTGAAAGTGAGGCGATCCAAGCCTCGCTTGCACGGTCAGCAAAGCCCAGTAAGGAGGCGTCGCTTATACGCAGCTCGTCCTTAGAAAGTGCGGCAGATAAATTTCGTAAATACTCGCCGTAGCGAGGTAGCTCTGCACTACAATGCCAGTCAAGCCAATCGTCTAGGGCCGCATCGAATAGAGTTTGTTGCTCGCGATCAAAGGAAACATAGTCATCTACTGCCCAATTGATAAACCAGTCAGCGCGCTTGTAGACAAAGCTAGCACTACTGCAAGCTGTCAGTAGTAGCAGAATAAGGGGGAGAAGTATCAGTGTGCGCATGGCAGTGATGTCGCTTAAAAAAGTTTATGGTAGCTGTATGTAAGTCGCACCGCGAGCAACCGTTTCTGATGGCTTCCATTTTTCTGTATAGCGATTCTGTTCTCAACGTAAGAGAAGAGTGCGAGAGGGCGAGCGAGTGCGAACCGGAATGTTCGCATCCTATCAGCTATTACTACCTTGCTCGCTAACGAGGGTATAGCTTTACTGGCATTTCTTTAAAGCCATTTGCCATATTGGAGCGAATCCTCACGGCTTTCCCTGTTAACTCAACCCCTGAAAATAGTTTAAAGAATTCTTCAAAGAATATACGCGTTTCCATACGAGCCAGATTGGCCCCTAGGCATAAATGAATGCCGTGACCAAAGGCCATATGCGGATTGTGTGAGCGATGAATATCGAAGACTTGTGGGTTCTCAAAGACGGTATCATCAAAGTTAGCAGAGCTATAGAGCATGACTACTTTGTCATTTTCTCTGATCTGCTGCCCACCAATTTCAGTATCGCAGGTGGCAGTGCGACGGAAGTAATGCAGGGGACAGGTCCAGCGCAGCATTTCTTCGATGGCGCTCTTCATTAACTCAGGCTTGTCTAGGTGCTTTGCTTCCAATTCGCGATAAAGCTCAGGGCGCTGTATTAGTTCGTACATGCCGCCGGAGATTAAGGCGCGGGTTGTTTCATTGCCGGCTACGGTAATCTGCACAAAGAGTGAGGCAAACTCCATTTCGGAAACCTGATGGCCATCGACTTCCACATTCACCAATAGGGAGATCAGATCATCGCCACCCTTATCTTTGCGTTCGGCAGCTAACAGATAACCGTATGTTCCCATTTCTATTGAGGCCGCTTGCACCTCTTCTGGGGTGCCGCCAATATCTGGGTCACTGGCAGACGTCTGCATATCTGACCACTCCCGCAACTGGTGCCACATATCTTGCGGTACGCCCATCATCGACCCAATAACCGACGTTGGTAGTTCTCCCGCCACATCGTAGACAAAGTTACATTCGGGCTTTTTTAGTGCTGCCAGTAAAATAGTGCGAGTGATGTCACGCACTTTAGGCTCTAACTCGGCCAACATTTTTGAAGTGAAACGAGTGATCACCGAGCGCCGAAGAGGTCCGTGCTTTGGTGGGTCCATACCTAGTAGCTGGCCTTTAACCTGCTCTAAAATCTCTGGGGGCAGATCATCTACCAACACGAAGCCACGCTCTGCGGAGAAGGTCTTATTATCACGGGACACCTTCATCACATCTTGATGCCGGCTTATTACCCAGTAGCCACCGCCATCGGGATGCGAGTGCCAGTAAACCGGCGCCTTATCACGCAGCGTTTTAAAGTCTGCTAATGGCACGGCGTCGACATAATTGTCGGGGTCGTAAATATCCAGGTTTTCTAGGGTTTTGGCATTCATAATAGTGTTTCAACTAGGCTGTGGATAAAGGGTGCGAGTATTTTAAAGAATGCTCTCGGCCGAAATGTCGTGGCCCTGTTCTTTACCCAAACGGATATACTCTGCCAGTTGAGTATGGCCATCGGAAATGCCCCAAATGGTGCCGTCTTCGGTGTAGTTCACTAGGCTGCCTTCAATGGTGAAGAAGACAACAGTCGGCTCGCCTGCGTCATCAGCTACTTTTAGCGTATGGGCGGTGTTGGCAGGTTCCATGATGATTGAGCCCGCGGTGGCGGTGAAATCACTTTCCAAATAACCCCATTTGCCCTGCAGGGTATAGGCTTTTACGACACCGCTATGACGATGGGTTGGCAGCTGCGTGCCGGGCGCAAAACGGTTCATAATAATCCAGCTGCCAGTGACATCGCAGACCTGTAATATTTTGGCTTCAATACCCCAGCCCTGATCAACCCAGGGAAAGTCATTGTGATTAAGATGGCCAGATTCCAGAGGGGTTTCAGGCAGAGTAGTGATGTTGACGGGCTCAGGTAATTCCATGGGGCTGCTCTCTATTTGGTTTGTTGCTATTATCTTTATAGGTGGCAGAGTATTTCATTGCGCAGCTTTGTAATCAATTCTTAGGGATTACCATTTAGTAAGCTAGCCCCACTGCGCGCCACGATAAATAAGTCTGTTCTGCTGGCGACAAGAGGGCGTATGCCTGTTTGGGCGGATATTGACTATTTTGGATCTTAGTATCGGTAAAGAACTACTAGGCTGAGCAGCCATTATCGGAGTGATCTCCTTAGGTGATGAGAGCTGTAATGATCAGTGTGACGCCCTGCTGGCAAGAATGTGTAGAATATTGATATTTTAAGGCACGGCAGTGATCAAGCTAAAACTGATAAACTAGCTTCAGGCTTAGAAAAATAATAAAGAGAGCATTACAAAAAGTGGATAGCGTTTACAATAATCGAGATATTATCGCGTGTTTACGCGAGCAAATTCCATCGTTCGAATGTGTGCCGGGTTGTCACGATTGTTGCGGTCCGGTAACGACCTCTTCGGAAGAAATGTCGCGTCTATCGGAGAAAATTGACGCCGAACATGATGCCGCTTTAAATGACTTTAGCTGTGTACATTTGGGTCCAAAAGGTTGGGCAGTCTACGGGGAGCGTCCTTTAATTTGCAGATTGTTTGGTACCACCCCGCGCATGCCCTGCCCAAATGACCGTCGCCCAGAGACCATGATTGATTCTAAAATTGAGCGTCAGGTTCATCACTACATAGCGAATACCCGGCAAGTGTTGGTGTGAATTATTTCTAAGATGTTTGAACTTAAAAGAGTGTGCAGTCGCCATAAGAAACTGCTAGCACTCAGTTAACCCTCAGTGCTAGCTTAGGAATGTCACTTCACCCAAATCTGTTTGCTATTCACAAACTCCCGAATGCCATGTGGCCCGAGTTCGCGGCCATAGCCAGATCCTTTTATACCGCCGCTGGGTAAACGTGAGTCAGTTTTGACGATGCCGTTGATAGCGACTTGGCCAGCTTCCAGGCGATTGGCGATATTGATGGCTAGCTCCGCATTGCTAGTCCATACGGCGGCACCTAGACCGTAGGGTGTTTCGTTGGCGAGCTGTACTGCCTCTTCCACATCGGTCGCGCGTATCACTACCATAATGGGACCGAAGGTTTCTTCTTTAAACGCGCACATATCTTCGGTGACATCAATGAGTAGGGTCGGTGGATAAAAGAAACCGGGGCCATCGCTTAGCTCACCGCCCAATAGGCATTTGGCACCGGCGTTAATAGTTTCTGTGACCTGGCGATGCAGGTTTTGCCGCAGATCGTCGCGGGCTATAGGGCCAACGTCGGTGTCTGGCATTAGCGGGTCACCGGATTTGAATTTGGCCATGCGACTTTGGAGTTTTTCAACAAAGACATCGTATACCGAGTCTTCAACAATAATACGTTTTGCGGCAATACAGGATTGCCCGGCATTGATCATTCGGGACAGGGTGGCGATATCGGCTGCGGCTTCTAAGTTTGCATCTGCAAGTACAATACAGGGGTCAGAACCGCCTAACTCCAATACCGTGGGTTTGATTTCTGAGCCAGCTACAGCGGCAACTTTACTGCCCGCGTTGCCGGACCCAGTGAAGGATACCGCTGCGATGCGCGGGTCGCGGATGGCGGTTTCTATGGTGTCGTTATCTATGGGTAGATTGACCACAATATTTTCTGGCGCGCCGGCGTCGGCAAATACTTTAGCGATCGCGATGGCGCAGGCCGGCACATTGGGATCATGCTTCATTACGCAGGTATTACCGGCCATTAATGCAGGTGCCAAGTAGCGGAAGGCCAACCACAGTGGTGCATTCCAAGGCAGGATGCCAAGTAAGGTACCCAGTGGCGGGTGGCAAACGTAGCTAATGCTGGCGTCTGAGGGCAAGGTTTGCGGGGCTAAATACTCGGCGGCGTGTTCTGCATAATACTCGGCGCAGCCAGCAGCTTTTTCAACTTCAGCGAGACCTTCTTTGAAGGGCTTACCCATTTCAAGGGCCATTAATTCTGCCAGCCTGTCTTTTTGCTTACGTAGTTCGGCGGCGACGGCTGTCAGTGTTTGCCCTCGCTCTTGGTAGCTTAGTGCTTGCCATTGGTCTGCCGCGCGGAAGGCGTCGCCAATCCGCTCATGAAGTTGGGCGTTATTGAGGGTGGGGTACTCGGCAATTATTTTACCGGTACACGGGTTTTTCGCTATCAGCATAGCTACCTCGTTATGATCTTGATTCAGGCCTTCATTGCCATGAATAAATGTGTGGTTTACTCGCCGTTTTCTGCTTTTGCGCTGTCGGCATTTTTAATGCTGTCAGCTTCTTCCTTTTTATTTTTTCGTGCCTCGTCAATCTTTAGCATTGTCTGTTCTGCTGGTTCTGGCTTTACGGTGAAGTCTCTGTCCATAGTAAAAAAGGATTCACAACCGGTGTCGGTGATATAAATGGAATCCGAGATCCCACAAGTCTTATCGCCGTCTACACCCCACATCCACGGAATAATATGGAATGTCATGCCAGGCTGTAGCACTGCAGATTCGCCTTGTTTAAGACTGACGATATAGCCTTCGTCCCAGCTGGGCGGAAAGGCGATGCCAATAGAGTAACCTGAGCGGGTGATAAGTCGTGCGCCACAGTCGTTATCAGTAATAATATTGC
>JBKEFB010000060.1:0-16312 GCA_046712405.1 Zhongshania sp. | reverse complement strand
CTTGCAGGTACTGTGGCGAAATGGGGTCTAGAGCCTCGGTAGAGGTCGGTAGGCCAAGCTCGCTGATATCAAGCAGAAGTTTACGACCAATATGTAAACCTTCTTCAATTTTGAAGGTGTCATTGAGGTAGGGGTCGTTGATTAAGCCCTTCCAGCCAACAGTGGTGCGCGGCTTTTCAAAATATACACGCATGATAATCACCAGTGTATCGCTAACTTCGTCCGCCAATACTTTTAAGCGCCGAGCATAGTCCATTGCAGCGTTAACATCATGGATAGAGCAGGGGCCCACTACCACGAACATGCGATGATCCTTGCCGTCCAGTATATTTCTGACGGTTTCGCGACCCAGTGAAATAACTTCTCTGGCAGCGTCGCTCATAGGCAGTGCTGCTTTTAATGCAGCAGGAGTAATAAGAATTTCCTGGGCATCAACATTTACATTTTCAATGACAGTGTTAGACATAATACTTCCGGTTTCGGAGACCTGTAAACCTAATTTAGTTGGCTAGTCTAACGTAAAAGTACGCTAATTAAATATCCAGCACCGTCCTGGGCGGGTAAAATAACTGCAAATTCTATGGAATATTACCCAGTGCGCCCAAATAAATTCCAAGTCAATCGTCAATTGCCTAGTGCTTGGTTAATATCGACCCTCGGCATTTCAATCCTACTGAGTGTTATTTTGAATGTTGCGATAGCTCATTCAGATGACGTTGACGACTTGCCGGTCGTTAAAATCGCACCACAGATTCGAACACATCAGCTTCAACAGAATGGACTATCCTGCGAGCACCTTGTCAACGCAGAGACCCGCATTCAGACTGAGCAGCGCGAATTGGCGCAGCGCAAGCAAAAGTGTCTTCGTCAGTATCAACAATTTATTTCCAAAAAGGCCCTTAAGTAATGGCAAAACACCGCGCCATCAACACCTTTAAGCCAGCAAAAAAAAACGCCACTAAGCTTAGTGAGCTGTCCATTGTGCTTACAATCGATAGTTTGGCGGATGATGGTCGTGGGGTTGCGCGTCATGAAAACAAAGTTGTATTTGTTACGGATGCCTTACTCGGCGAAACGGTGCAGGCAAAAATATCGCGTTCACATAAGCGCTTTGATGAAGCCGAGTTGCTAGAGATCATCACCGCTTCGGCGGATCGGGTGGCGCCTATTTGTGCTATTTATGATCAATGCGGAGGCTGCCAATTACAGCATTTAAATTATCCGAGTCAACTTGTTTATAAACGCGCTAAGTTAGAAAAAGTGATTGCTGCGAATGGTGGTGCTGCGGTCGAGACGGCGATACTGCAGGCTAGCGACACACAGTATCGTCATCGCGCACGTTTGTCGTATCACAACGGTCAACTCGGTTTTAAGGCAAAGGCTAGTCACGACATTGTTGCCGTTGAACAATGTCCGCTGTTAGAGAACCCCATCAATACCGCCTTGGCTAACAGTCGAAAGTCGATATGTCGCTACTTCGGTGATAAAGCACAAGGGGAGGTGTCGTTTAGCGCCGATCGCGATGGCCGTGTTGGCATCCATATTCAGAAAGATGGGTTTGTTGATTTAAAACGGAGCGAACAGCTTGCCGTCGATATTGAGGCGCCGGCATTTTTGCATAGTGTTGCTGGCAGTAAGGGCCCCGCGTGGCTTGGCGCAAGTTCACCGCTGCAGTATCAAACGCTAGACGCGTTGGTACTGCACTATCAACCCGGGGACTTCACTCAGGTTAATGTCGCAGTGAATCGGCAAATAATTGATCTATGTTTACGTTGGCTGGCGCCGCAGCCTGATGAACTAATAGCTGATTACTTTTGCGGCCTTGGTAATTTTAGTTTGGCTTTGGCAAATGCTGGAGCGTGTATATCGAGCTTTGACGCTGGTGCAACTATGATTAGTAGCGCTAAGCAACAAGCCTTAGAGGCGGATCTGGCGATTGATTATTTCTGTGCGGATCTCTTTGATACAGCTGCGATCACCATTCCGGCAGGCTGTCATAAAGTGATTCTCGACCCACCGCGCGCCGGTGCGAAAATCCTGTGTGAGCGTTTGGCTGCTAATAAAGCTGTCAGCAGCATTGTTTATGTCTCCTGTGATCCGGCGACCTTGAACCGAGATCTGGGAATTTTATCAGCGGTCGGCTTTAGTATTGTGCAGGCCGCAATAGCCGATATGTTCCCCCATACCTACCATGTGGAAAGTGTGGTTTTTTTAACACGCTAAAATACATGGACGAGCATCTATTAGTGATTAAGTGCCCCGATATAATCATCCGCATAACGTTTGATTCCGTCTATCTTCTTATCTAAATTCTGGGTGTCGCCGTGATAGAAGGGCCAAGGCTGGGTTAAAATATGGCTAACACCACCGTCCTCTAAACGACGGTAAGCATCGGGTGTGAAGGCATCAGACGGTGTTGCCATTACCGAAAACGGGCGATCTTCGCGGCCGTATTCCCTACGATACTGCTGTATTTTGGCAATACTGGCTAAGATGTCTTCGCTGGTTTGCAAATCTGTGACCCAGCCATCGCCGATTCTCGCCGCTCGTCTCATGGCGGCGTTGCTGATGCCACCCACCCAGATAGGGATGTAAGCACTAGGCGCCGGGTTCATTTCTAAAGGGGGGAACTGATAGTGGTTACCCTGATATTCCACCATCTCCCCCGTCCACAGCAGGCGCATAATTTCAATCATCTCATCGGCACGTTTACCGCGGGTGTGAAAATCTTGTTGTAGCAACTCAAACTCATCCTTTGACCAACCAACCCCGATGGCGGGTATCACCCGATTATCAGAAATAATGGCGGCAGTGCTAATTGCTTTGGCCACCAAAAAAGGGTTGCGCATTGGCAGTACAAATATATTGTTGGTGAATTTGAGCTTAGTGGTAATACTTGCCAGTGCGCCTATCATCACCCAAGGATCTGGCCAATCGGTAAATGGCTGCCAGCGACGCTCTCCGTTTTTAGTATAGGGGTAAGGGGTGTTCAGTTTTTCTGGATTTACCACATGGTCTGAGAATGACATTGCCTCCCAGCCAAAACTGTCTGCCGTAATTGCTATTTTTTTTAAGTCCGCGACGCTGCTAAATGACGTCGATATAACAAAGTGCATAGTAGCGTCCTATTATTTTTATAAGCACGGTGGGGCGCCTTGATCAGTGGTTCACTGCCAGATTGTGTTTGTCGCAGATATAATTCAGCAGGCCACTTGCTGCATTTTCAATTTGCGCGATTACCTGATCAAAGGCGGCATCATCGTCATAGTAAGGGTCTGCAACCTGGGTATTGCCAGCGTGCCCACAATAATCCATCAATAGCTTTATCTCACCTTGGTAGCAAGCAGGTGCCCATGCAGTCACATTTGTCAGATTCATACGATCCATTGCGATCACGTAATCGGCCCGCTCATAGTCGCTGTCATCGATTTGTCGGGCTATTTGATCGTCAATTCGGTAGCCACGTCTCAGAGAAGCTGCCGACGACCGAGAATCTGGCGATTTACCGATATTAAATGCGGCGGTACCGCATGAGTCGACGGTGATTAAGGTGTTTAGCTGGGTGCTCTGTAGCAAGTGCTCAAACACACCTTGGGCCGCCGGTGAGCGACAGATATTGCCCAGACAAACAAAAACAACATGAATTGGCATTACAGTACAAACGATCCAAATAGCGAGATTATGGGACTAAAATAGCACCCATTGGATGTTGCTACATCACCCATTTGGTGGGTTCGATGTTAAAATAAGTAATCAGCGGTAGGCCAATAGAACCACAAATTTAGGATTAGAATCAATAATGTCACAGTGGCCAAACAGTTTTTTGAGGGCATGGTGATAACCCAAATGCCGGTTGCCAACCACACATAGGCGACCGTTTAGCGCTAAGTGTTTTAGGCTGTCGTTAAACATAGCGCGGGCAATATGATCGCCAACATGGTGATCCTGATGAAACGGCGGATTACACAGAATCAAATCGAAGGGCTCTCCTTGATAATTTGATAGGCAATCATCGACGCTGAAAGTGCAGCTTGATTCAATGCTGGGTTTGCATGAATTTGCCTGGACCGTTCGGCGCGCAGAATCGATGGCTAGAAAAGAATCATCGAAGAAATGAACCTTGGCTTGAGGCCATATATCTTGGGCATAAACTCCCAACAAGCCATTGCCGCAGGCTAAATCTGCGATTCGTGCTGCGCCGGTTAAGGTGTTCATGGCGCGCAGCATTATACGACTGCCTTGGTCGAGCTTGTCGCGGGAAAAAACGTTTGCACGGTTGTGTAGTATTAACCCCAACTCTGGTAACTCGACGATCTTGCAGTCATCGTCAAATTCGCTAGTGTGTGCCGCACTTTGCAATTGGATTAGGCGGGCTTTTTTACGCGCCAAGCTAGGTCTGGCTGGTGCTAAGTATTTGGAAAACGCCGCGACCACATTTTGATCAATATGACGCGCCATTGCCGCGCCAATAAACTGTTCGGGGCCGCGGAACAAGGCCCTCAGGTGTTGCAATTGATATTGCAGCAGAGATCGCCCTTTCGGAAGTTTGTATAAAATATAATCAAAGCTTCCCTGCGGAATATCACTTGCTGGAATAAATTGAGGCGCGGCAAGCTGATTACGTACACAGTTTTCATTCGCTGAGAGTTGACTGATAGCGGAGTCCGCCCAAAGCGTGCAGCGGTATGTCGACAGTGCCGAACACAAGCTACCTTGGCTGTCATTTACAATCAGAATACGGCTGTCGGCTGCGATGCCTTGGTTAGCGAGGTGATGCAGTAAATAGTCGTCGGCCGCGTCCCATGGCTGTAGAGTTTCACGGTCTCGATGGGGACGGCGACTAAGTTGCAGGACGCCAAATGGTGTGTCGAACTGGGCGAGTTGCGGCATCTAAAAGTTAATTACCGGCTGAAGTAGTAAGGATTGTAAAATTAAACGTTGGGTGTGAGTAAAGCCCCGGGGCAATTTCAATGTAATTGTCGACGTTACCGTATTCCTCGTCAATCGCTTTAAACGCTTCGCCCAAGCAATGTGCCTGCACCGTAAACAGGGTACGAATAACATCTTGGTTTACTTGATGCATAGTTTTTTCGTAAACGTAATGCACAATACTATCTACTCTTGCCGCGGTGTAGGTGTTGGTGGCGAGATAGTCCTGCAAGATAGTTTGCTGCGGCACACCGAGAATACTGAGTAGTAAAGCGGCGCCAAAGCCGGTTCGATCTTTGCCGGCAGTGCAATGGAACACCTGGGGATAGCTGTTTTCGTTTAGCAGCGCTTGTAGCCACTGTCGATAAATAGGTGTAAAGCGTTCAACCATTTCCCTATTCGCTTCGACTAAAAAAAGCGCCATATCGTCGGCGGTGGCATCGTCTTCTTGCAGTCGCAGGGTGATGCGTTCTATTTGTACCGCGTCCGACGTAATAGGTAATTCCCTAACCGTGATGCCGCTATTGAGGGGAAGATTGTGAGGCGAGTCCCGGCGTTCTTCATCCGATCGAAAATCGCTGACTCGGCTTATGCCTAAACGCAAAATAAAATGTTGATCTTGTTCAGATAGCGAGGAGAGTTTGTCGGAGCGATAAACGCGACCCCACTTAAGCTGGCGATTATCCGTGGTGCGATAGCCACCCAGGTCACGAAAATTATGGGTGCAGTCAAAAAATAATTTACGCGCAGCTTGCCGTTCAGATTCTGGCAGCAAGGCCGGAATAACACGAGCTTCTGCCGGTATGGACTCGGCGGCTAGATGCGGCGTTTTATGAATCAAATCTATAGTATTCATTATCTTAAGAACTTTACCTCATGTGATATATTGATTAATGTCAGGTTTTCTCAATGTTCATATGAGGTTGACGGCTGGCGCGATACTCGCCGGGAGTCATTCCCGTCCATTTTTTAAACGAGCGGTGAAACGCGCTGGGCTCATCAAAGCCAAGTAGAGCTGATACCGCGTTCACTTTTAGTTCTGGTTGATTAAGCCAGCGGGTCGCGTGCTCTTGGCGCAGCTTATCCTTAAATCTTTGGTAGGTCGTGTCGAGATCTTTTAAGCGCCGGCGCAATGTTCTTACCGACATATTTAATTGCTCAGCCATGACCACCACGCTTGGAAATTCATGGCTTAGATCGCTGCCGACGATGCGCTTCATTTGTGATAGCAGCGAGCTGTCGTCGTCTTCCTGTGATACCAGTAAATGATAGGGCGCGTTGCGAAGAAATTTTTGCAGTGACTCTTCGGTGTGAATAAGTGGGCAGTCTAAGCAGTATTCCGCGAGTAAAAAGGCATTATGATCACAGCCAAAGCGTATTTCACATCCAAATAATTGCTCAAAATATTCTGTATTTTCCGGAGCGTCGCCTTGTAAATGGACGGCGATTAATTCAAGTGGTTTGCCAATTAACCACTGACAGAAACGCCGCCAGATTGCCATGGTATGAGCCATGGTGGTGCTAGAAGCATTAGTATCACTTACTAGACCGACATTCTCTGGGAAGCGGTAGAATGCAGTGCCATCACCTAAACGCTTTATGGGCCGCTTGTAGCTATTTGACGTTTCGGTGAGGGTATGACAAAAGTTGATAAACTCGGCGGCTCGGCGCAAAGCTTGCTCTAAGGTTTCGCAGTGGATGATAAACAAGCACAGCATTCTAAAACTGCCGGCTGGGGTGCGATGGTCTAAACCTAAGCCGAAGGATTCATCTTGCAATAGCCACATCACGTGGCGGTATATTTTGCTGTAGTAACGGCCGTCAATTAAGGAGTCTGAATCTGCATTTGGCGCGAGTGGGTCAATAGGTAAATCTAGCGATCGCAATAGTTCTTCGCCGTTATAGCCCTGGGCTTCGGCAACTTGGAGCATACTGCGCGCATATTTTAGCGGGACACGATCTTTCTGTGAGGGGTGGATGTTGCGCACGCTAAACCTTAAGTCTATGAATAGGGCTATGGAGGCCTCCAAAAAGAAACCCTCATACTTGAACTACTGTAATAAGGGATAGAGTTTACCTCGTATTGACGCCAAGATGGACCTTATACGCCGGCATATTTCGCCAGTTCAGCTTGCGCTGGTGCTGAGACACTCCCAAAAATGGCAGGCGGTGAAATGCTCAGCACTCTCTGCACGCAGCAATGGCGGATCAATTTTGCACTTTGCTTGCGCGAAAGCGCAGCGGGTGTGAAAACGACAACCAGGCGGTGGCGCCATAGGCGACGGTATATCGCCACCAATTTGGCTAACGTCCTCGGCTAAGCTGCCGAGTTTTGGTATGGCCGCCAGCAGACCTTGGGTATAGGGGTGGTGGGCCTGGCGATAAATGTTTTGGGCGTCGCCAATTTCGACAATCTGGCCTAAATACATCACGGCGATGCGGTCACTCATGTGACGCACCACACCTAAGTCATGAGAAATAAATAACATACTCAGCTTGAGCTCACGCTGTATTTCTAACAGTAAATTCAATATTTGCGCTTGTACCGACACATCCAGTGCAGATACTGCCTCATCGCATATTAAGACGCTTGGGTTTAGCGCAATAGCTCTGGCAATACCGATACGCTGGCGCTGGCCGCCAGAGAACTCATGGGGGTACTTACTGTTTGCCGAGCTGGGCAAACCGACCAAATCGAGGAGCTCTGTCACGCGCTGGCGTCTACTTTCGCGATCGCCAATACGGTGGATAAGCAGCGGTTCTTCAATGATTGTGCCGACGGTGTGGCGGCTATTTAAGGATTCAAATGGATCCTGAAAGATCATTTGCAAAGAGCGGCGGTATACTCGCATGGATCGGTCTGAAAGACCGGTAATATCTCTGCCTTGATAGATAACGCGGCCTGCGGTGGGACGGTGCAGATTCAATATTGCTTTGCCTAAACTACTTTTGCCGCAGCCGGACTCACCAACCAGACCGAGTGTTTCCCCTGCATGTAGTTGAAAACTGACATTGTCGACCGCGCGAACCACGGCGCGCTCGCGGCCAAAAATACCGCTGCGTTGAGAAAAGTGTAGCTGCAGGTCTTGAACGTCGAGAATAAGCTTACTCATTGCGCGATCTCCTGCCAGCGATGGCAGGCTACCATCGTAGAGTCGCTGGTTTTGTCCTGCGGCGGGACTTTGCGATGACAGATATCGGCAACATGGCGACAGCGATTTGCAAAGCGGCAGCCGGTAGGCATATTTTCTATGGCAGGCACTTGGCCTTCAAGCGCATATAAGGCCGACTTAGGTGGATGGTTTATACCAGGCAGCGCCGCAATCAAACTTTTTGTATAGGGATGACGGGGGTTTGCAAAGACTTGCTGCGCCGGCCCGTACTCGGCGATTTTTCCTGCGTACATCACTGCAATTTGATCACTCACCTGAGAAACTAAGGCGAGGTCGTGGGTAATAAATAACATGGCCATGCCATTTTTTTCCTGCAGACCTTTTAGCAGTCGAACGATTTGTGCTTGAATTGTTACGTCCAGGGCGGTCGTAGGTTCATCTGCAATCAATAAATCGGGTTCGCAAGCAAGCGCCATGGCAATCATCACTCGCTGCCGCATTCCGCCGGAAAGCTGGTGTGGATAAGCTGATAGTCTTTCTTCGGGCGCCGGTATCCCCACTTCGTACAAAAGTGATAGCACGCGGTCGCGATGAACTTGGCGAGACTGGGCGGGGAAGTGGATATCTAGTACTTCGATAATCTGTTGCGCCACAGTTTGCACCGGGTTTAATGCTGTCATTGGGTCTTGAAATATTACCGCGATATTCTTGCCGCGAATTTTTCGTAGGCGGGCAGGAGTCGCCTCACTGATGTCTTCACTGTTGAATAATAGCCGGCCTTTGCTGCGCATAGCCTGGGGTTTTGGCAATAAATCTAGGATAGACATGGCGGTAAGACTTTTACCGCATCCAGACTCACCAACCAGGCCAAGGGTTTCTCCAGCGGCGATATCGAAGGATATTGAACTAACGAGTTCGCGGGGTACACCATCGTCGCCGCGAATGGCAACTGACAGGTCTTGCACCGACAGCAAACTCATGGCGATACCATCCAAGTTTTATCTATAATCATTACTTTCGGCAGTACTTGGGCATCTGCTTTTGCATCTAACGTGGTCTGTTGCTCGCCAGCATCAATCCAAAAAAGCCCGCCGCTGCCACCCAAGGGGTTAAATAACACATCACTGGTTCGGGTGCCGTGGTTTGGCGGCAGCTTTATCCAGCGCCAAAATGCTTCGCGGGTATACGGGACTTTAAAGGTGGAAATAAATGACCCTTGGTCATGAACCATTTGCTCGAGTTCATGCGCTAACTGGACTCGAGTGGTTTTTTCTGTCGCAGTCCGGTAAGCCATGATTTTGGCGTCTAAGGCTGCATTGTCGGTATTGGTGACATTATTAGTTTGCGATTTATGGGCATTATCTGAATGGTAAAACTCCCAGTAGCGAGGAGATAAGCCGCCTCCAGACCATCCCATCCAAGCCGCTTGATGTTTATTCTCCATAATTTGTTTGAATGCCGCGGAGGCATCCAGTAATTGCAGTTGAAAGTCGATGCCGGCTTTGCGGGCTTCTTGAGCGAGGATGACTAAGCGGTCACTGTGGCCGCTATTGTAATAGGTGATGCGAACGCTCAGAGGCTGGCTATTTTTAACACGAATACCGTCACTGCCGCGCTCGCTCCAGCCGGCTTTATCGAGGTAATCAGCTGCTTTTTTTAAATCAAAGGGACGAGCGCGGATTGTGGTGTTGCTGTAGTCGCCATAGCCATCGTGGGCTGTTTGCAGCCGTTCATAATCGCCATGTAATACCGTATTTATGACTTTATCTACGTTGAGGGCGTGAGCAATAGCGTAGCGCACATTGATGTCGTTTAGGGGCCTCGCATCTTCATTTAAAAACAAGCCGCTAATGGGTTGTGGTACATCATTATAAAATTTTATTTTACCGACGTAGCCGTTTTCGTAAATATCGCCCTGTGCTTTTTTATGCCAGAAACGCGGCATTAATAAGGGAAAGGTATCGAGCTGACCCTTGCGGAAATACTGATAGGCAATGTTCAGGTCGCGGATTAGCTTTACGCGAATATAGTCTGGGTTGTAGCGATGTTTGAAATAGTGCTTGTCGTTGGCCCACCAGTCTTTTTTCCTAGTGAACTCCACATATTTACCCTTTCGAATTTCACTAATAATATAGGGGCCGGTATTTGGCGCTATGCGCCAGTTAGATTCCCGCACCCAATTTTCGTTAAGGGTATGAAAATGTCGGGGCACCGGTGATACGCTGTATTCAAATAGCATTTCGTCTTCGGGTTTGGGCGTAGCGCCTTGGATGCCAATGGTGTAATCGTCGTATTTGACCAGGCCGGTGATGATTTCGTTAAAGTAATTGTTATACCAAGGTGCCAGAATATATTTGGAGCGCATGAACTCCAAGCCGAAAACATAGTCTTCGGCGGTCACGGGAGTACCGTCTGACCAGCGCGCATCGGGATCTAAGCGGAAATAGATGCTGTGGCCATCACTGCCCAGCGCCCAATGGGTTGCCAGCTCAGGAATGGGTTTCAGCGTGTTCGGATGGATGCCCACTAAACTTAAATTGTTTGAGCGCATATACCCTGCAAAGCTACCATTTGAATCGGGGCCAACCAAGCGCAGAGTTAGCGGAAAGGTTGTGACAAAGGTGCGGAAGCGACCGCCGCGTTGTGCCCCAGGGTCTGCAAAAATCGGGTCGCTCATATTTGTCTGCCACACCAAGTCAGCGGGCAGATTATCTGGCAGCGTCTGCGCGCTCATACTGAATGCGGCTATCGCGTTGGCAAGAAAAAATCGTAATAATTTACGCATAATAAGACTTATTCATAAAAGCTGAATTTTCTAGGGTCATAGGCATCGCGTATTGCTTCGCCAATGTAGGCGACTAACATCAAGATAACGGTCATCGAAACGACAACAGAGCCCACCAACCACAATGATTCTAGGTTTTCGGTCCCTTGCTTTAGCAGTTCTCCCCAGCTCGAAATCGGCGGTGGCAAACCAAATCCTAAATAGTCTAAGGCCGTTAGCGAGGTGATACCTGAGGCAACCGAAAAGGGTACAAAGGTCACTAAAGTAGACACGCTATTTGGGAGTATGTGCCTAAATATAATTCTCGGTCCGGAGGCCCCTAGGGCGCGGGCAGCCATCACGTAATCGCGGGCCACTTCTTTATAAGTCGCAGTGCGCATATACCAGGTCATACTGGTCCATCCGAAAAAAGCCATAATAAATAGCAAGGTCCAGAATCCCGGGGTAATAACTGACGCCACAATCATGATCACGTAGAGAAAGGGGATATTCGACCAGATCTCAATAATTCTTTGAAAAATAAGATCAAAGGCGCCGCCCCAAAAGCCCATCATGCAGCCAATGGCAACGCCGACGGCGTAGTTAAATACCAGGAGCAATAAAGAAAAGGTAATAGCAGTGCGAAAGCCATAAATCAGACGCGCAGCGACATCTCTGCCGCTGGTGTCTGTACCCAAATAATGACGGGTATTGAGCGACGGTGCGTGTGGGGGGAAATCGCCAGCGATTAAATCTGTCTCTAAGGGGCTGAAAGGAATAGGCGGCATTAGCACCCAGCTGTTATCGGCATTTGCGAAGCTGGTTTTAAGATCACGATAGTTTACTTCGTAACTGTAATCTAAATCGAAATCCTTGCCAGCTATCACCTCGCCATAAATCGGGAAATACCACTGACCTTCGTAGACGACGACTAGAGCGCGATTATTGGCCAGCATTTCTGCGCCAAAACTGCAGAGCGTAAGAACAAGTAATATCCACGCCGAGTAATAGCCCCGACGAGATTGTCTGAAGCGCTGCCAGCGTTTTTGGGCGACCGGGTTTTTAAAAAAACTCATTCGCCGCTCCGACCGCCAAAGCGAATCCGTGGATCGACCAAGGCAACGCAGATATCCGACAATATATTGCCAAGCAGATACAGCAGAGACGATATCACCAATATGCCCATTACAATGGGATAGTCGCGTTCGATAATGGCCTCGTAGCCCAGCAGTCCAATACCATCGATATTAAATATAGTTTCAATCAGAAATGAGCCACCGAGCAGCAGAGAAATATTGTTACCGAACGATGTGGCCACGGGAATCAGGCTATTGCGAAGCGCGTGGCCGCGAACACTTTCGCCGCGGCTTAAGCCTTTAGCGCTGGCAGTGCGCATGTAATCTGCCGCCAAATTGTCCATTAGCGAATTTTTCATCATTAGAGTGGTGACGGCAAAACTACCTGCTAGGTAGGCGATTAACGGCAATACCGAGTGCCGAAATATATCTGAGGTTTTTCCCCAGGTACTGAGCTCATTATGGTTGTCACTTACAAAGCCGCCCAGCGGGAAAATATCCCAGTAGCCAGCAAACAAGGAGATTAGGGCGATGCCGATAACATAACTGGGTAGGGCGTAGCCTAAAAAAACCACTGCAGACGACCAGCTATCTAGGGCGCTGCCATGGAACATCCCCTTAGCGAGGCCTAGTGGAATACACACTAAGTAAGTCAGTATCAGGGTGGTCAGACCGTAGTAGATTGAAATTGGGAAACGTTCTTTAATAATTTGCCAAACAGGATCTTGATAGCGCGTAGAAAGACCGAGGTCAAAGGTGACTACTTTTTTAAGCCAAATTGCATAGCTGCTTAGCATTGGCTTATCGAAACCGTAGTAGCGCTTAAGCTCTTCCATTTGATCATCGGAAAGCGTGCCGCCACCCTGACTGCGTTGTAATGCCCCCGTTTCGCCACCGAACTGAATTTGCGTCATTAGCCGTTCAATTGGGCCACCAGGAACAATGCGGGTAATGGCAAACACCAATAAAGTAATGCCGATAAAGGTGGGAATAATTAATAAAAAACGGCGAACAAAATAGCCTGTCATAAACGCGTTAAAAACCTTAGTAAAGCGAAGAGGCTATACTATATCAAACCGCCGTTAAAGATCGGCACGAGTGATATCAACATATAAAGTTAAAGACTGACCGGGGCGCAGATACTGACTGGCTTTAATGGAGTTCCACTCTACGATATCGCGTATGCGCAGATTAAAGCGACTGGCGATGAGCCGCAGCGAGTCGCCATTTCTCACCTTGTAACCTACCTTGCGAATAATGCCCTTGGCAGATTGCTGCGACGCCTTTGCCCATAATATTAATCTCTGACCTGGCTTGATAATAGAATTCGACGCTAGTTTATTCCAAGTAAATATCTTTTCGCTGCTTACCCCGTGCTTTTTAGCGATACCACTAATAGTGTCGCCGCTACGCACTTTATACTCTATCTGTGAGGCTTCTGAGGAGGTTAAACCCCGGCTGGCGCCCTTATGTGGCGAGACACCATTGCCGGCGTCGGGGATGAGTAAAATATTACCAATTTTCAAAATATCATTATCAAGCTTATTGCTAGCTCGCAGCGTGGCAACGTCAACATGATAACGTCGGGAAATAGTCACTAAATTGTCACCCGCTTGTATTGTGTACTGCTGCCAGCGCAAATGATCGCGTGGCGATATTTCTGCTAATCGCGAGGCAAATATTTTTGCTTTTGCTTGCGGAATTAACAGTCGGTGCGGTCCCTCTGGTGCTGTTGCCCAACGATTAAAGCCGGGGTTTAGGCGATACAGCTCATCAACGCTAATGTCGGCTAATTTAGCGGCTTGTGCTAGGTCAAGCTGGCTGCCGGTATTCACCGCGATAAAATGCGGCTTATTGGGCACCGGGGGCAGGGTGAGGTTATAGGATGCTGGGTTTTTGAAAATCTTAACAAGCGCCAGCATTTTGGGAATATAGTTTTTGGTTTCTTTGGGGAGCCTCAAAGACCAGAAGTCGGTTGGCAGCCCCTTCTTCTTATTTAGTCTTATCGCTTTATTCACTGTGCCGGCGCCAGCATTATATGCGGCCAATGTCAGCAGCCAATCGCCATCAAAGCGTCTGTTCAGGTCAGTGAGATAGTCAAGTGCAGAGTCTGTGGCAGTGATAACGTCGCGACGGCCGTCATACCACCAGTTTTGGTCTATTCCCAAATGCTTGGCGGTATTCGGTACAAACTGCCATAAACCCGAGGCGCGTCCGTGTGAATAGGCGAAAGGGTCAAAAGCACTCTCTACGAAGGGCAGTAAGGCTAAGTCGCTAGGCAGGCCGCGTTCTTCGATATTCTCAATGATGTAGTACAAATAACGCGCTGCGCGTTTACTAATCTTGGCGAGGTAATAAGATTGCGCTGAATACAATTCTTCCTGGTTCTCGACATCGGCATGCCCGGCTAGGGCCTCGAATTGCAGCTCGGACGCCAAGCGAGGCCATAATTGTTGGTATTGTCTGGTGGCTTGCTGAGTCTCGCTGGATGCTTCAGCTTTCGCCTCGACGGTTTGTAAGTTGGTCTGAGGCTGAAAGTTTTGGCGGTCGCTGCTTGTGTCGCCTTGTTTTACGACATCTTGATGCCGACAGAGTTTGGCACTGCGGCTTTCCGCTTGATCACAGAGCAGGGTGCTATTTTTATGACCCGCACCGTATTGATTCGGTGTTTGGGCGCAGGCTGCGATTAGCGGTATAAGCGCTGCACAAAAAATGAACTTATTAAGGCTGTTGTTGAGTGTTATCATTACTAAATAGTCACTAATATCATTTAAAAATAATCCTTCCAGGCACGTAAGTTAGCAAAAATGTCGTTTTGATTCCAACACTTAAGTGCTGCATGCGTTGCAACTCGTTGTTGAACGCTAACATTATCTGTTCGCAAGAATGGATTGGTAAGCAATTCGAGGGCCAGCTTTGAAGGGACTGTCGGTAAATTTGCTTCTCGTAAAGCTTGGGTGTCCTCAAACCGTGAAAGCAAATCGCGATTATCGGGATCCACAGCGCGTGCGAAACGCAAATTACTGAGAGTGTATTCATGTGCGCAATATATCTGTGTGTCTGCTGCTAGGGCCTGAATCAACCCAAGGGAGTCGAGCATTTGTTTTGGCGTACCCTCAAAAAGTCGTCCGCAACCACCGGCAAACAAAGTGTCACCGCAAAATAGCGCTGGGCCTGATGGCGACGTTTCAAGGTAGTAAGCAATATGATCTAGGGTATGCCCAGGCACGGCTAACACTTGGAATCTTAGATCTAAAAGGGTGATGGTATCGTCGTGTTTTAGGCGCTGAGTGATACTTTTACATTGATTTTCTGGGCCGTAAACTGGAGTATTGAGGTAGCGTTCGCAGAGCAACTCTATGCCATTTACATGGTCGTAGTGATGATGCGTAATAATGATGGCCGACAGGCTCAAACCGTTTTCGTCTAAATACTTTATTACCGGCGCGGCGTCGCCTGGATCGACAATGATTGCCTTTCCATCGTGGGCGACACACCAAATATAGTTGTCACTAAATGCGTAAATGGGTGATATTGAAAGCATAAATTAAATTTTGATGTAAATTTAGACGGTAGAGCATAAACATTCCATCGTCTCGCTGCAATAGGGGTTGAATGGGACTCCGTAGGGGAAAAATATGGCATATTGGCGTACTAAACACTCACCTGAAGTTCTTCTGCCAGCCTTGCGGCACTGGTTTCAGGGCCCAGTTGGAAGAACGGTATTAGCTGAAGAGCGGCCCTTGATTGCTGACGCGATTAGTGATGCATCGACGGCAAAATATAATCTATTGAACTTGAGCGTAATACCGGAGCGCTGCCCGATTGCCAATGACGTATTCCAACGCCAATTTTGTTTAGGTGGAATGCAGCATAACGGACTGAGCCAGGTGCTCGATGTACTATGTGATTTTGAGCACCTACCGGTGGCCAGCGAATCACAAGATGTTGTTGTTTTACATCATCTGTTGGAGTTTGTAGATAATCCTCATAAAGTGCTTCGTGAAGTGGAGCGTGTCATCGTCCCCCACGGTAAAGTGGTCATCTGTGGGATCAATCCTTATTCTCTTTTAGCAATGCGAGGTGTGCTTGGGCGTCTTAAAGGCAGCCCAATGTGGCAAAATCACCGCCTGCCAATCCATCGCTTACAAGACTGGCTGTCGCTGCTGGGCTTTGAGGTCAGTGTGGTGGAATATGGCTTTCATCGACTGCCAATAAGTAGCCCGAGCTACTTTATGACGCATAAACCGGCCGCAAAAAATTTACCTATGGGTGGTGTTTTCATTCTTAGCGCGACAAAATACCGTGCTCCGTTAAGTCCCTCGGTACAAAATTTAGCTCGTCGGGCAAAAATCCTCCGTCATCCTCGAATGGCAGGGGCAACCCGAACCATAAAATCACGAGCAGATTATGAACAAAGTCCCAGAGAA
>JBKEFB010000059.1:0-16430 GCA_046712405.1 Zhongshania sp. | reverse complement strand
GTAACTCAGCGATACCTTGCAGACCAAGATTAATTGCCATCAGTGGCAATAATGATTTCAACAGATAAACAAAGGGCAGACCACCGGGCTCCACCGATGTTTCTCGTATCGCCCAGGCGTTATCGGCGAAATCCCAACTGGTAATTAGGATTAAGCCACAGAGCGGCAATAAAAAAACAATACTGCCAATACTGTCGACCCAAGCCTTGGTACGCACTGAGAAACGATGATAAAAAATGTCCACCCGCACATGACCGCCGTGCTTTAAAGTGTAGGCCGCGCCGAGCATAAAAACGGTGCCGTGGAAGTAGGTGACCGACTCTTGCAAGGCCGTCATTCCTTGGCCAAAACCATAGCGCATAATCACTACCGCAGCAGTGCCAAGCATCATTAAAGGAATTAACCATGCGAGCAGACGCCCGAGTCGCTCGGTCACGCCATCTATTAAACAAACACACTGCTTCACTATTTTTATATCCCTAACATTAGCTATATTCTATGGGCTCAGATGCCAAGGGGACACCACACGGTCTATGCGGCATCTGTTGCTTTAGCGGCAAGTGTTGATCCAGTCTGGTT
This sequence comes from Zhongshania sp., assembly GCA_046712405.1. Lineage (GTDB taxonomy): Bacteria > Pseudomonadota > Gammaproteobacteria > Pseudomonadales > Spongiibacteraceae > Spongiibacter. The sequence continues at coordinate 15,851 of JBKEFB010000059.1, read as the reverse complement.
TGGTATCTTTATTATCATTATGTGCGAATTCGGCATGGTCCCTCCGCCGGTGGGTATGAATCTTTTTGTAGTTCAGTGGATATGAAAACATACCGACCCTTTCGGATGTTGTTAAGAGGGTTGCTCCCTAGATCTTCATCATGATTGCATTTGCACCACCATTGATAGTGTTCCCGTTCATTACCACGTGGTTGCCACTATCCATCTACAACTAATAGTTCTTATGGTTGCAACTCACCCCTGCTGCCGCTGCGCCTTTAGGATGGGGACTAAAACCACAACCAGTGACCACTTATAATTCCCAGCGGCCATTGGCTGCAAGCAAACAAGGCTAGCCATTAGTTTATGGAACGTTACTAGGAATTAGATACGGTGCAAAGCCGACTATTCGTTGCGTGCCATAACCGCCTTGAGGTACGCGTTGGCGTATCCCAGATTCCGCCCACTTGTGAGAGGTAGTGCCGTTGTGCTTTCTGCTATTCTGACCGTGATACATCGTCCAGCCGACGACATTGCCGTTGTTATCCTTTTCGACTTTTACCACCGTTCCCATATGGCCGATTGCGCCGCCTGGCTGTTTATAAAGACTTGTTTTCCCATCTTCGAATTTCGGTATTTTGCGCGAGAACCAGAAGACAGTACCTGGCTTAATTTTATTCCGAAATTGAGTGAGATTCGCAGGGGCTGCGAAGGCGTCTTCATCATAAAAAACCGGTGTAAATAATTTTCGATCGTCATACCATTTGGCTAGTTCGCGAGTAGTTCTAGCCTCCGGTTCGCCAGGAGCTGCGTTGTCGCCATTAAGAGTGAATTTACGGATTCCTGCTGGTGCCGCCATTTTTACACCTGGACATTTTTCGGCAATTCGGCTCGATAATCGTAAAAAATTACCACTGCAGTCTCGCCATTCATTAGTTGGTTGTTGGGTATAAATGATTTTCTGAGATTCCATCCAGCGAATTGCAGATGAAATGTCGCAATTAGCTGCTGGATCGACTAAAGAATCATCTATTGTAGGAACATCTGACACAGCGAGGCTTGGTAGCTTTGTAGTTGCGCAACCGATCAGTAGTGCACTGAAGAAAATGGGTAGGTATTTTGCAGTCAAAGTCATCGCTTTTATCTCCTGATGTCGTGCCTACTTGCTTGTCTGCGCACATCAATTACCTGCGCACTAACGGTTTTAACGCCTGAAAGAATACTTCATTTTTTATAATAATTGTACGTTGGAGGGTAACACCCCCATTCTTTGGTGCCTGTATTATATTGTCACTACCGTTTTATTACGAATTTTTAGGTAGCCACTTCTTACTGTACCATTTTCTGATAAAGCAACCGCAACACAACATTTTTCCAAGCTTGTTTGGCTAAGTGATACGTAACTGAACAGCCGATACCACCGCCAATAATGACGACGCGGGCAGAATCAGGGGGTATTGGCCATGGCAGTCTGTCCTTACTTAAAACGCGCCACCAGGGCCGCAATATGAGCAGGGCCGACCTCGCAGCAGCCCCCAATGACGGTGACTCCCGCATCGACCCACGTTTGAGCGAAATCAGCATAACGAACAGGCCCAAGGTCAATGCGCGCCTCAAGCGCATCTACGGTCGCCCCGATATGATCAAACGTATTTGCAATGCCAGTAAATCCGTTGGCATAAGCACCAACAATCACCCCCGCGCATCCCAGCAATGGGATCGCTTGACTAACGGCTTCAGGCAATGAACAGTTGATTGACACGACATGCGGTTTAAATTCTGTAATCAATGGAATAATATCTGCAATCGGTTCGCCCGACCGCAATTTGCTCCCATCAGTATCATCAACAGACAGTGACAACCAAACAGGTTTGCCAGTGACACCCGCACCCATAAGACCGCCACGGGCCTGATCAACAGACGACATTGTCTCGAGGATATGTGCGTCGACAAACTTGGCGTGAACACGGGCTAAATGGGCGTACACTTCGGCGGCCTGATCAGCAGGCGGGCTTTTGTCGGGCTGATATGAAAATCCTTGCGGGCCAAGCGCCCCAAGCACCAGACCGCTGCCATGCGCATCGCGCGATTGGCAGGCTATTTCACATGCCAATATCGCCAAGCGGTCTAACTGATCACCAAGTCCGTTGGGTTCAAGCCGATCAGGCAGAACAGAATAGCTGTTCGTTGTAGCGGTTTGTGCGCCGGCAGCAAAATAGGCGTCATGGACATCACGCACCATTTGAGGGTCATCCAACAACGCTTGGATCGACCAAAGCCCTGTTGCTTTACCTGCGCGGGCCACCAGCTCTTGGCCCATTCCACCATCAAGAATCGTGATCATTTAATAGCTCCTTTGTTGCTACTGCAACTTTACTAGTCAGGCACAGTTACAATATCTATTTGCGCCAAACTTGGCATTTTAGGTTCAGCCAGTAATACGTTTTTGATGCGCTGCATTCGGGGTCGCTCCAAACACAGTGCAATATACCCGCACAAGACCAATCTCTTGAATGCTCATGGTGCTCTTCACCGCTCTGCACAGCACCACACAGGTGTCCAAATCAGTTAAAACAAACCCCTTGGCCATGACAATATCGCAATACTGCATGCCACGAGCAGCCATTCGCATAGGGGCAACTCGCATTGGCTTAGGCACGAATGCGGGCGTTCTCCGCGTCCCATAGTGGCGCATTGTGTTGCGCTGTTGCAGCCACATCTTGGCCAAAAATATTCATGATGACCTTTATCCCTGCAACCGCCGGATCAGCCTGCCGTATCGCAAGCGCAATAGACATGTTACGCGGTAACCATAGGCACCCGATGTGGTTTCACCCCCGACTTTGCCATCATAAAAAACCGTCGACATATGCGGTGCATCTGCGGCGCAGTCTTCATCAACCAAAAGCGTCGCGAACCGCTTTTTGCTGCTCCGCTGCTTTTTCGCAAGCGACACCGCTTTACCAAGGAAATTTTGGGGCTTGTGGACTTTGATAAACCGTTCCATTGCGCCTTCGCGCAGGGAATAATCAGTCGACAAATCTGCCGTCCATGCACGGCACCTTTTTCCGATTCGCAGGGGTAAAGTTTATAACGCCAGCAAGGGCCGCGCTGAATCCCTTGGCGTCCTTACCGACCAAAAAGATGCCGTGAACGCCAGCGACGGTCTACGCCACTTTTTCGTCGCTTTGTCAGCTCAATGAAAAACGAATGCGGCAATTAACTCCTTCTTTTAAAACAGGCCTTTAAAGATCAAGTAAATTCTGGAGTTTTGCAGTTAGACGGCAGCTCTATATTACTCAATATTGGCCGCAAGAGACTGCCTGAGAGCTTTGATACCCCGCCGTTGATTGGCATCCGGTTTCCACACCAGTAAATACCCACACTATAAAGACCGCAGTGCGGTGGGCAGATAAAGTCGGTATCATTGTTCACCAATACACCGAATTGCTACGTAACATACTAATACCTATGACAGACAACGCCCCCTTTGCCGATCAGGAAACACTGCTGGAGTTATATGCCGGTAGCCACCCAGTAAACAATCAGCCTATTTTCGAGAAGGTACTTGCCACGCCGCTCCAAAATAGTGGTGATTATCGTTTACTAAAATCGCCCTTGTTTGTGCGGGGTGTGGCGGCATTAGACAGTATCAATCTTAATGCCGATTCGCGTGGCCGCTTTATTGTTATTGAGCGCGGCGGCAGCCTATCGATTCGGGTTTTTTTTCGTGAACCCAATGAAGCCTTGGAAATGCAGCTCACCGCAGAAATTGAAAAATTAGCCGGCCGCCTAGACATAAAAACTGAACGCGCCTTGGTCTACAGCATCCATTTTGGCGTAGGGTTTAGCAGCATTGAACAACTTATGGGCAAGTGGGTTAACGGTGACGCGGCGAGCTGGAACTACGGCAATGTCTACGATCCCGATAGCGGCGAACCTCTCAATTGGTGGCAAGATTTACTAAAAGCTTGAGCATTGCGCTCTGCATTTAGCTATAACTGAAAATGATTGTGAACTGGCCTTCTGGGAAAGCCCTATGTTACTTATAATATCTCCGGCAAAGACTTTAGACTTTGAAAACCCCTCACACACCGAGCTATTTACTCAGGGTGATTTTTTAGTGCACGCAGAGACACTGATCTCACAATTACAAAATCTAAACCCCGACAATATCTCGGCACTGATGAAAATCAGCCCGAAGCTTGGCGAGTTAAATCACCATCGGTTTATGAATTGGTCGCGGCCATTTACGCCAGATAATGCCAAGGCTGCTGTACTGGCATTTCGTGGCGACGTTTACACTGGCTTAAATGCAGACAGCTTTGACCGCGATGATTTCGACTTTGCGCAACAGCATTTGCGCATTCTTTCTGGTCTCTATGGCCTGCTGAGACCCTTAGATTTAATACAGCCATACCGGCTCGAAATGGGTACTCGCTTCGAAAACAAAGATGGTAAGAATTTATACGAATTTTGGGATACCAAGATAACGCAGGCGCTGAACAAGCAACTGACGGAAATCGATTCGCAAATTTTGGTAAACCTAGCATCAAACGAGTACTTTAGTGCGGTTAAAACCCAAACGCTAAACGCAGATATCATCACCCCAGTATTCAAAGACTATAAAAATGACAGGTATAAAATTATTAGTTTTTATGCGAAAAAAGCCCGGGGGCTGATGGCTGCCTTTATCATTAAGCAGCGTATCTCGAACGTCGAACACTTAAAGGCCTTCGATAGTGAGGGCTATTACTTCAGTTCAGAACAGTCTACCGCAAGAGAGTGGGTGTTTTTAAGAGACGCGGCCGTCTAAATCGGCGAGGTTTAGAAACTTAAACCATCGTCAAAATTTGCTGCCACTCGTCCTTACTCACCGCCATAATAGATAGGCGGTTGCCCTTCTTAAGCAAAACCATGGCGCTCAAGGCCGGCGCTGCTTTTAATTCTGCCAATGGCAGCAGGCGTTTAAATTTGCGTTCAAATTTCACATCAACCATAAACCAGCGAGGATTATCTGTACTCGCCTTAGGATCATAACAATGCGACTCGGGGTTTTGAGCGCTGCCGTCTGGGTAGGCTTCTTTCACTATCTTGGCAATGCCGGCAATACCGGGTACGGGACAAGAGGAGTGATAAAAAAAGACCTTATCGCCACACTTCATTTGGTCACGCATCATATTCATCGCCTGATAATTACGCACGCCATCCCAGTGCTCAGTGCTGTTAGGGCGACTGCGCAAATCCTCCAAGCTAAAGGTGTCTGGCTCAGACTTCATCAACCAATAGGCCATTGTTGCACTCTCCCCATAAGCGCTAAACTGACTTCCTTGTAAGAACTATTCACCATCGATCTGATGGTGCGCAAATTCGGCGACCCTACTATGATCGATGCTAAGCCCTTCTCGCAAGCATGCGAAAACAATAAACAAGCGATATTAAATCATTTAAAACCGGCGCTACAAGAATGCCGCGATGTCTTAGAAATCGGCAGTGGCACGGGTCAGCATGGCGTATACTTTGGCGCTAATATGCCCCAATTAATTTGGCAATGCAGCGACCGTAGCGAACATATAGCCGGTATATGCAGCTGGCTCAGCAATACTGCGCTGCCAGCTCCACTAACATTAGACGTTCACGATACCGAGTGGGCGACTCAACAATACGATGCCATTTTCTCTGCCAATACCCTTCACATTATGGCGTGGGCGGAGGTGGAATTATTCTTTAGCAAAGTAAATACCCACCTAACACCGACAGGGCTACTATGTGTTTACGGCCCGTTTAAGTATCAAGGAAAATTTACTTCTGCTAGCAACGCAAACTTTGATCTATGCTTAAAAGATAACAACAGTGTAGGTGGAATACGTGATTTTGAAACAATCGATATCCTAGCTCGCCAAGCGGGATTAAGCTTATTGGCAGATCATGGTATGCCAGCTAATAATCAGCTACTTATCTGGCAGCGCTAGGCTTAGTCCACAAGGAATTAAATTCTAAATCTGACATTTGAGGACACATAGACGTAAAAAACCCGGCCTAGACCGGGTTTTTTACGATAGTACTAACTGCGTATTCGCAACTTAGTAATCCATCTCGTCCTCAGACATTTCATATGGCTGATACTCTTCTTCCGAAGTAGGCTCATCCATCATCATCTCTTCAGCTGACGCTTCTTCAACCATTGACTCGTCCATAACAGCCACTTCTTCGGCGATTGGCTCGTCCATCGCGGTGTCTTCAACGAACATAGGCTCTTCGTACATCATTGGCTCGGCAACCATTACCGCACCGCTAGCCAATACCTTCATATCAACGCGGCGATTTTTTGCACGGCCGTCTTTGGTATCGTTACTTGCAACAGGCTGTTCTTGGCCGAAGCCAGTTGCCATTAAACGTTCACTGCTAACGCCACTGCCAACCAAGTAGTTTTTCACTGACTCAGCGCGGTTTTGCGAAAGGTTCATATTATAAGCAGCGCTGCCTGCGCTATCGGTATGACCTTGCAGCTCAACACTGAAGCTAGGAGAGCTATTTAATGTTGAAGCAACGTCATTCAAGATAGTTTCTGCGTTTACAGTCAACTTAGCGCTACTGAGCTCAAAGTTAACACCGTCCAAAGTCAATGTGCCTCCACAACCATTAGACATCACCGCTTCACCAGCCGGGGTATCAAGACATTCGTCATCGGAGTTTACAACACCATCGCGGTCTCCATCTAAGGAACAACCAACCGCATTTACTTCTTCGCCTTCAGGAGTGCTCAGGCACTGATCAAGATAATCAGCAACGCCGTCTTTATCACCATCAAGTGGGCAGCCTACACTGTCAACTTGAACGCCGAGAGGCGTACCTGGACACTGATCTTCTTTATCATACACGCTGTCAGCATCAGCATCTTTTACGCCGTATTGCGCGTCGAAGAAGTTGTAACGCAAGCCGAGTACAACGCTTTGCGCACTGTATTCAATATCAATACCAGTAGCGCCTGATGTATAACTGGCATCCTCTGACATGCTGTAACGGTAACCTGCATCAATCGCCAAGCGCGGAGTCAAATAGTAAGTAACACCTGCACCTAACTGACCAATAAAGACATCATCATCGGCATCCCCAAAATCTAGATTCGCTAAACCTAAACCAAACCCAACGTAGGGGCGCAGCTGTTCACCAGTAGAAAAGTCGTACCATAAGTTACCCATCATCGAGACCACTTCCAGCGAACCATTGCCAGAAGTATTGACACCAGGGCCACTTACGCGGTCGATATCATTTTCGCCCTGACGATATTCAAATTCCAAGCGGTATGGGCGTTCAAACTTATAACCGACGGTTGCACCATAGCTAAAACCCAAATCGTAGCTAGCGTCGATATTAGCACTACCGCCTGCACCGCCGTCCAACATGCCATTAAGCATATCACCGATAACCGGAAGAGCGCCCAATTCTGGAATACCACCAGCATCAGTCGTTGTTACCGTACCGTCAGCATCAAAGACTTGGTTGTAAAAAGCGTTACCACCAACATAGTAACCTCTCTCCTTTTCGGCTTCAGCCATAGCCGTGCCCACTGCTGATGCCAAAATCACACCGGCAGCAAGAGCAGCCTTCCATTGATTGGTCATAAAAACCCCTAAATTATTTAAGTTATTTCTTGTGAAGCTCCAACTCTGTTGGAGCTTCACGCCACCCTTATTTAGCGTCGAAGAAATTGTAACGCAAACCAAGCACAACGCTTTGTGCGCTGTATTCAATGTCAATGCCAGTGGCGCCTGATGTATAACTGGCATCCTCTGACATGCTATAACGATAACCTGCATCAATCGCCAAGCGCGGAGTCAAGTAATAAGTAACACCTGCACCTAGTTGGCCAATAAAGACATCATCATCAGCATCCGCAAAATCTAGATTCGCTAGACCCAGACCAAAACCGACGTAGGGGAGCAGATGCTCACCAATAGAGAAATCATACCAAAAGTTACCCATCATCGAGATCACTTCCAGCGACCCATTGCTGGAAGCAGTGCCATCGGGGCCTTTTAGGCGGTCGATATCATTTTCGCCCTGGCGATATTCAAATTCTACACGGTATGGGCTTTCAAATTTATAACCAAAAGTTGCGTTATAGCTGAAATCCATATCGTAACTAGCGTCGATATTAGCACTGCCAGCACCGTCAGCAGGAAAAAGAGCCGGTAATGGAGCCGGTAATGGAGTGCCACCAGAATCAGTCGTTGTTACCGTACCGCTTGCATCAAAAACTTGGTTGTAAAAAACATTACCACCAACGTAATAACCTTTTCCTTTGTGGCCTTCGGCCAAAGTCACACCCGCTGTTGATGCCAAAATCAAACCGGCAGCAAAAGCAGCCTTCCATTGCTTACTCATATACATTCCCTGAATTGTTGAAGTTATTCCCTATAAAGCTCTAATTCTAATAGAACCCACTTTATAGCTTAAGGCATTTTGCTCAATAATAGTGTAACTTTTATTTAAACTGGCTGTTAATTAGCGTTTAAAAGTCGCGAAATATTCGCCATTCTAATAAAAATGCCGAGATGCCGGTCTGAACGTGTGCCAATGGCAGGCTATGTTAAGAAACCTGACCGAATCATTCGCAGGGCAACTCAACGATTAAAATCGCGTCCTGCGCCGTATTATTGTCTGCAACCGGCATTGCAGCGTCGCAAGCTTGAATGCTGATAGGCTCTGAGAGAATACCCAGCTCTACCAACACCGCCATCACGGTATATGCCCTCTGCCGCGACTATCGGTCATTGAAATTTGCTGATCCGCTGCTATCACTATGGCCCTGTAGGGCTAAGCGGAATTAGGGCGAAAGCCTCAACAGCTCTGAGACGCGAGAAAAGCGCTCACACGCTTCAGCTGTTATCACTGTCTACGTAGCCAAATTGATCTACGACGTTGCCCAGAAGGATTCCCCGGCACTGATCTCCGGTATCGATGATGCCATCGCTATAAAATAGGCAAAACGGGAACCGCGACGCACCCTAACAAAACCAGCGCAAATTAGGGAGAGTGCCGACAGCGTGCAAAAGATACTTTTAATCTTGTCTTTCCCCACATGCCATTCGCTTACTCACCACGCCTAGTGGAACTAAGCCAAGTCGGGCCTCTAATAGCGCAGAACACATTCGTTTGCGCTACCATACGCACCCCATGTCATTCTAAGGCCCGTCCACTATGATTCCCGAACTCCTCTCACCCGCCGGCAGTCTCCGCAATATGTACTATGCCTTCGCTTATGGCGCAGATGCAGTCTACGCCGGACAACCACGCTATAGCTTACGGGTGCGAAATAACGAATTCAAAGACGTGGAAACGCTGGGCAAAGGGATAGAAGAAGCGCACCGTCAGAACAAGAAATTTTATCTAGCCTCTAATATTTCACCGCATAACGACAAAATCCGCAGCTATCTGCGCGACCTCGCTCCGGTAATAGAAATGCAGCCCGACGCCCTAATCATGGCCGACCCCGGGCTGATGATGCTGGTGCGAGAAAAGTGGCCCGATATGCCGATTCATTTATCGGTGCAGGCCAATGCCGTTAACTGGGCAGCCGTTAAGTTTTGGCACCAAAATGGCATAGAGCGAGTGATCCTTTCCCGCGAGCTAGCGCTGGATGAAATTGAAGAAATTCGTCAGCGTGTACCGGAGATGGAGATTGAAGTCTTTGTGCACGGCGCTCTATGCATCGCCTATTCTGGTCGCTGCCTATTATCTGGCTATATGAATCACCGCGATCCCAACCAAGGCGCATGCACCAATGCCTGCCGGTGGAAATACCAAGCACATGAGGCCAAAGAGGACGAAACTGGCGACTTGGTGCCGGTGCAAACCTATACCCCTGAGCCTCAGCCCGTAGCTGAACCGGTGCTGCTACAACAAGCCCAACGCCCCGGCGAATTTATGCCTGCTTACGAAGATGAGCACGGCACCTATATTATGAATTCTAAAGACCTGCGCGCGGTGCAACACGTCGAGCGCCTAGCCGCGATGGGTGTGCACTCCTTAAAAATTGAGGGCCGCACAAAATCTCATTACTACGTTGCCCGAACCGCCCAAGTATATCGACGTGCTATTGATGACGCGGCACATGGTAAACCCTTCGACATGCATCTGATGGACGAGCTAGACACCCTTGCCAACCGCGGTTATACCGAAGGCTTTTACCGACGTCACCCACCGAAGGACTATCAAAATTACGAAATGGGTTTAAACAATGCGCAACAGCAGCAATTTGTTGGCGAAATTGTCGATGCACGGGATTCGGTAATTACTGTCGACGTCAAAAATCGCTTTGAAACTGGCGACACCTTGGAATTAATGATGCCCGGCGGCAATAGCCGCTTCACCCTAAAAACTTTAAGTGACAAGCACGGCAAGGCGATTAGCGCCGCGCCCGGATCAGGTCATCGGGTCAAAATTCCTCTGAATCAACCGCTGCCCGAAGCTGCGCTAAAATACGGTTTGTTAGTCAAAGATATTCACGGGTAATTGGCAGAGATATAGGGGCGTCGTTATGGATAAACAAAAATCACCGATGCTGCGCGGACTCGTCAATGTCAGTTTAATTAGCTTGGTATTCGGCGCGATATTGAATTTGCTTGCCGGTATATTAGGCAGTTATTACGTGCTGATCATCGGTTTTTTAGTGGTACTAATCACCGTCTACTGCTATCACCGAGCCGACAGGGAAGCCGCATCTAGTATGGGCTATTACCTCTGGCGCCACCTGCCAACCTTAATTTTCATCACCGTGCCAATAATCTCGCATTGGTATAGCAGCGACGCCCAGTGGGCACTGGAAGACATTATTCACGCCGTTCAAATAGGCTGTAGCTTCCCACTGCCCATTATATGTTTACTCTACGTTGAGCGTGTCTTAAAAAACGCCCAGCAATAAGCCATAACGGTCTGCGGAGTTACGTTCCGTCGGCCTGCTTGAAAGGCAGCATTTCGCTAGCTTGACGAAGATAATCACCAATATGGAGATACTCTTCGTCTAAAAACCGCTGCACAGCGGCTGAAAAATCAGCGTCGGCTAGCCAGTGGTTTGAGTAGGTTAAAATTGGCGTAAAACCGCGCTGGATTTTGTGTTCTCCCTGCGCGCCAGGATCAAAATGCGACAGGCCTTCTCGCAGGCAGTACTCGATGCCCTGATAATAACAGGCCTCAAAGTGCAGAAACTCATACTCGCGAATACAGCCCCAATAGCGACCATAAAGAGTGTGTTGATCGCGAAAATTAAGCGCCACCGCTACCGGTTCATCACCATGACTAGCGAGCACCATTACCAATTGCTCTGGCATCGTTGTCGCTAACTCGGTAAAGAAAGTCTCCGGCAAATACCCGCCGTGGCCACTGCGCTTAGCGTAAGTGAGCTGATAACAGTGGAAGAAGAAGCGCCACTGCTGAGCACTCACTTCCGCCCCCGGCAATACCTGCAAGCTCAAGCCCTGCTCAAGCACCACGCGGCGCTCTTTTCGCAAACCCTTGCGCTTACGCGAACTAAATGCCGCTAAGAAGCCGTCAAAATCGCCATAATTGCGGTCATACCAGTGATATTGCGGTCCAATACGCTGCATCAAACCTTCTTGCGACCATGTACTCGCCACTTCTGCCCGCGAGAATAAAATATGTGCGGATGATGCGCCAAGTTCCTTGGCATGTGCCGGCAAGGCTTTTGCTAATATGGCAATGACGCTACTGCGCTCACTCTCATCCACTAAGCAGAGACGCGGCCCAGTCGCGGGTGTAAACGGAATAGCAGATAATAATTTGGGGTAATACGAGCGCCCATGACGCTGGTAGGCATCTGCCCACGACCAATCAAAAACATACTCGCCATAACTATGAGTCTTGATATAAAAGGGCATGACGCCAACGAGTTGCTCACTTCGGCGAATAACAAGATGATGCGGCTGCCAACCTCGGTCCTCAGAGACCGCACCACTTGCTTCAAGTGCGTGTAAAAAATCGTAGCGGGTGAAGGGGTAATCACAGCCAGCAGCACTATTCCAAGTCTCAGCGCCGATATCGGCAATACTGTCAACAAACTCTAACTCAAGATCAAACACAGTTCATGCTCCTGTCAAAAAATGGAGCACAATGCCCGCGAAAATAACGATACCCACCCAGTTATTATTTAAAAACGCCCGAAAACATTTATCAGTTTGACGATAGCGGATCAGCTGCTGCTGGTAGATAAACAGGCCACTGGCAGCAATCACACCCGCATAGTAAATAAAGCTCATATCAAAGCGCGGCCCGGCCATCAACAGGATTACGATAACGCAAACCTGCAGCATCGTCGTGATTACCTTGTCGTCATCACCGAACAAGATCGCGGTAGATTTCACCCCTATCTTCACATCATCTTCACGATCTACCATGGCGTAAAAAGTGTCATAGCTCACCGTCCAAATTAAAACGCCAATATACAAAAGCCAAGCTGCCGGCGGGGGAAGTTCGCCGGTTTGGGCGGTAAATGCCATGGGAATACCCCATGCAAAGGCCGCGCCCAAAACAAGCTGAGGCAAGTGGGTATAGCGCTTCATAAAGGGGTAGGTGGCGGCTAAGGCGACGGCGACAAACGCAAACCCAACCGTCAGCCAATTGGTGAACAATACCAACGTAAATGCCAGCACACACAAGACCGCAAACAGCAGCAAGGCTTCCTTTTCGGTGACCGCACCAGTGGCGAAGGGCCGGTCTTTAGTGCGGCTAACATGAGCATCAATTTTTCGATCTGCATAATCATTGATAACACAGCCAGCAGAACGCATCAAAAATGTTCCCGCCACAAAAATTATCAATAAATACCACGCCGGAAACCCATCTGCCGCAAGCCATAGAGCCCAAAGCGTAGGCCACAACACCAGATACGTACCAATCGGCCGATCCAGTCGCATTAGGGCGCGATACTGAGGAGTTTGCTTTTTAAGTTGGTGGAGTAATGCGTTCATAAGCTGACCATAGATATCGTCTGGAAAAAGTATATCAGCACCATCAAACCGGGTGGTATTTACCAGGGACGAAAAGCCGGTAAAAATATCTCACTTACCATAATGGGGTGACCACTGAGTAAAAAACGCGACCGCCGCCCCCACAGATTGTCGCTGCGCGGCACCAGCACTGACGGATTCAGCTCAGCGGCGGGCACCCTGCATATTTCATAGCGGTCGCGGGACATATGGCGATCAGTAAACAGCAGATGGCCAAGCGGACGACTGTCCAAGGTCCGCAAGCGATCTAAGCGCCCAACCAGCGAAGTGGCAGGTAAAACGCTACGAGCATAGACCCAAGGCTGATTGTTGCAATGTAAACGCACCTCCCTCACCAAACCCCAGTGGCGATCGCCCATACCTAGTAAGCGGCGCTCTGATAAACGAGGAATCTGCCAGCGCTGAGCGAGCACTTCAACATGGAAATGCCCCTGGGATACGCGCCGCAAATGCGCCGTTAAAGACCCAGTGTCTAGCAGCCAACGCGCGTCGGCAGCCGGCAAAGCAGAGCGAGGAAATTTCTGACAATCGAGCCACTTAGGCTCATGCGACTGGAATCGTGATGTTTGAAAAGCGTACAATACTCGTCTTCCAGTGTTGGCGATCACTGAACATAGGTGTTCCCATACAATAAACACACGGCAATCAAAACTAAAGTGTGACGGCAGAATGCGCGAATCATCTGCGAGTTGCAAGCAACGATATCGGCCAAACAGGCGATGATATCTAACTAAAAATTACACTAAGCTTACGCTAAAGAAGCACGTGGCTTATGAGGAGCAAGGTTAATGAGTAAGTGGGAATGTATTGTTTGTGGCTGGGTTTACGACGAAAAAGTCGGCGACCCTGACTCTGGTATTGCGGCTGGAACTCGCTGGGAAGACATCCTTGACGACTGGCTTTGCCCAGATTGTGGTGTGGGCAAAGAAGATTTTGAAATGATTGAAAAATCCGAAGAAAGCGATCTTCCCCACCATGAAGAACCCGCATCCGCAAGCAACGAGGCAGCTATCGTTGTAATTGGTACTGGTTTGGCCGGCTATGGTTTGGTTCGCGAGCTGCGCAAACACGACAAAGACAGCCCTGTTATTATGATTACCGCCGACGACGGTCGCGCGTATTCCAAGCCAATGCTATCAACTGGCTTCACCAAAAACACGGATGCCGACGCACTTGCCCAAAAAGACGCCGGCGGCATGGGTGAAGACTTGAACGCCAGCGTTTGGACCTTGACTAAGGTCACCGCCATCGATACCGCAGCGCAAATCATCACCATTGGCGACAAAGAAACTCAGGTGCACTACAAAAAGCTCGTCTTGGCGCTGGGTGCTGATGTTATCCGTCCACCGGTTAAAGGCAACGCCCAAGACTACATTTACTCCGTCAATGATCTGCTCGACTACGATGATTTCCGCACCGCAGTCGCCAAGAACAATGTTAAAAAAGTCTGCATCATCGGCGGCGGTCTTATCGGCTGTGAATTCACCAACGACTTAATTAACGGCGGCATCGCCACTGAAACTGTTGATCCGCTGGCGTATTGTCTGCCAACTCTGTTACCAGAAGCTGCCGGCAAAGCGGTGCAAGCCGGACTAGAAGCCAAGGGCGCGAAATTCCATTTCGGTCAACTAGTCACAGAAGTGAATAAAGCTGCTGATGGCTTGGTGGTTAGCCTGAACAATGGCGACACCATCAATTGTGACCTAGTGCTTTCTGCCGTTGGCGTGCGTCCGCAAATCAAACTGGCACAAGACGCTGGCATCACCGTAAACCGGGGCATCGCCACTAACCGCCTGCTGGAAACCAGTGCGCCGAACGTCTACGCAATGGGTGATTGCGCCGAAGTCGCCGGTCACGTTCTAGTATATGTAGCACCACTAATGGCACAGGCGCGAGCACTGGCCAAAACGCTTAGCGGTCAAAATACTGAGGTTAGCTATCCTGCTATGCCGGTTACCATCAAAACCCCTGCTTGTCCGGTTACCGTTAGCCCGGCGCCACGCGACGCCGCAGGCAACTGGGAAGTTGAACAGGACGGCATCAATGTGGTTGCACGCTTTGTTGGCAGTGACGGCGAATTGCTGGGCTTTGCTCTCACTGGCGAAGGCACCAAGCAGAAGATGGCGCTGCAAAAATTACTGCCAGCAATTATGGCGTAACTAGTCAGCTGACATGTGCGAAAAAAAGGGCGGGCTGAATAAGTCCGCCCTTTTTTTCGCCCAATCATCGGCACGTTCACCTATATTTTAGCCATTGCGCGGTGACCACATTCGCATATTAATTGAGCGCGGCGACTGAACATTAACTGTCCATATACAAATCATTCTTAGATTGATAATATTCCCGCGCCCCGATAGTACGTTATCGAGGGTTCTCAGGGCGGGGTGAAAGTCCCCACCGGCGGTAATCATGCCAAGCATGTAGCCCGTGGGCGCTTGCTGACCATCGGATAACGGTAATGTCAGCAGGGACAGCAGATCCGGTGTGATTCCGGAGCCGACGGTTAAAGTCCGGTTATGAGAAGAGATCGTTACACGCCACAGCGCTTAGTTGCCATCACTATGCTACCGCCGGTCTGTCAGCTCATCTTTGCCCTGCCGTATTCACTTGGGACAAGAAAATGACATCGACAGCTACAGCAACATCAAAACCAACCGTCGCCTTTATCCAAGCCTGCTGGCACCGAGATATTGTTGACCGCTGCAAAGACTCCTTTATGAAAGAAATGGCAGAGCATAGCGACCTGAACGTCGAGTGCTTTGAAGTGCCAGGCGCCTTTGAAATCCCACTCCACGCCAAATTGCTGGCCCAAACCGGTAAATACGCCGCCATCGTGGGCGCAGG
>JBKEFB010000058.1:0-16856 GCA_046712405.1 Zhongshania sp. | reverse complement strand
GGTACATGGTATCGAACATGTCATCGATTAAATTACGGACGCGCTCATCGACGGTTTCTACGGGTTTTGCCACCGTTCGCAGTCTTGAGTCGGGAAACTCGAGGATTTCTAGTACAGCCATAAGAGTGCTTGACCATTTGTCATGTAGGTAGTGTAAGTGTTACTAAGATAATGATTGAGTAGATGTTTTGATCTACAAACATTCGCCTGTTACGGCGTATCCTCTATATTATACAGAGAGCGCATAAGAAATACCTGATTCTTGCCAAGTTGCTGGCGGCCAGTCAAAGAGTAATAGGATGTAGTTATGAAGAACACGGTTCTGGGGCTTTGTCTGGGATTGATAATAGCGTTCGCTCAGGCGGGTGACCTACTTTCTTTGAAGGCCGGTCATCCACAAACCTATGTGGTTACAAAGGGCGATACCTTGTGGGCGATTTCAGGTCTGTTCCTCAATGATCCGTGGTTTTGGCCTGAGCTCTGGTATTACAACCCGCAGGTAGAAAATCCGCATTTAATTTACCCCGGCGACGTACTGAAGCTAATGTGGGTGGACGGCAAGCCCGTACTGGTAAGAGGTGGGGCTAACAACAGTGTCGTAAAACTCACGCCGCAGATGCGAATCTCTGATATTAATGAAGCGATTCCAGTAATACCCCAGGATGTGATTGCGCCCTTTTTGACTCGCAGCCGTGTCGTCAGCGAAGGCGAGCTTGAGCAAGCACCTTATGTACTGGCGGGTAAGCGCGGTAATATTGTTGCTGGCGCCGGAGATCAGGTGCTTGGTCGTGGGGATTTTAGCGGCGATGAAACCTACGGTGTTTATCGTCGTGGTCAAGTTTATAAAGATCCTGTTACCGGCGAAGCGCTGGGTGTTGAAGCGACGGATATAGGTACTGCCAAGCTACTCGCTACTGAAAAAGACGTGGCGACGTTGATCTTGAACCGCAGTACTCAAGAGATCCGCGGTGCCGACAGGTTTTTTCCTATGGAACGGGGGCGTCTTTATGCTCGCTTTGAGCCTAAGATGCCGGTAGAAAATAGTAGTGGCTTTATTATTGCAGTGGAAGGCGGCTTGACCCAGATAGGTAGTTTGAACGTGGTCACCTTAAATTTGGGTGATCGCGACCAGCTGGAGGCTGGTGATGTATTAGCTATCTACTCTAGGGGTGAAGAGGTGACCGACCCCATCACTAATGAGCGGATAAAAGCGCCAGATATACGATCTGGTGTGTTGATGGTTTTCCGGAGCTTTGAGCGCGTTAGCTACGCCCTGGTGTTAAATGCAGAGCAGTCATTGAAAGTTGGTGACGTAGTTAAAAACCCTTAACAAAATTTAAGGGCCACTAAAAGTGGTCGGGCCATGCACGCAAGGAAGGAAATGTGGAAACAATTGCTCGTCGCTGGCTTCAGGTACAGCAGGTTTTAGCCCTCCCCCCGGCAGATTTTTGTCACTTACTCGCACTCTGTGATACGCCGGAGTCACTACTCTGCATGTCATCATCCGTCCATTCGGCATTAGCGCCACAGATAGGCGGCAATTAGAAAGACAGCTGGCTATGCCCCATCATGGTGGTGTTGATGACGAGCTTAGCCGTGCAAATGCCGATGTATTATGTCTACGTGATAACTATTACCCCGCTCGTTTGAAAGAAATCCACGACCCCCCGCCACTACTGTATTATCGCGGCCGTCGCGAGTTGCTGAGCCAGCCAAGCTAAGCTTTGCGGTAGTGGGGAGTCGTCGCTCTAGTCGCATGGGGCGCAGTGACGCACAGTCCTTTCCTCAGCTTTGGGTCAGGCTGGGTTCACTACGGTGAGTGGTATGGCTCTTGGGGTTGATGCCGCGGCGCATATTGGAGTTTTAGCGACAACCTCCTCCACCATTGCGGTACTGAGAACGGGAATCGATCAGTGCTATCCGCGCAGCAATACCGCTCTCTATCAGCAAATCGGCTCAGAGGGTTTGCTGTTAAGTGAGTTTCCGCTGGGTAGCCCGCCGCTGCGACATCAATTTCCACGCCGCAACCGCATCATCAGTGGCCTCAGTTTAGGTGTGCTGGTGGTAGAGGCGGCAATTCATAGTGGGTCATTAATTACTGCCAGGCAGGCCTTGGAGCAAAATCGAGAGGTTTTCGCTATTCCTGGATCTATTCATAACCCAACAAGTCGCGGCTGTAATGCGCTTATCAAACAAGGTGCCAAGCTGGTTGAAACCTTGGCTGATATTGTTGAGGAGTTCTCCGAGCGGGCCGGTCGCGATGTGATCGAAGCGGTTGTCGGCCAAGCTGTTCCACCACGGGTGGTATCTCAGGTTTATGATGGCTTGGGCTACGAGCCGCAATCTGTCGATGAGCTGGTTAAGTATTGCGGTCAGAGTGTCGACGTAATTCTTGCCGAGCTTAGTCAGTTAGAAGTGGATGGCTGGGTGGAGCAACAGCGAGGTGGTTGGCAGCCGAGTCGCTAGCCTGTATTCAAATAACTAATTACACCTGTCTGGTGAGCGCTAGCTTCCTAAATTGATCATCAAATTTACGGCGCAGTACTCCTAGATCTAGCGTTCATTCTGCAATTTAGACCTCATCGTGATGCAAAAACGGGTATACTTTCGCCGCATTTTGTCGCTTTTGCTATCCACTATGCGGATTTATTTTTATGGCCTTGCAAGATTCTTATCGTCTGCGCCGTGCGGCAGTATTGCTGCGGGCGGGCGCTGTTGTGAGTCACCCTACCGAAGCCGTGTGGGGTTTGGCGTGCGTGCCATGGGATCGTGCTGCAGTTGGGCAGATCTTAAAAATGAAAAATCGCGATCCAGCAAAAGGTCTAGTGTTGGTGGCCGATTGTGTGACGCGGTTTGATGCTATATTGCCGAATTTACCTGATGCCATTCGCGAAGCACTAGAGGTAAGCTGGCCGGGACCGCATACATGGGTGGTGCCTGATACTGTATGGGCGCCGTCTTGGATTCGTGGAAGTCATCATAGCCTCGCTATTAGAGTTAGCGACCACCCACTAACCTCCGCCCTTTGTCGTGCAACTAATACCTGCTTAGTGTCGACATCGGCAAATCCAACTGGCCGCGAGCCGGCTAGAAATCAGCGTGAAGTGCAACATTATTTTCGCTCACAAGTTGATTGCTATTTGCCGGGTGCTATTGGCAATCTTGCCCAACCGACGGATATTCGCGATGCGCTGAGTGGAGAGTATTTGCGTGGCGCATAAGTGAGTCATGGCGCAAGTTTTGCAGCCTCGAACGGGGACATTATATGAAGAGTGTTGATATTGCCTCAGTAAAGCGGTTTTTGCTTGCTATGCAAGATCGTATTTGCGACCAGCTGTCCGCCGTTGATGGCCAGGCTGTGTTTGTAGAAGACGATTGGGGCCGGGGCCGGAGTCGAGTGATCACCGACGGCGCCGTTTTTGAAAAAGGCGGGGTTAACTTCTCTCATGTACAGGGTGACGCCATGCCTAGTAGCGCTAGCGCTGCTAGGCCAGAGCTTGCCGGTCGCAGCTATCAGGCCATGGGGGTGTCGTTGGTAATGCACCCGCAAAATCCGTATGTTCCCACCAGCCATGCCAATGTGAGATTTTTTGTCGCCGAAAAATCCGGTGAAGAACCTGTTTGGTGGTTCGGTGGCGGCTATGACCTCACGCCCTACTACGGTTTTGAAGAGGATTGTCGGCATTGGCATCAAATTGCTAAAGATGCTTGTGATCCCTTTGGTTCAGATATCTATCTGCGGTATAAAAAATGGTGCGATGACTATTTTTATATGAGCCATCGCGACGAGGCGAGAGGAGTCGGCGGACTGTTCTTTGACGATCTGAATGAGGGTGGTTTCGAGTCTTGTTTTGAATTCATGCAGGTCGTGGGAAATTCATATACTGATGCCTATATACCGATAGTTGAACGCCGCAAGACGATGGCTTGGGACGATCGCCAGCGTCAGTTCCAGCTGTATCGTCGTGGCCGCTACGTTGAATTTAATTTAGTACATGATCGCGGCACTTTATTTGGCTTGCAAAGTGGCGGCCGCACCGAATCAATTCTTATGTCACTGCCGCCCTTAGTTAGGTGGGAGTATAATTGGCAGCCCGAAGTGGGTAGTCCAGAAGCCGCGTTAACCGAGGACTTTTTACCGGTTAGAGATTGGCTTTCAATGGAATAACAGAGGCAGCATTTTTGCTTATGGAAACTAAAGATCAGTACGCGGTATATGGAAATCCGGTTAAGCACAGCAAATCACCGCAGATTCATGCGGCGTTTGCTGAGCAAACCGGGCAGCAACTGCACTATCGCGCGCGCAAGGTTGAGCTGGAGCATTTTGCTGAGGCTGCGACTAAGTTTTTCAGCCATGGCGGTAAGGGGTTAAATATTACCGTACCGTTTAAGCTTGAAGCCTTTGAATTCGCAGATCAACTTAGTGGGCGCGCACGTCGCGCGGGTGCAGTAAATACCCTCGCACTGCAGGAAGATGGCAGCATATACGGCGATAACACCGATGGGGTTGGGCTGGTTCGCGATATTCATAGCAATCTTGGTTGGGAGTTAAGTGGTCGCCGAATTTTAGTCTTGGGTGCGGGTGGTGCGGTACGCGGTATTTTAGGGCCTTTGCTTAAACAGGGGCCGGCCCATGTATTGGTGGCAAATCGTACGGTCGCTAAAGCGCAAAGCTTGGCTAAGAACTTTGAGTCTTTGGGTCATGTTGCCGGTTGTAGTTACGAAGGGCTGACCAGTGGTCAATTTGATCTTATTATTAATGGTACCAGCGCGAGTATGCGCGGCGATTTACCGCCGCTCCCGCATCATATATTAAGTAATGACGGTTGTGCCTACGATATGATGTACGGCGCACAACCGACCCCATTTATGCGTTGGGCTGCCGGTGAAACAGCTTGGGCGGTATCTGATGGTTTGGGAATGTTAGTAGAGCAAGCTGCTGAATCATTTTGTATTTGGCGCGGCGTGCGGCCAGGTACCAAGCCGGTTATGGATCTCATTCGTCAATCTCTGTCGAGATAAAAGCAATGTCGGCGGTCTTGTTGGAATTTTTTATATGTTGTTAACGGTTTTGGCCCTCATTCTGGGCTTGATTTTACTTGTTTGGAGCGCAGATCGCTTTGTGATTGGTGCGTCGGCTACAGCGTCAATACTGGGTGTTTCGCCGTTGGTTATTGGTATTTTGGTGGTTGGCATTGGTACTTCTGCACCAGAAATGCTGGTGTCTGCCATAGCGGCTGCCGATGGTCAGCCAGGTTTGGCGGTGGGGAATGCGCTGGGCTCGAATATCACCAATATTGCCTTGATTTTGGGCCTAACCGCCCTGCTCATCCCCCTTAAGGTCCAGTCTAAGCTCGTTACCCGCGAAATCCCACTGCTTATTTTAGTCATGCTGGTGGGCTATTACCTCCTATCCGACGGTGACTTGGGCGCAATGGACGGCAGTATTTTACTGGTCGGGTTTTTACTCGTCGTGCTCAGACAAATTTGGGAGGCTAAACACAGCAAGGGCGACAGCATAGAGGCGGGGTTTGAAGCCGAAATTCCCCGTGATATGTCTTTGTCGGTTGCCTTGGGCTGGTTGCTGTTCGGTTTTGTATTATTGCTCGCTTCTGCGCGGGTGCTCGTCTGGTCGGCTGTCGAAATTGCCCAGTTCTTTGGACTTAGCGATTTGGTCATTGGTTTGACGGTTGTCGCAGTGGGTACCAGCTTGCCAGAGCTAGCGGCCTCGATTGCGGCCGCTCGCAAGAACGAACACGATATTGCTATTGGCAACGTGGTCGGTTCAAATCTGTTTAATCTGTTGGGCGTCATGGCATTGCCCGGGGTTATTGCGCCTGGTGCGATTGATCCAGAGGTGCTGACTAGAGACTATCCGGTGATGTTGTTGTTGACCGGCTTATTCTTTTTAGTAGCGTGGGGGCCGCGCCGAGCGCGGCGAATTTCTAGAGTAGAGGGCGGTGGGTTATTGCTACTTTACTTCGCCTATTTAGCCTATCTATTACATGACGCCGGGGTTTACTAAACCCATTTACGCTGGCGATCTCGGGCTAATCATCTAGCGCGGCGATATGCCGATCTTTCAGTTTGGCGTAATTATTGGCGCTATAACTGAAGTAACTGAGATCCTCTGCGCTCAATTCACGTACAGCCTCAACTGGGCTGCCAACATATAGCCAGCCACTAGCTAGATGTTTACTTGGGGCCACTAACGAGTTGGCACCCACGACTACATTGTCTTCAATGATGGCACCATCCATCACAATAGTTCCCATGCCTATGAGTACGCGGTTGCCGATGGTACACCCGTGTAATGTGACGCTATGGGCTACCGTGACCTCATCGCCAATAGTCAGCGCATAACCGTCGGGGTTGTAGGGACCGGCATGAGTAATATGCAAAACGCTATTATCTTGAATACTGCTGCGGGCGCCAATTTGAATGCGATGCATATCGCCGCGCACCGTGGTGTTCGGCCAAATTGAGCTGTTGTCGCCAATACTCACGTTACCGATGACTACCGCACTGGGGTCGATAAAGACGCCTTTGCCCAGTCTTGGAGTATGGTTTTCGAATTTCCTGACATAGTGCTGTGGTTGGTAGCTCATGGCTTATCTCCGGTGTGAATATTAGTGTTTTTATATCCTCTAGCCTTGACTGGGCGGCGTAATATTTAAAAGCATATTAACAGGCTTCGGCAGGTCCGTAGATTTGATACACTGGGGCATTGGTATTTTTTAGTTTATAGGAGTTTTTGTAATATGACGGCTAATAGTTTACCGATATTTTCGACACTCGATCCGCTGGCAATGCCTAAAGAATGCGAGACCTTGTTAGCGCAAGCTAGGCAAAAGGTAGCGACATTGGTTGCTGATCAGCACCGCCCGGATTGGTCTAATTTAATGGCGCCACTTGAAGAAATAGATGACAGCATTGGCCGGTTTTGGGCGCCAATGAGCCATGTGCACAGCGTGCTTAGCGGCGATGCATGGCGGGACGCCTATAGTCTCTGCCTGCCTATGCTAACGGCCTATAATAGCGAGATGGGGCAAAATCGGCTGCTGTTTGAGCGGGTTCAAGTGTTTTCCGTAAGTGATGAGTGCAAAAGTTTAAGCGGTCCTCGCCAAAGAGCGATCAGCAATATGCTCCGTGATTTTACGCTTTCTGGGGTTGCTTTAGAGGGCGATAAGGCGAGCCGTTTTGCGGCTATTCAACAGCGACTCAGCGTATTGTCTACTGAGTTTTCAAATCAGGTGTTAGATGCCACCGATGGCTGGGAAAAAATAATTGAAAGTGCCGATGGCTTGGTCGGCATACCCGCAACAGTGCTTGATAATTTGCGTGAATCGGCTAGGGCCAAAGACTTAGATGGTTACCGTTTGAGCTTGGACATTCCCACCTATTTACCGATTATGCAGTACGCTGAGAACCGCAAATTGCGCGAAGAAATGTATACGGCCTACGCCACGCGGGCATCGTCACAGGGGCCGCAAGCAGGTCAGTGGGATAACGGTCCGCTGATGGTCGAAATTTTGCAGCTTCGTCAAGAGATGTCAGAGCTGCTGGGCTTTAAGCATTACTCTGATTATTCTCTCGCCAGTAAAATGGCCGAGTCGAGCACACAGGTTATCGATTTCCTTGAAGAGTTAGCTCGGGCTAGTAAGCCGGTAGCGACTCGTGAGTTTGCAGAGTTAAGTACTTTTGCCGCTCAGCACGGGGTTGCTGAATTAAAAGCATGGGACGTGCCCTACTTTAGTGAAAAATTAAAAGAGGCCTCATTTACGCTTTCTCAAGAGGAGTTGCGCCCCTACTTCCCTGCTGAAAAGGTAATGAGTGGCTTATTCAAAATCACTGGGCAGTTGTTTGATATTGAGATAAGCGCACTTGATGACGTCGATTTTTGGCATAACGATGCCCATTGCTATCGTATATCACGCCATGGGGAGGTACTCGCCCATTTCTATTTAGACTTATACGCTAGAAGTAATAAACGCGGCGGTGCATGGATGGCCAATGCCCGTGGCCGTCGTATATTGGATGATGAGGGTGTGCAACAACCGCTAGCATTTTTGGTGTGTAACTTCTCACCGCCAACCAGTGAGCGTCCTTCGCTGTTAACGCATAATGAGGTGACTACTTTATTTCATGAGTTTGGCCACGGCTTACATCATATGCTGACTAAAATAGATTGCCTAAGCGTGGCGGGAATTAGCGGTGTTGCCTGGGACGCGGTGGAGCTACCCAGTCAGTTTCTAGAAAATTGGTGTTGGGAAAAATCGGTTATTCCAGATATATCGGCACATTATCAAACCGGAGAGCCATTGCCGCTAGCGTTATTGGATAAGTTATTGGCCGCTAAGAATTTTCAGTCTGGTATGCAAATGCTCAGACAAATTGAATTTTCCCTGTTTGATTTTAAATTGCATATGCAATCCATGATCAGTAACGAGACTGATATTGATTCAGTAATCAATATTGTGCGTCATCAAATATCAGTATTTCAGCCGCCAGTATTTAATCGTTTTCAAAATAGTTTCTCGCATATTTTTTCTGGCGGTTACGCGGCTGGCTACTACAGTTATAAGTGGGCTGAGGTATTGTCGGCGGATGCATTTTCGCTATTTGAAGAACAGGGCGTTATGAACGTTGAGGTTGGTAAAAAATTCCGTACAGAGATTCTTGAACGCGGTGGATCAGAAGACGCGGATGTGTTGTTCATGAATTTTCGTGGCCGCGCGCCAGCGAATGACGCCTTGCTACGACATGCCGGCATCGCTATCGCAAAGGGAGCATAATCATGGCCACGTTATTCAATCAACGTCGTTTTATCGCCGGAGCGGTTTGTCCAAAATGTGCAGAGATGGATAAAACTGTGATGTATCGCGTTTCTGATTTAGAACAGATTCGGGAGTGCGTCCGCTGTGGCTTTAAAGAATCTATACGCGATGACACGGGTAAAATCGAAGAGCCAACAACACGAGTTAACCAACCGCGGCCTGGTGAAGAGGTGCTCGCTCATGAGGATGAGATTCGGATTGTGACTTTAATAGACCCTCGTGACGGCAGAAATCGAAACGATCATTAAATAATAATAGGTATTTCGCGTTTATAGAGAATGCAAATGTGACAATATTGCCTATACTTTCGATAAAACATTTGCGGAGGAAATTCCATGTTGGAGTTGTTAACCCTGCCTTTCCCCCACGTTGTAGGTGTTAGGGTTTCTGGCAAGATTAATCATACCGATATTGAAATCATTTTGAAGGAGCTGGAACGCAAACTAATCGATGAGGCGTATTTAAATATTTTTATCGAACTTGACCATTTTGATGGTTTTACAATACGAGCTTGGCTGAAAGAAATACAGTTTTTGGCTAAGTATATAAGTCGTTTTACACGCACGGCGATCCTTGGCGAGTCGCGCTGGTTTACGCGTGGATCGAGACTCATTAAACGCGCCTTTCCTAATATTGAAGTTGAGCACTTTATCCCTTTGCAAAGAGATGAAGCCTTAATTTGGGTGAGCGAGCGCGATGCCGCGGCATTTGGATAGTCGCGCTTATTGCTCGCGAGCCCGATTTAGATGTCGCTAATCTGCATATTATGTTGTTATTTGCGTGGTTATTGTTGTTTTGAAAAGACGACTGCCAATAGCCAATGGGATTAATGACAGTCTTTAAAATGCCTTATTTGATCAGGCTAAAGGTAAGGCCGGAATATGATTTTAAACGCTCGATTAGGGCGTCCCCAAAGCAGCTTGCGGGGGTGTGCAAACCGCCGACAACTTGAGTTTTAGCAATGTCGCGGGCGAGACAAATACTGGCCTGGCCAAGCATTTTTGCAGTTGAGCCGTAACCCGGGTCTTTATCTCCGGTTACGCGGCATTGTAGTTTTTTACCTGTTGCGGTTTTGCCATAAAAGATTAAATCGTAAAAACCATTTTCTTGGTCTGCCGGGCTTGGACCTTCGCCGGGTGAAGGCAATACTTGGGAAAGAATCCAGCGCCCAGGCTTAAGGCTGGCGGTTATCACAAATCCGGCCAGTCCTCCGCCCATAGCACCAGCGCGCAGTCGTCCGCCAAAACCTGTGCCGACCATCATGGCCTCATCGTATAAAAATGGCTTTGCATAAGCCTCTTTTAGCAAAAAATTACTACGATGCACAATGCGAGTATTGATGGCCGCCATAATGAAAGGAATTGTCCAGCTGTCAGAGAGCTTATCGAACTGCGCTAGTTTGGTATCAATTTGACGTGTTTTGGTGGTTTCTTCCACGCACAGCGAATACGGGTCGCTCATTTCTTTGCGCAGAGCAGGACTGTTCGATGCTTCCTTCATGACATTTATCAGGCTGGCAAAGGTGCCGCCAGAAAAGCCACCTTTCGCCGCTTTGACACGCATGCTGATGTCGCTACAATTTTCATCAAAGAGATCTTTGCTTTGCTGCTGGGTGTAATATACGCCTAAATCAGAGGGGATAGCATCGAAACCACAGCAAGTTACAATACGAGAGCCAGAGGCCTTCGCCGTTGCGTCGTAGCGTTCTATCATTTGACTTATCCACGGCGCTTCGCCGGTTAAGTCGCAGTAATCAGTGCCTGTTTCTGCACAGACTTTTACTAACGGTTCGCCGTAAAGCGCGTAAGGGCCGACGGTAGTAGTGACAACGCTAGTTTGGGCACAGAGTGCCCGCAATGATTCTTCATCTGCCGCATCGGCGATAATAATATCTAAATCTGCTTTGTTGAGTTTGGCTTTAACTGCTTCAAGTTTGGCGGCGGAGCGACCGGCAATAGCCCAGCGCAAAGCTGGCTCTTCACGATTTTTACTTAGGTACTCGCACAGGATTTCGCCGACAAAGCTGCTGGCGCCGAATATAACGATATCGTATTTGTTTTGTGTCATAAGTCTCCCCCTATTTAGCCGAAATTGTGATGCGAGCAGCCATACAATTTAGAGCAATAATTATTTGATTATGGCGGAAGTTTAACACTATTCGTTCGCGCTAAACATTGATTCTGAAATGCTCGGTATCCCCTACGGAGATACCTTAGCAGTTTTGATCTGCGAGTATGTTGAACCTGCTACTGATCCCTGCTACTGATTATGTAGTGCCATTTATTGCCGACAGTCAATGCGCGGCAGTGGTTCAAAGAACTCTTCTATTTATAATCTGGGGTAGTGGTTTTGCAGGTGGCACGGTCAGTGTCGTCTAATACTTTTTCGCACTCCTGCAGGCGCCATTCACGAGATTGGTCATAGGTTGAAACCCCACACGCACAGAGCAAGACTGACATAGTGATCATGAGCAGAAGTCGCATAAAAACCCTTTGAATAAATGGCGGTTGGTAAAGTGTAACCGAGGCAATACCGATGTGGTACGTAAACTCCGGTCTAATACAGCTTAAGAACCACGCCAAGCACGGCAATACTAAAGCCGATGACGGCGTCGAAGCTCGGTATTTACTGATTGGTATTTGCGGCTCAATATCCTGGAATATGAGATAGAGAATGCCACCGCGGGGGACTAGCATAATACTACCAAGAATTTCGTATTGATCGCCAGGTGCGGCGTAACCGGCTAAGCCGACAAGCGGGCCAAACGACATCAACGCTAGCATCAATAGTGAACGTTAGTCGATGAATTGTCGGTGTCGGTGAGTTCGCTATAGTCGTTGAAGCCCTCTGGTAAATTCTGCAGGCCGATGAGCACTGCAATTAGCATGGTCGTGTCTGCACCACTGGCGGCAATACCACCAAGAGCCAGTGACTCGGGGACGTAATCTAATAACATACCCGTAAATTGTGGTGCTGAGCGGCGGTCAATATCCAAATATTTTTCCAGCCAATAAAATGTCAAGCCGCCACTAGCATCAGGGCTAGGGTGGACGGAGAATGATTTAGGTGTTCCATAACGTAGTATCTTAAAACGACGGCGACGAGGCCAAGTAAAATTCCTGCGCCTGGGACGATGACCGAGTGGCGAAATTCTTCATCTAAGCACTGCTGTTGAATCCGTGTCTGGTTGGCGATACAGCCGTTAATAGGAATGCAGGCATCAGCGGTAAGTAGAATAATATTGGTGTTTCTTGTCCAACTTATCTCGGTCACTCGGCGCACTACTGGAGACAGGCATTGCAGTGTGAATCTAAATTGCGAATAAAATCTTCAATTTGATTAGCGAGTGTTGGACTGATTTAAGCTACGCGTAATGGTGGTGGCTTCAGGCAGAGCGTCAGCGCTTTTGTGACGGAATAATTAGCTTGTAGACAGCTATCTGCGCAGTGATATCATTGCGAAAAGTGTGCAAAAGCACAATAGGGCGAAGATCAAAGGGCGTCGAGATAGACTTTTCCACATCGCTATGACGTTGTTTCGAGGATCTCGCTGCAGCGTGTTGCTAGCAGCGATTTGCGGTCACGTGACGAATTAAAGCTTGCTGTTGGGTAAGTCACAGCTGGTGCGGTTATGCCACAGTGATTCTAGGATGGCACTGCGGGTAACAAGACCAATTAGTTTGCCGTCTTCGGTTACAGGGTAGGACTTGGGCTTGTTTTTACCCATTTTCTGGGCAAGGTCGATAATGGAGGAGTTCGCTTCCACCGCTAATACTTCGCAACTCATTACGTCGTCGACGCTGGGCGATCCTTCGCAGTGGTAGCTACTGACGAGCACTGAGTGGATGCAATCTTGTTCTGAAACAAAGCCGACGAGTTCATGGAGGTCATTGACGACGGGAAGGCCAAAAACGCCGTGTTTAAGCAAGGTCTTGACGACTTCACCTAAGTCGCTGCCTTGTTTTACCATTGGCGACGGTGAGGTCATTACGTCGCGTACCAACATTGATGTCGTCATAAAACACACTCCTTCAGAGCCAAGTACCTACTATATCGCGCTTGAATCAAAAGCGTAAATACAATGTTGTTGATTGTTGCAAAAGGTTTCAACTGGCAAAACCGATCTCCTTGAAGTCTACCTATTTAGTGGTTTTTGATAATGATAAGAAGTGGCATATTCCGGTCTGGATTCGTTTGGTCATGCCCAGAGTATTCTCGCTGATGGCGGCTTGACTACCTAGCGTTAAGCAATGGCAAGAAGCCCGTCAATCTCGAAGAGACCGCTTGATTTCTTCGCTGGAGTTCATTACCAACGGCCCGTATTGCACTGCTGCTTCCTCAATCGGTCTAGCCGCCAGAATTAAGAAGACGTGCATCCGCAATTGAGCTTTTTGGTAGCTTTGCGCCAGGTGCTAATGCCTTAATTTCTTGCGGTGACGCATCGGCATCGTGCCGTATATGCCCCTTGGCGCAATTATACTACCGGGGTTCGCGGTCGCTTCGCCAGGTATTGGTAATGAGATTTGGTACTCGTAAAGACATAGATTTGGGCTGACTGGACTTTAATTAGCGGCTAGCTGTAAGTCTATTTTGGTTGTCAGTAAGTTCTGCTGTGCGTGGTCTGAGTTTGCTTGGCGGCCAAAAAAGAATATTTCGGGTGGAGTTGGGGAGTTTATCTTTGTTATTACATAACAGCGGTAAACACAGCCCGCATATTCGCTAGGCTGTGGATATAGGCATTGCCATATAATGCTGCCCTGGCGTGCAATAAGCTTAGTAAACTGCAACGTCCACTTTTTTGAAACCTCTTACCCGGTTATAAAATTGGGCCAGCTCGTTGTAGCCGTTGGCGACTCGCTCTAAGCGATTAACGGCAAGGTTGTAGCTGCGTGGCGATACCCTATTGCCGCACAACTGCAGTCTTTCCTCAGCGTCAGCGAGATAGCTTCTTACCGATTCTTCAAGTTGAGCTACCTGTTCAAAGTTGGTATCACGTAATTCAGGGATGTCGGGTGCACGGAATACGGCGTGTGCAGCGCACTGAGCGAATACGCTGGTACTTATTAGGCTTAACAATATACCTATGAGCAAATATGTGGATTTTTTCATTGGTCATACCTCGTCAAAAAATGACGTAAAGATTAGGTGTAGGAATTAGGTGATCAGTATTGATACCGATATACACAAACATGGATATCTGGTTTTGCGTATCAAGTTATGCTCATTATCATAACAATAAGACAAAGGGGCATTTCGGTGTCAATAAAGACTGTTTCTTAGCGTTTCGATTGCGTTACGTATGGTAGCGGGGGTCGGATTACCGAGATGGTAGATTTTTTAGGATACTGTAGCGAAATAACAGGGCCAAGCTCAGGCCGCGAGCTAAATTGAATATGCTGAAGGCAAACCAGAGCCCCTGGTTGCCCCAGTTCTGGGTGACGGCCCAAAGCGGTAGGTACACAGTGCTAACGCAAAATAACATGCACCATTGCATGGTTTGGGTTTTTAGCGAACCGATATAGATACCGTCTAGCAAGTAGCTGGGGGCGCACAGTAAGGGCAGCCAGATTATCCACCAGTAATACTGGTGCACTAGTTGGCCGACGGCAGGTAAATCTGTCATGGCGCCAATAATGAGCGACTTGAGTATAAAGAGCGCAGCGCTACCGATGAACGCAGTTACTGCGCAGTATTTGGCGCAGGCTAGGCAGGTGGTGATTAGCAGAGCTCTATCACGTCTTTTATAGGCCTCACCTACTAAGGCTTCTGCGGCGTGGGCAAAACCGTCCAAGCCATAGGCACTAATCATCATTAGCTGGATTAGTATTGCGTTGGCGGCGAGCTGATTTTGGCCTAGGGTTGCACTTTGTGCCGTGAAGAAAGCAAAGCTAAATAATAGTGCTGCGGTGCGAATGAAAAGCTGAAAATTGCTACTAAGTAGCTGTTTAAGATCAGGACCCTGTGACCACGCATGGCTAATACCAAGTTTACTGATACGTTTTAGTGGCGAGCGCACCGACCAAAGCGCTAGGCCAAAACCACAATATTCGCTGATGGCGCTGGCGACCGCTGCGCCATCGCTGTAGTGATTGAGTTTGATGATAAAGACATAGTCTAAGGCAATATTGATGAGGTTAGTGGTTAGTGCAATTGCCAGCGGCCAGCGAGTTTGTTGCTGGCCGATTTGCCAGCCAACGACAACATAGGTTCCCAAAACCGCGGGTGCACTGTACAGGCGGATATGCAGATAGCTTTTAGCTAGGGGCATTAAGGTGTCGTTGGCATTCATTGCCGACAGGCCAAGATGGCTGAACGAGTGACCCGCAAAAAATATGAATATTGCGATTGCCCAGCTAAAGGCCAGCGCCTTCATTAATAGGCCGGCGCTGTCGTTGTGGTTATGCGATTGCGCGCTGGCACCCGTGGTGCCCATTCGTAAAAATCCAAAGCCCCAATATAAAAAAGCAAGTAAACTGCTGCTTATGGCGACGGCGCCTAAATAGCGACTATCATTTAGGCGGCCAAGAATGGCCGTATCCACAATACCCAGCAGCGGTACTGACAGGTTCGCAAGGATCATTGGTCCGGAAAGCGCTCGTATGCGGCGGTTAATGTGTTGCTTTGGGGTCATGGCGCAAGTATATCGCGTAAATAGCCAAGTGCTTAGCGGGGCTGCACAGAATTAGGGCGGATTTAGATTTATCTGGGAGTTAGAATTGAAATAGATTTTATCCTATATCTTGTGGTTTTTAATTTAGATTGACACTTTAATTAGTGTGGCTAGCAGATAAGAACTGAATTTATTGTATAAGTTACCATTTATTACGCAGTGCCAGAGTAGCGCTGGCGCATTCAACGGGTTTATAATTGCGGCGTTTTGTCACACCCAAAGCAGCATCTATGGGTTTGTGATGTGCAAACTACGAATAAATCTCAGTATGAATTTGGAAAAAGTTCATACCGGGTTTTGTCCGCATCTATTTAAGAGCCCAATCTAAAGATTGGGTTCCCCAAATAGATTAAAAACTTGTGCATGGCAGTCTTTATGTGGTGTTGGGGCTTTATTAATGTAAATGGAGACACGGGAGATGTATTTAAAAGCGAAACGGCTGCTTAAGCTGGCGCTTAGTCCTGTGCTAATGCTGCTAAGTCTGTTTAGTGCCGGTGCATGGGCCGAGCAGGTTGAGCGTTGGCAAACCAATATGACCCCCGGTATTACCGAGATTGGTCATCAAATTTACGATTTGCACATGTGGGTTTTCTACATTTGCGTCGTAACAGGCATAGTGGTT
Organism: Zhongshania sp.; assembly: GCA_046712405.1. Taxonomy (GTDB): domain Bacteria; phylum Pseudomonadota; class Gammaproteobacteria; order Pseudomonadales; family Spongiibacteraceae; genus Spongiibacter. The sequence continues at coordinate 728 of JBKEFB010000058.1, read as the reverse complement.
TTTGGCGTGATGTTTTATTCGGTATTTGCATACCGTAAAGAGCGTCATCAGGAACCGGCAACTTTTCATGAAAATACCCGCGTGGAAATTGCTTGGACCATAGTGCCATTTTTGATCCTGATGTTTATGGCTGTTCCAGCTACAAAAACCCTGATCGAAATCTACGACACCGATGACGCTGATCTCGACATTCTGATCACCGGCTACCGGTGGAAGTGGAAGTACGAATACATCAATCCCGATGGCGACAATATAAGTTTCTTTTCGAATTTGGCGACTGACGGCGCAGAAATTGCGAACACTGAAGCCAAAGGCTCTAACTACTTGTTAGAGGTTGATGAGCCTGTCGTTATTCCTGTAAACAAGAAAGTACGTTTTCTTGTTACTGCCAATGACGTATTGCATGCGTGGTGGGTGCCTGCACTGGCTGTGAAGCGCGACGCGATTCCTGGTTTCATCAACGAATCTTGGACTAAAGCGACCGAAACCGGTGTTTTCCGCGGTCAGTGTGCTGAGCTTTGCGGTCGCAATCATGGCTTTATGCCCATTGTGGTTAAGGTTGTTGAAGAGTCTGAATACCAAGCGTGGTTAGCCGAGAAGAAAGCGGCCTCAGCTGAGGTTAAAGCATTGATGTCGAAAGACTTCTCGCTAGAAGAGCTGGTTGAACGCGGCAAACCGATTTACGTTAGCTCTTGTTCTGCTTGTCACGGCGCTAATGGTGAGGGTGG
>JBKEFB010000057.1:0-17068 GCA_046712405.1 Zhongshania sp. | reverse complement strand
CAAAGTCGCCGCGATATTTAGTGCCCGCGAGCAAGGCGCCCATATCAAGGGAGTACACTACGCTGCCAATGAGTACATCAGGCACTTCACCATCGACAATACGTTTTGCTAGGCCTTCTGCAATCGCTGTTTTGCCAACACCAGACTCGCCAACCAGTAGCGGGTTATTTTTGCGGCGTCGGGTAAGAATTTGTGCAACCCGCTCCACTTCGTCAGCGCGACCAATTAGCGGGTCTATGCGACCTGCCTTTGCTTCTTCATTTAAGTTAGTAGCGAAGTTGTCTAGCGGACGCTGCTCCGGATCGGCATTTTCTGCATCTTGATCTTGCTGCTGCTCTTGATCAATACCTTCGGCACCAGAGACTTTTGAGATCCCATGAGTAATATAATTAACCACGTTAAGACGGTTAACGCTTTGCGACTTCAAAAAATAAACCGCTTGGCTCTCTTGCTCACTAAACATGGCCACAAGCACATTTGCGCCAGTCACTTCCTGTTTGCCGGAGGACTGCACGTGGAAAACTGCGCGCTGCAGTACCCGCTGAAAACCCAGAGTTGGCTGGGTGTCGCGTTCGGCATCATCTTCAGGAATGCGAGGCGTCGTTGCCTCAACAAATTCCTTAAGTTCACCTTTAAGCTGGGTCAAATCCGCACCGCATGCCAACAGCACTTTCACGGCGGCCTCGTTATCGGCCAAGGCCAATAAGAGATGTTCGACGGTCATAAACTCATGCCGACGACTACGAGCCGATTTAAATGCCTGGCTCAATGTTGTTTCGAGATCTTTGCTCAACATAGATTACATCCGCATTTTGACATTAAAAACTTCAGGCATCGCTATCTTCTGTCTCAGCAAGTAGCGGGTGCCCATTATCTCTTGCATATTGGTTTACCTGTGCCGCCTTAGTTTCAGCGATATCTTTAGTAAACACACCGCACACCCCTTTACCTTTGGTGTGCACTGCAAGCATTACTTGTGTGGCGCGTTGCCGATCCAAGTAAAAGAAATCTTCTAAAATTTCAACTACGAACTCCATCGGAGTGTAGTCGTCATTTAATAACACCACAGCATACATACGTGGCTTCTTTAATTCCGGTTTTGACTCCTGAATTGCTAAGCCGCTACCGTTGTCTTCGTCTGGCTTATCGCCTGAACTCTGGATATTAATATGCATTTTTACTCGCTTTAACTGAGCTTATCACCACTTTGACCTCGCGCAATAGGGAAACACACCAACTTCATCTTTTACACTTTCTTAACTTGACGGCGAAGCTGTACTGTTTTAAAAATGGGGGCTAAGTATTAAAATACAAGGCTTTTCGTAAATACAGCGATAACTATAACGACAACTAGGGAAGTAAAGTTATGCAGCAGGGTGTTGTAAAGTGGTTCAATAACGCCAAAGGCTACGGATTTATCGTCGCGGAAAATAGTGAAGATGAGGTTTTTGCGCACTATTCTGCCATTACCATGGAAGGTTATAAAACCTTAACGGCGGGACAAAGCGTGAAGTTTAGCGCAGAGCCGGGCCCTAAGGGCCTGCATGCCACTGACATTCAGGCATCTGACAAAGTCTGAAAAGAACAGGATTACTTGCTTAAAGAATATCGCCACCGACAAGCGTCGGTGGCGGGGATGTTTTACGCCATATGCTTGACGATTGCGTCGCCAAACTCTGAACATTTCAACAGGGTGGCACCTTCCATCAGGCGCTCAAAGTCATAGGTCACCGTCTTGGCTTGAATTGCGCCATTCATACCGACAATGATCAAGTCTGCAGCTTCATTCCAGCCCATGTGACGCAGCATCATTTCCGCAGACAAAATCAGTGATCCTGGGTTCACTTTGTCTTGGCCTGTGTACTTGGGCGCAGTACCGTGTGTCGCTTCAAATAGAGCAATATTATCACTCAGGTTTGCTCCTGGCGCGATACCAATACCACCGACCTGCGCTGCTAGTGCATCAGACAAGTAATCGCCGTTGAGATTGAGTGTCGCGATAACGCTATACTCGTCCGGACGCAATAACACTTGCTGAAGCATGGCATCAGCGATGACGTCTTTAACAACAATATCTTTGCCGGTGTTTGGGTTCTTAATGCTTACCCAGGGACCGCCGTCGAGTAGTTCGCCACCAAACTCTTCCATTGCTAGCTCGTAAGCCCAGTTTTTGAAAGCACCTTCGGTGAACTTCATGATATTGCCCTTGTGCACGATGGTCAGTGACGGCAAATCTTGGTCAATGGTGTATTGAAGGGCTTTACGTACTAAGCGCTGAGTACCTTCCTTAGAAACTGGCTTGATACCAATACCGCATTCTTGTGGGAAGCGGATTTTGGTAACGCCCATTTCTTCCTGAAGGAATTCAATCACCTTATTGACTTCAGGAGTGCCGGCTTTCCACTCAATCCCTGCATAAATATCTTCAGAGTTTTCGCGGAAAATAACCATATTGGTCTTGCCTGGCTCTTTCACCGGAGACGGCACACCTTCAAACCAGCGCACTGGACGCTGACAGACGTAAAGATCTAATTCTTGGCGCAAGGCGACGTTTAAAGAACGAAAGCCACCACCGACTGGTGTTGTTAGCGGACCTTTAATGCCAACGACGTAATCTTTTATTGCATCCAGAGTTTCTGCCGGGAACCAATCACCGTCATACAACTCTGCCGCTTTTTCGCCAGTGTAAATTTCCATCCAGCTGATTTTCTTAGTGCCTGAGTAGGCTTTTTCAACGGCTGCATCAACTACGTTGATCATCGCCGGAGTAATGTCTGCTCCGATGCCATCACCTTCGATAAAAGGAATAATTGGCCGATCGGGTACATTGAGGGAAAGATCCGCATTAACGGTGATTTTCTCGCCCGCAGTAGGTACCTTGATATGTTGGTATCCCATTTTTGACTCCATGGTTTATCAGTTAATATCTGTGCTCGTGCTCGCTCACAAACGAAATAAACTGCAATTTGCTACAATGCAGCTTCAGCAAAAAGCTGAATCATCATAACACTTTATACCCAGATTTCTTCTATGAATGAGCCTATTTTAGCGTGAGTGATATTTTTTTATTTAATAAGCCCTTCCAGGTCATGAGTCAGTTTACTGACGCTGATGGCCGAGCCAACCTATCTGATTACATCAGGATACCCTCGATATATCCTGCCGGCAGGCTCGATTATGATTCGGAGGGGCTGATGATTTTAACCAGCGACGGCGAACTGCAGCATCAGATAAGTCACCCACGGCATAAGTTACCCAAAACCTATTGGGTACAACTTGATGGTGATGTCAGCGATGAGGCCGTGGCCGCGCTGCAAAAAGGCGTGCATTTAAATGATGGTCCTACTTTACCGGCAATAATAAAGCGAATGGATGAGCCTGCAGGGCTCTGGGCCCGAACGCCGCCGGTCCGTTTTCGGGCCAATATTCCTACCAGTTGGATAAGCCTGACAATAAGTGAAGGCCGCAACAGGCAAGTTCGGCGCATGACCGCGGCGATCGGCTTCCCTACCCTGCGCCTGATACGCGCGAGTATTGGCGACTGGAGCATTGAGAACCTAGCGCCAGGCGAATATACCTCGCTTACCCTTGGGCCTGAGTTTATTCGCTACAAGCCTCGCAGGAGCGCTAAGCCAATGTCTATTGGGAGCAAAACTCATAGACCGCGGCCCGGTAAGCGTAGTTCTTAACGCATTGCGCCTGTTATAATTATCACTTTAGTAAACGGAAGACCCTATGGATTGGCAGCCCCATGTAACCGTAGCGACCTTGGTTGAAAACGATGGTAAGTTTTTATTCGTTGAAGAAATCAAACATGGCCGCAGAGTAATAAACCAGCCGGCGGGACATCTTGAAAAAGATGAGAGTTTGGTGGCAGCGGCGCTGCGAGAAACACTGGAGGAAACCCAGTGGCGGGTAGAGATTTTAGGGGTTATAGGTGTCGGTCTTTACACGGCGCCGGAAAATGGCGTGACTTATCAGCGCACCAGTTTTTTTGCGCGACCTATCGCATTTTGTCCAGAACAAAAACTCGACACCGACATTGAGCAAGCTATTTGGTTAACTCCAGACGAACTGCGAGCACGTACTATTGAGCTTCGCAGCCCCTTGGTACTGGAATGCTTAGAGCGATACTTGCGGGGACAGCGCTACCCACTATCACTAATTTATTAGCGCGGCGAGCAAACACAGCGGCGCCACAAAGCCAGCTTAACGGATATCATTAATGATTCAGCAAGACCCCAGCAACACCAAAGTCATTGTCGGCATGTCCGGTGGCGTTGACTCCTCGGTATCGGCCCTACTTCTTATGCAGCAAGGCTATAAGGTTGAGGGTTTATTTATGAAAAATTGGGATGAAGATGACGGCACTGAATACTGCACTGCCAAAGATGATTTGGCAGACGCCAGTGCGGTCTGTGAAAAATTGGGCATTTACCTGCACACAGCCAACTTTGCGTCTGAGTACTGGGATAACGTATTTGAACACTTTTTGGCGGAGTACAAAGCTGGACGCACCCCAAATCCCGACATTCTTTGCAACCGTGAAATTAAATTTAAAGCCTTTCTCGACTACGCGACGGTACTAGGCGCAGATTATATTGCCACTGGCCACTACACCCGGCGAAGAGATCTTAATGGGACAACACAGCTATTAAAGGGTCTCGATGCCAATAAAGATCAAAGTTACTTCCTCCACGCCGTGGGCAGTGAGCAACTCGCCAGAACGCTATTCCCCGTGGGTGAAGTTGAAAAGCCTGCAGTGCGTGCCCTAGCTGAAAAGTACGGCCTAATCACCCATGACAAAAAAGACAGTACTGGTATTTGTTTTATCGGTGAGCGCCGTTTTAAAGATTTCCTGCAGCAATATCTGCCCGCTAAACCCGGCCGTATTGAAACTCTGAACGGTGACGATATGGGCCAACACAGCGGCTTGATGTACCACACAATCGGCCAGCGCCAAGGCCTTGGTATTGGCGGAGTAAAAGGCGGTGGCGACGAGCCCTGGTATGTCATTGACAAAGACTTGAATCGCAATGTGTTACTCGTTGCTCAGGGTGGTCAGCACCCGGCCTTATTTAAACAGGCATTGCAGCTCACCGACATTCACTGGATAAGCGCACAGATGCCGACTATGCCGCATCAATGCACTGCTAAAACTCGCTATCGCCAGGCTGATCAACAGTGTGAAGTCCGCCAAACTGAGACTGGCTTTGATGTGCATTTTACCGAACAGCAACGCGCAATTACCCCGGGACAGTCGGTGGTTTTTTATAACGATGAAGTTTGCTTGGGTGGCGGTATTATTGAAGCCGGGTATCAGTACTGATGAGCGCTAATAATAAAATCCAAAAAAATGACAAGAATCTGCAGTTGCGCCAGCAGACCTTGGCCCTTGCTGCGATAGTGCAAGCTGCGGTGTTGGTTGATCAAATTGCGCGCACCGGTCAAGCCGAGCCCCAGGCAGTAGACGCAACGATCGATAGCTTGTTTAGATTTTCAGCGACAAGCGCTGAGGAAGCTTACGGCGGCATCGAAAATCTAGGTGTGGGTGTTCGAGGCTTGCGGGACTTGCTTAGCGGCAATGACTACGGCGAGCGCAAGAGCGTGACGCGCTATTGTCTGGGGATATTACATCTACACAAAAAACTCCGGAAGGACTCTGATACCTCCGCCCTATTGCGCAGTCGACTGCAACATACTGCTAAGCAAAAAGAATTTAATGTTAACGATATTAATAGCTTATCTAACTCTCTTTCAGCGATCTATCAGGATACGATTTCTAAGTATAACTTTAGAATCCAGATAAGCGGCAGTGCCCAAGAACTCAAAAACCCCAATAACGCGGCTCGTATTCGTGCGCTTTTATTAGCTGCAATTCGCGCTGGCTACCTCTGGCGTCAAGCTGGCGGTAATCGCTGGAAATTAGTATTGCAGAGAAATCGTATTTACACCCAAACCAAACACCTGCTGGCAACTGAAATTCGACGCTAATTCGTGTATATTGCGCGCTTTCCGAACTGCCCGCCCCGCTATAGAAAAGGTATTCAATATGGATTTATCCGCACTCTCTGCCATCTCACCTGTTGATGGTCGCTACGGTAGCAAAACCGCTAGCCTGCGCCCCGTTTTCAGTGAATTCGGACTGATCAAATATCGTCTTGTCGTAGAAGTGCGCTGGCTCCAGCAACTGGCTGCAAACACCGCAATCACTGAAGTCCCTAGCCTGAGCATTGATGCCAATGCAGTTTTAGAAGATCTAATTGTCAACTTTGATGAATCTGGCGCGCAGAAAGTTAAGAAGATTGAAGCGACAACCAATCACGACGTCAAAGCGATTGAGTATTATATAAAAGAAGCGATCAGCAATAATGCTGAGCTGGCGGCGGTTTCTGAATTTGTTCATTTTGCCTGCACCTCAGAAGACATTAACAACCTATCGCATGCTCTAATGCTGCGTGAAGGCCGAGAAATACTGCTTTCGGAATGTGACGCTATTGTCACCAAGCTCACGGATCAAGCCCATGAGTTTGCCGAAGTGCCAATGCTATCTCGCACCCACGGACAAACTGCCAGTCCGACCACGATGGGTAAAGAATTCGCTAACGTCGTGGCACGTCTGCGGCGCCAGCGCCAAGTGATCGCTGAAGTTGAATTATTGGGAAAAATCAACGGCGCAGTGGGTAATTACAACGCTCACCTGTCCGCTTATCCCGACATCGACTGGGAAGCCAATGCCGAAGACTTTATTACCAAGCTCGGTATTAACTGGAATCGCTACACCACCCAAATTGAGCCCCACGATTATATTGCAGAATTATTCGATGCGGTCGCGCGCTTCAACACCATCTTAATTGATTTAAATCGCGATATTTGGGGCTATATTTCCTTGGGTTACTTTACGCAGCGAACCATTGCCGGCGAAGTTGGCTCCTCCACTATGCCGCATAAAGTTAACCCCATTGACTTCGAAAACTCAGAGGGTAATCTCGGTATTGCCAACGCAGTACTGCACCATTTGGCAGTAAAACTGCCTATCTCGCGCTGGCAGCGTGACCTCACTGACTCAACCGTACTGCGTAATATGGGTGTTGGTATTGCCTACAGTGTGATCGCGTACCAGGCAACGATGAAGGGCTTGAGCAAGCTGGAAATTAATACTGTTCGTATTGCCGCAGATCTTAACGATAGCTGGGAGGTATTGGCAGAGCCGATTCAAACTGTTATGCGTCGCTACGGTATAGAAGAACCGTACGAAAAGTTAAAAGCTCTTACCCGCGGGCAGCGTATTACTGCAGACATTTTAAAGGCGTTTGTAGATGGCCTAGATATACCAGACGCAGCAAAAGCTGAATTGCGCGAGTTGACCCCAGCAAGCTATATAGGCAATGCCATTGCTCAAGCAAAGCGGATTTAATGCCGTGGCGCTGCAAGATTTTGATCCTCAGGTATTTTTAGATCGGTTTTGGCAGCGCGAAGTACTGCTTATAAAAAATGCACTGCCAGGCTTTCAGTGCCCATTAGACGGCGACGAACTTGCGGGCCTGGCCTGTGAAGACGATGTTGATAGTCGTATTATTATTGAAAGAGACGGCGTCTGGGAATTGCGTAACGGTCCCTTTAAGGAAGATGATTTCAGTGCCTTGCCGGCATCTAAATGGACCTTGCTGGTTCAAAGTGTAGATCACTACCTGCCGGAATTGGCTGACTTGCTCGCGCACTTCCGCTTTATTCCCCGTTGGCGGACAGAAGATATTATGGTTAGCTACGCCTGTGACGGCGGCAATGTTGGCCCCCATTACGATCAATACGACGTCTTTTTAGTGCAGGGCAGCGGTCGCCGGCGCTGGAAAGTCGGCGGCCATTGCTCAGTGCATACGCCACTGGCAAGTCAGGCCGGCTTGCGCTTACTGGAAGATTTCAGTGTTGAGCAAGAATATCTGCTCGACGCTGGAGATATGCTGTATGTGCCGCCGGGAGTGGCCCACTGGGGCATTGCCGAAGGTGACGATTGTATTACTCTGTCAGTGGGTTTTAGGGCGCCGTCTGAGGCGAGCTTATTAAGCGATTATGGTGATGATATTGCCAGCTTCCTCGATGAATCAATCCGCTACCAAGATCCGCGGCTTGACGCCGAGGCTCACCCCGCCGAAATATCTAGCGATGTTCGTCAGCACGTTAAATCATTAATACTGCAACATATCGATAACGATGCGCACTTAGGTCGCTGGTTTGGCGAAATGATGACTCGTGTTCCAGATCAAGAAAGTTTGGCCGACGACTCACTAAGTTTGGAAGAATTTCTGCTGGAGTTGGCTGACGGCGAGCCATTACAGCTGCGCTTGGGTGCTAGACTGGCCTTCGATGATGACTACCTATTTGCCGACGGATTGGGATTTCCCTATCCATTAGATCAGCGTGACGACGTTAAAGCTTTGTGCGAAATAGAATGTGGTATTACTATCGATATTGCTCATCGTTTGAGCCCAGATATGATGTACGCCTTATTCTGCAATGGCACTTTATGCTTCTATGATGATACGCAAGACTAATTGGCAAACTGCCAGTGGCGAGCTCAGTGCCATCCGTCACGAGGTTTTCGTCGACGAACAAGCTGTCCCAATTGAGCTTGAGCTTGACGAATATGACGCGCATTGCCACCACTGGCTGGCATACATAGATGGGCGCGCAGTTGCTACGGTTAGGGTGCGTGGTAATGGCAATATTGGTCGTATGGCGGTGCGTAAATGCTTTCGTGGGCAAGGTGTCGGCAAGGCGCTTTTAAAAACGGTAGTAGCTTACGCTAAAGACCAAGACTGGCGAGTCCTTAGTCTTGCGGCTCAAGATCACGCCATCAGCTTTTATGTTGAGGGCGGTTTTACGCCCTACGGCGATATATTTATGGACGCCGGTATTCCCCATCAAGCCATGCAAATGTTATTGCGTGAGCATCGCAAACTCAGGCAAGACGGCCCGCGGTTTGTGCCAATTGACCTGGCTGCGACAGCGTTGGATTTATGCGCTCAGGCGCGCCGAACCCTGCGCATATTTAGCGTTGCGCTTGAGCCCGAACTCTATGCCAGTGACGCCCTCGTTAGCGTCTTGTCGGCACTTGCCCGGAGCCATCGCCAAAGTGAGATACGTCTATTAATTTGCGATGAAACCGCCCTTAGAGAAAACCGCCACCCCTTAGTTGCGCTTAGTCAACGATTGCCTTCCGCCCTACCCTTACGGGTGCTTCCGTCAGACTTCCGGCCTGAATTAAATGAGCTTTTTCTACTTGCAGATAGCAGCGGTATATTAGTTTATCCAGAAAGTGCGCCAAACACGGCTTGGTGTAGCTATTACCTGCCCCCAACAGTAAAAGATTACCAAGAGCGCTTTGACCGGATGTGGGAGCGTGCAGAGCAAGCGCGATATTTACGCAGGCTATATTAATCGGCATTTATGATGTATCTGCGCAAGCACTAAACACACTCTAATTAGAGAGTCTGTTTGGCCACCAAAGCACTGAAAATGCGACAAATTCAGACCATGCCTCCTGTGGAGATAGAGCTCGGCAGCCGTTTTTTTACATCCTCCCCATTTTTTCGAAAATAAATACACCCAAACGCCTTCTAATGTCATTTTCTGCAAGCAAAATTTACTAATTTACTGTACATTGACGGCCTAATTTTCAACCCAGTTTATCTAGAGAGCGCTATGACTGATCTATCCCGTTACAGAAATATTGGTATTTTCGCCCACGTTGACGCCGGTAAGACCACGACTACCGAGCGTATCCTTAAGCTGACCGGTAAAATCCATAAAATTGGCGAGGTTCATGAAGGCGAATCAACAACTGATTTCATGGAGCAGGAAGCTGAGCGCGGCATTACCATTCAGTCAGCGGCAGTCAGCTGTTTTTGGAAAGACACCCGTTTCAATGTTATCGATACACCGGGCCACGTCGACTTCACAGTAGAAGTATATCGTTCACTGAAAGTCCTCGATGGCGGTATCGGCGTATTCTGTGGTTCTGGCGGCGTAGAGCCTCAATCAGAAACCAACTGGCGCTATGCCAACGACTCGAAAGTGTCGCGTCTTATTTTTGTAAATAAACTTGACCGTATCGGCGCTGACTTTATTCGCGTAACTGACCAAGTCAAAAAAGTATTGGGCGCCACGCCATTAATCATGACTTTGCCGATTGGCGCCGAAGACACCTTTAAAGGCGTTGTCGATCTGTTGACCCGTAAAGCCTATATATGGGATGAAACCGGACAGCCAGAAAACTACACGATCGAAGACGTTCCAGCCGATATGGTTGATAACGTTGAAATGTATCGCGAGCAACTTGTTGAAACAGCGCTAGAAATGAACGATGACCTATTGATGGCCTATATGGAAGGTGAGCAACCTTCTATTGAAGACATCAACCTGTGTATCCGCAAAGGTACCTTAGAGCTGGTCTTCTTCCCAACTTATTGCGGCTCTGCTTTTAAGAACAAAGGCATGCAGCTGTTGTTGGACGCTGTTATTGACTACTTGCCATCACCTACCGAAGTTAATCCGCAGCCTTTGACTGACGAAGAAGGTAATGCCAACGGCGAATTCGCTATTGTATCTGCTGATGAGCCTTTCCGCGCTTTGGCATTCAAAATCATGGATGACCGTTTCGGCGCTCTTACTTTTATTCGTATTTACTCTGGTAAATTGAATAAAGGCGACACCATTCTCAACTCCTTCACCGGTAAGTCAGAACGTGTTGGCCGTATGGTAGAAATGCAAGCTGATGAGCGCAATGAATTAAGCCACGCACAAGCTGGTGACATCATCGCTATTGTTGGTATGAAAAACGTACAAACCGGTCACACCTTATGTGATCCAAAGCAGCCCTGTACATTGGAAGCGATGGTCTTCCCAGAGCCCGTTATTTCTATCTCGGTTACGCCTAAAGATAAGGGCTCAACTGAGAAGATGAGTATTGCGATCGGTAAAATGGTTGCCGAAGATCCAACCTTCCGTGTTGAGACCGACATCGACTCTGGTGAAACTATTCTGAGAGGAATGGGTGAATTGCACCTGGACATCAAAGTCGACATCCTTAAGCGTACCTACGGTGTTGATTTGACAGTAGGCCAACCACAGGTTGCCTACCGCGAAACCATTACTCAAGAAATTGATGACAGCTACACTCACAAGAAACAGTCTGGTGGTTCTGGTCAATTCGGTAAAATCGATTACGTTGTTAAGCCGGGCGAAGCGAATACTGGCTTCACTTTCGTTTCTAAAGTGGTTGGTGGTAATGTTCCTAAGGAATTCTTCCCAGCCATTGAAAAGGGCTTCCGCTCAATGATGGGTGTAGGTCCTCTGGCAGGTTTCCCTGTCCTGGATGTTGAAGTGACTCTAGTTGATGGTGGCTTCCACGCAGTTGACTCATCTGCAATCGCGTTTGAGATTGCTGCTAAAGGCGCTTTCCGTCAGTCTATGCCTAAAGCCGGCCCACAGCTTCTTGAGCCAGTGATGAAAGTTGACGTTTACAGCCCAGAAGATCACGTTGGTGATGTTATCGGCGACTTAAACCGCCGTCGGGGCATGATCTCTGGTCAAGAGCCAAACTCAAGTGGCGTTCGCATAAAAGCAGATGTCCCACTTTCTGAAATGTTTGGTTACATCAGCACCCTGCGCACGATGACATCTGGTCGTGGTCAGTTCTCAATGGAATTCTCTCATTACGCTGCTTGCCCAGCAAACGTATCTGAGACCATTATTGCCAAAGAGAAAGAAAAGAAAGCGGCTGCAGCTAAGTAATTTACTTAGTTAGCTTCCAAAAAAAAGCCCGGACAGTGAATGCTGTTCGGGTTTTTTTGTGTCTTCGATTTAACGCGATTCGATATTTACAATCTCAATACTCCAGCATTACGCCGACTTCATTATCCCTATCGACTAGATCAAAGCATAATAAGTTCCGACAAGGCTCTTCGCTGAAGTGTTTTAGCGCCCCGCTTTGTATATCAAATCGATAACCATGTTGCGGACATACCAGCTCCATGCCCTCCAAATCCGAACTGCTCAACGGATATTCGCGATGTGGACAGTTGCTCTCAATCAAATAGCGATCGCCATCCACCTGCAGCAGCATGAGGTGGTGGCTATCAATCTTAAAGACTTTGCGATAGCCGTCAAACAAGTTGATGTATTTCTCTAAGCTGTAATAACGCATAAGCATTGAATGTCATGGGGTTTCGAGAAGCTTACCTTAAGCCCATGATGACTGTAAGTATTTTGCGATGTAGTCCTCCAACACTGCCAGCCAGTGCTTAAATTAGCCCCAGCAATACCCAGTCCTAAAAACAAGAGTCTAGCGACGATTTACGCCTAGACCGAATTATGACCCTGCCAAACGTGGTCGGTCCCATTGAGATTCACAAGCCCAATAAATCGCTCTATATCGTGCGATTTTTAGCGGACCGCTTATATCTAGTCAGCTTTGCACAAACAAATCCTTTTTATGTGTTGGACCTCAATAAATCCGCAGTTCCTTATGCCGTTGGGGAGTTGGGTATACCCGCCAAGCTAAGTTCCAGCGCAGCCCGAAAAAGTCGACAACTGCGCGCTTATCCACTGTCTTTTTGGTTTCCTAAACAACGCTAATTGCTATACTGCACCACCCATAAAACGTTTGTATCTGTGCCTATGTCTGAGACTATCCTCTATACCGATTTGTCGGCCTACTACGACCTAATGTGCGCCGACATTGACTATTTAGCCCAGAGTGACACAGCCCATAGACTGCAGCAGATCTTCGGCAATCAGGGTAGTAAACACTTAGATTTGGCTTGTGGTACCGGCCCGCATATACGCCATCTTATCGACCGCGGCTACGTTAGTGAGGGCATAGATCTCAATCAGCCGATGTTAGATATTGCGCAGCGGCGCTGCCCAGCGGCGCAATTTAGCCGGCAAGATATATGCGCTTTTACAGTGTCAGCTCCCGTCGACTTAATCACCTGCTTTCTTTATTCCATCCACTACAGCGCTACTGTCGAGAGACTTAAAGACTGTATTAAACGCAGCCATAGAGCCTTAGAGGCTAAGGGCGTGTTTTGCTTTAATAGCGTAGACAAAACTAAAATCGACAACGGCTCATTTACCAGCCACACGGCGAAACAAGGCGGTAGCCAGTATGTTTTCAGCTCTAGATGGTTTTATTGTGGTGAGGGTGAAGAACAAACTCTAAAGCTCAGTATTCAAAAGACAACAGCGAATAAAACCCAATCCTGGCAAGATGAACACCCCATGGTGGCAGTCAGTTTCGAGGAATTACGGGCGCTGCTATCACCATATTTTGAAGTCCATATTTTTGAACATGACTACGAAAAGCTTGTCCCTTGGAATCTCAGTTCAGGAAACGCCCTCTTCGTATGTATAAAACTATAGTTTGGCGTTGCAGCTATGGCCGCTCTAGTCATCTAGCACTTAACTTCGCTATATCAGGATAAAAAAAACTGCACTTGAGATACAAATTGTGACAGCAGTGCATCGCTGTCAGCCGGTGAGTCACGATATACGTCCAACAAGTCCGGTACCAAGCCCAAGCCCAGTGACACGATTGCGGCTGCGACTGCTTCCTTTTCTAATATATTAAAGCGCTTAAAAAGTCCTCGCTCGTGAAAGTCGGCTGCCATTTCAGCGACAATTATTTTCACCTCAGTTCGAATGAATGTTCGAATTAAGGCAGAGCTTCCAGCCCTTTCGCGGGCTATAAGAATAAATAAGGATCCATTGTCACGAATATAGCCGAATGCAGCTGCCACCGTGGCGGTAATCACAGGCTGCTCTGTATACGCATCTCCCACCCCCTTCAATAATTCCCTTAATGTACTGCCGACGTCGTTGACCAGCGCCAGGCCGAGCTCTTCCATAGAGGCAAAGTGGCTATAAAATGCCGGCGGACTTAAATCGCAGGCCTTGGTAATGCGACGCAGACTAATACCAGATAAGCCACTCTGATCTTGTGCTTGCAGCTTTAGCGCGGCATTCATTAACTTCTCTCGATTTCCCTTTCGGCTTTGCCTTGGCTTATCTGTGCTCATGTCTTCCCCATTATTTAAACTTCTTATTGAGCAGGATCCGTCGCTAATCATTAATGCCTACCGGCGATAGTACGGCAAACCAATGACAAACACCCAAATGCTTTAAGCTGAGGTATAAAAGTGAAATAAACCAATATTTTGGAGCATTCTAAGATATGGCTTGTCTCTCAGCACATCGGGTTTTTATATCAGGCGGTTTCGATGCCAGATCTAGTGCGTCGCCCTGCTACCAAACTCAGTCTAATCCAACTGCCGATGTCGCTAACTTTAAGTGTCTATTGTTAGCCTCAAGTTTGAAGAAGAACACGCCATCCCTTATGAGTGGGTTTGAAAACCAGCTTATTTGACGGTGTTACTAAACTGAACTCTGCGCTGCTTTATACCCAGTTCGATAAACGTCAGGTCAGTATTTTTGATCGCATATTAGGTTTCAAGGTAGGGAATGCCGCTGGAGTGATTACCCAAGATATGGAGTTTGACGGACGTGTCGCATTGAGTGAACATTTAACGTTTGCTGCGGGTCTGGCGTTTTTAGACTTTGAATTTCAAAGCCATCAATCTGGCAGCTGTATTCAAGATCAAGTACCAGAAACCCTAACAGCATAAACAATAATTATACGGTTAAAAACAATCAGTACGGCGCCGACTACTAAAGTAAGCTGCTACTGGGCTATGAGCGTGAAGTTGCTAATACCTTAATCCTGCATGCTAATCTTGACGTTATTTTCAGTGACGAATATCACCCATCGCTAAACCTAGAAGATCGTCTGAAACAAGATGCGCTTATTCAGTACAGCGGCCGTATTTCACTGTGGTTTAATGACGACTGTTGGGATATAGCGTTGCTAGGAAGAACACTTCCTGATGTGCTGATCGTGCTATATGCCATTGATACCTCAGTCGCCAAAAAAAGTAATTGCAGGAGCCACAGCGCATTACGTTTTCACCAACCCGTCTAGAATCTTGGTAATTCAGTGTCTTATCGCTGGTAAAGCTAGGATGCTCGCTTTTCGGCTTTAGGCTTACACGCACAAAGCAAACTTTTTATATGTCACATTTTTTAAATTTTATTTTTTTCACTAAGTTATAACTCTTTAGATGACGATAATTTCGTCTTTAAATATCACAGGTTTCTTTAAAATTCTGGTTTATTATGCGTGCAATACTACCCGATTTTTGCCAGCTGTCTTTGCTTTATACATCGCTTTGTCGGCGCAATGTATAGACTCTTCAACGGTTCGAGATCCCCTCAGTACAGATGCTCCAAAAGACGCTGTGACGTGCGTGTTACCGAAGTCAAAATGCTGACCGGCGACCGCCGCGCGCATATGCTCTATGACCTCACAACTATTTTTTACCGTGGTGCTGGGCATGCAAATAATAAACTCCTCTCCCCCGTATCGGTAAATTCGATCATATGATCGAAGGTGCGACTTTAGTCGCTTAACGGTAGAGATTAGGACCACATCACCAGCGGCATGGCCATATTCATTATTGATACGTTTAAAATTATCAAGATCTACCATTGCAATGACGCAAACCTGTTTCCCGCGCTGGACCAACGCCTGCTGTACGCAAAGTTCAGTCAGCAGTGTAGCTCTTGTCTGTGATTCAGTGAGCGGATCTCGATTATCCACTATGGCGGTAAACTCTTCTTGAAGGGCCTGAATTTTCCCCCGCATTCTCTCTATGCTATCGTCGAAAGGGTCCCAGTCACGGACCAGAATAGGTAGACCATCGGAAATCCGTCTAATTAAATGTACCGCTTTTCTGTGCATTTTTTCATGGGCTTTTCCAAGTGAGATAAAGAGCGGATTTTGTTTTAAAAAAAGTAAATGAGGACTGCTATACCATTGACCGAAGCTACAATGTAGACGCGCGTCATTCATTAAATCTGAACGCTTCGACGCAGCATGGGAAATTAACACGCCCTGTAAATTTTTATACCATTGTTCGTGGCTATATAGTGCCTGACCCAGCTCGGCAATGATTGCTTGGACCTGCTGGTTGTTGAGGGAATCCATATATATGATCTCGTTCTTGTTGTACTACTCAGACATTAAACGCAATAACAGGAACTTTAAGCGCAGGATGGAGTGATAACTTTAATAAGCGGTGAAAACTGGGCTAGATAGCCATTCGCGTTCTATCCAAACATTGCCGGAATTACAAGCCAATTATTGTAATGATTTCCTGCCGGCATTTTAAATTCGAACATATACTTACTTATCGCTTTCGATTCGTAGCCTTTTTATACCAATTTTTGGAGTGATAATTTTACTGATACCGTATAATTTTGCGGTAATTTATAAGCCCGACTCAATTCATCACAGGTGATAGTTTTATGGCGGCAGGTTCTCTTCTAGCCCTTCTTGATGATATTGCGATGTTACTGGGCTCATTTAAACGATTTCCTGCGTTTCAATACTGATTAATCTTTGCCGAATAGTGTCGTTACTTGAATTTTAGGCCTGCTTAGCGATAGCTGAGGTTTAGCTCGCGCGATCTGTATGGTCAATAGCGAGTAGTAAAAAGCACACCGAACTTGCCCGAATGGCTAAGATAAACCATAAGTGATCGGCTTCTTATAGCTTGGCTGAAGACGGTATAAGTCGAGTTAAATCCCAAATTTTCACTAAAATAACTCCATGTATTTTCCAAACGACGGGTAAAATATCCTAATAGATGCAGAGAATATCGCTAAGCATATCTACCCAAAATGTAGATGCCCTAATTGCACGCAGTGTTTACTGCGGTTTAGGTCTGCAGTCCAATTCATAGTAAATCAATAAATTAAGTATCGACGGAGCACGCCGCATGGGTATTATTGAAAGAAGCTTGTCTGAGTTAGCTAATTATCTAGATGGAGAGGTAGTTGGCGATGCAAATTATATGATTTCTGGAATTGCAGATTTGCAGACTGCCGTGGCTTCTGAACTGTCGTTTATCAATCAAGAATCGTACCTGCAGTATCTGCCCGAATCTTCGAC
>JBKEFB010000056.1:0-17224 GCA_046712405.1 Zhongshania sp. | reverse complement strand
TATTACGTTGCTCAGGCGCGGGAAATTATTGACCACAATATGCTATCTCATCAAGAAATTATCACTCAATTAAAAACCTTGAGTAGCCATGCCGCTGTTGCCCAAGAGGACGCTCCGGCGTGAGTATATCTGAGTTGGACGATGGCTTAGATCAGGAGCCACCTATATGGGCTATCTTCGGCGACCTGATGACGGGTCTCGTTGGCGTGTTTGTATTGCTACTAGTGTGGGCGTTAGGATTTCAATTGGAGTTGTCGCAAACTCTAGAGAAAGAAATACACAAGCGAGAAGTGGCAGAGCAGAGACGCTTAGCCCTAGAGCAGGCGCTGGCTGATCCGTTGGCCACAGGTCGAGTTACTTTGCGCGATGGTAAAATTGGCATCAGCGGCAACGTCTTATTCTCCTCGAATTCTGCCGAGCTGCAGGAAGAAGGACGAGAGTTGCTCCATACCCTGCGGGCGCCTCTGCAGGTTTATCTCGGAGATAATGAGCAATTGCTTATGGTCAGTGGCTTCACTGATGACTTGCCCATTCAGAAAGGTAATTTACATTTCCGTGATAACTGGGAGCTGTCTGCACAGCGTGCGCTTACCGTAACCCGGACTCTGATTGATGAGGGAATGCCGGCAGGCATGGTATTTGCGGCGGCATTTGGCGCGCAGCAGCCGGTGATAGAGAACAGCGATAGCGATAGCCGCTCGCAAAATCGACGAGTAGAAATGGCGCCGGTGCCGAGGGTGAAAAATACGGCAGAAAAGGCGCCTTAGGGTATGCTATATAAGCTGCAGCAGGATTTAGTAGGCTTGCGAGAAATTAATGCACACCACTTTGATCCTGTGCGATTTCGTTTCATCGAGTCTTTGCTCGAACGGGCTGCGACTAAGCGTGGCCCAGTGCAGCAGGTTCTAGAAAACAAAGTTAGCGCGGCTCTAACTTCTTATAGGGCAGATCAACATGCTGTCGCACACATAGAGCGCTTATCTGCGCAAACGTCGGCCTACAGCCCGCAATGCTCGCTTGCAAAGCTTGCTGGGCTGCGGGAATTATTAGATCAAAAACAAGCGCCCACAGAGTCGGCGACCTCTGCGTTGGAGCGCACATTAACCGAGCAGGAAAATCTCAGTTTAGCTGGTGCTATGTTTACTGCAGACATTTCCGCTCAGCGAGACGGAAGTAGGGTCACACGCGGGCAGAGGCCCTTAAAAGCTAACCAAGAAATGCAGGTTTCTCAACAGCGTCTTTCAGTAGTAAAAAGAGTAGAGTTAGCTATTCAACATGGTCCGGAAAGCCCTGGCCCCCTCAATCCGCAAATGCTGGCTATTAAAGCCTTAACATCAATGCGCGATTTATCACCGCAATATTTAAGTCGTTATATTAATTATTTGGATGCCTTGTTTTGGCTTGAGCATGCGGCAGAGCGACCAGACACAGCGAAGGCAGGCAGTAAACCCAGAAAAGCAGCGCGAAAAAAATAGTCTGTCAAAGACGATTTCAGAGCAATATTCAAGGTCATTTACCGAAGGTGGGTTTTACTCGGAATTTTAAAAAAACTGAACGCCTCGATATCATTGGCGTATATTCGTTATTGTGGCGTTCCTAATTAAGTAGAGGGTGGCAGTATGGTGAAGCGCGCTGTGTGTGAAGGCTGCGACCGACCCCTTAAAACCTGCTTATGCGATACTTTAGTGACTATGACGTGTCCTTATCGGCTGATTATTTTACAGGACGTAAAAGAAGCCAAGCACGCCTTATCCTCGGCGCCAATTTTAGAAAAATCCATTGCAGGTGCGGTACGCGTGGTGGGTGAGGACTTTGATCCCACCGTGATTATAGGACCGGCATGGCAGGAAGAAAGCGTGTTGGTTTTTCCCTCTGAGCGCGCGATCACCGCAGATCAGTTTGTGGGTAAAAATATCAGAAATCTTATTTTATTAGACGGTACGTGGCGTAAAGTTGCTCGCCTAATATATTTAAATCCTTGGCTGACAGCTTTGCCCCGCATTGCCATTCAGGCAGAGATGGCATCTCAGTATAAGATTAGAAAATCACCCAGAGTGGATGGTCTTGCCACTATCGAGGCAGCCGTGGCTGCCCTTAATAGCTTGCTGCCAGACCAAGATTATTCAGTTATTTTACCTGCATTTTTAAAGATGGTTGATTTGCAAATTGAGGCCATGGGGCCAACAACCTACAAAAAAAATCACCCATTATAAAAAGCACAGCGGCTCTCGCTGGCAGAAGGTTCAGTATCGCTGGTGTTCTCGAGATTATCTGGTGTGATTGTTTAGCGTAGCTCTTGAAAATGAGATCGTAGAAGTGCTCGGGGTGATTGCGCGGCCATACCTAGAGAGAGATAAATATTGTTTGGGCGTGCATTTACACTGCAGACTCCACAATTTTTGCTAGTAGAGATCAATGGCCTAACTTACGGGACTGTGTGATGCGGTTCACTTATTGTCTTACTTTGTTATAAGGTGGGTCGCAGCTTTGACGGTTATTTAATAGTGCTTGCGCAGCACGCATTAAAGTATGCTCAGGGGTGCCGGATCGCCGATCTTCAGCATAATTGGTCTGAAAATTCGAAGTTTATATAAAATAATGGGAGCGTTTTCAATGTCAGATTCTAATAGCTACACCCCGCCAGCGGTTTGGAGGTGGGATAGTCAAAGCGGTGGTAAATTCAGTAATATTAATCGACCGATATCCGGCGCCACTCATGACAAGGACTTACCAGTAGGCAAGCACAACTTGCAGTTGCATTCGCTGGCAACGCCAAATGGTGTGAAAGTGACCGTGATGTTAGAGGAGTTACTTGAGCTTGGTATCAGTGCGGCCGAGTACGACGCTTACAC
Organism: Zhongshania sp.; assembly: GCA_046712405.1. Lineage (GTDB taxonomy): Bacteria > Pseudomonadota > Gammaproteobacteria > Pseudomonadales > Spongiibacteraceae > Spongiibacter. Next base: position 14,372 of record JBKEFB010000056.1, on the reverse strand, counting down.
CGTAAATATTGGAGAGGGCGCACAGTTCGCTAGTGGTTTTGTTGAGATTAATCCCAACTCTAAAATTCCCGCCTTGCTAGATCGCGGTGTGAATCCGCCCATTCGGGTTTTTGAGTCGGCGGCAATACTGCTTTATTTGGCTGAGAAATTTGACGTCTACTACCCTAAAGATGCAGCGACTCGTGCGGCTTGCCAGTCATGGATTATGTGGCAGCAGGGCAGTGCGCCGTTTTTGGGCGGTGGTTTTGGCCATTTTTACGCCTATGCGCCTGAAAAATATCAGTACCCCATTGATCGCTACACCATGGAGGTGAAGCGCCAATTAGATGTGTTGGATAAACATTTATCTCAATACGACTACCTCTGTGGTGACAGTTATAATATTGCCGATATCGCTACTTATCCTTGGTATGGCGCGCTGGTTCAGGGGTATTTATATGATGCCGCTGAGTTTCTTGATGTTAGCTCCTATACCAATGTGCTTCGCTGGGCGAATCAGATTGCACAGCGGCCGGCGGTGAAGCGCGGGCTCAGAGTAAATCGGGTCTGGGGTCCGGAAGACAAGCAGCTTGTTGAGCGGCATAGCTCGGCAGATTTTAAATAGTGTTCTTGGGCGATGTGATTGGCTGATGATTTACGGGGATGAAATGCGCAGGCCATTCATGGGTAAGAAAAGTGGTCTACTATTACTAAGGAGTGACAGCAGGTAGCAATTTTGTTTGATACATATTTTTACAGCACGCTAGATTGCCGCTCTCGGTGCTAGGGAAGCTAAAATAATAAAGAGGTTAAGGGTGATCAAATTTGAGTATTTTAATCTAATTTCACTCATAGACTCATTTCACTCCAATACGGATGGTGGTGCAAAATTTTACCGTCACCGCTTGGTCGCCAGTCTAATTCTTGGCATCTTATTTTACACTTCGGTCATCGTTTTTGTTGCAAGTTACTTTCTTCCCTTGGGTTCGCGCGATTTGTATATTGTGCAGGCCCTATTCGCATTTGTTGGTATTGGCGTCTTGCTGTCGATTTATATTCTGCGAGGATTGAGAAGGCACGTTCTTGCTGTTAATACCCTTATGGCGTTTCTCTGCTTGGCCTTGCTTTATCTGGCAGTGATAACGGGGGGAATTGTGTCGCCCGTCGCCATTTGCCTAATGATTTTCCCCGTGGTGGCGGCCATTAGTATCGATTCTAAGGCGGGAGTAATTTGGGGAGGCTTGGCGCTGGCATCATGGTCGTTGCTGTTTGCGGGTCAGAATATCGGCCTCCCTATACAAAATGCGATGCGGTATGTCGATGACGATATTGCCTTTTATATCTCCATTTTAACGACTTACAGCTTTATCGCATTTGTCGCACTTTACTATAGCGAGATGTCTAAAACCTTACGTACTAAACTGCTTGACGAGCGCAGTGAGTATTATTACTTGGCTAACCACGATACTCAAACCGGCGCTATTAATAGGCATTATTTTTTGGAGCTATTGAAGTTGGAAATAGTAAACTGCGAAAGAAGTGGCGGCAGCTTTTGTTTGTTTTTTATTGATCTTACTGATTTCAAAAAAGCCAACGATGATTATGGTCATCATTTTGGCGATGAGATATTAGAAACGTTTACTCGTAGATTACGTCATCGAGTGCGGTCGACTGATACGGTGGCACGAGTGGGTGGTGATGAATTTTGCATCATTAGTCGCGACATGAAAGATCATGGCGATGCGAAGCGCGGAGAACAGCGTATCAAGATGATTTTGCAAGAGCCGCTGGCGCTTAAAAAAGGCACATATACCTTGAACGCAAGTATAGGGTGGGCAATTTATCCAATTCACGCCAAAGATTATGAGACCTTACTTAAATGTGCGGACCAGCGGATGTATGAAGCGAAGCGCCTTGAAAAGGCGTCGAGAACATAATTGAAATAGCCAATTCGGCGTTGCGCTAGTTCTCGTTATATTCCTCGCCGAGGCTAGCAATGCGCCGCGGCGGGGATTTGAAAAACCTTAGACGCGAGAAATTCGGCTCAGTACCGCTTTGAGGTAGCGGGTTTCCGTTATTGCTGAGTGCACCGGGTGGTCAGGCCCCTGCATACCTTCCGCAAGAATTTGCGCGTGGCGGTCAATGTGGCGAGCGGAGGCACGCACTAAATCTAGCAGTTCTTCCCTTGGCATATGCATTGAACAAGACGCGGAAATAAGATAGCCGTCTGGATTTAGCAGTCGCATTGCCATTTCGTTTATGCGGCGGTAAGCGAGGATACCTTCCTTCTGATCTTTTTTGCGTTTTATGAATGCTGGCGGATCCACGATGATGATATCGAAACGCTCATCGGCTTCTTTTAATGATTTCAGTGTGGTGAATGCGTCGCCTTGCACAGTGCTGAGTTTGTCGGCCACGCCATTGAGTTCAGCGTTTTTGTGCACCATATCTAGCGCAGTTTCAGATATGTCTGCACACCACACGTCGCTGGCGCCGAAGACTGCCGCCTGAACCCCAAAGCTGCCTACATAGCTGAAAACATCTAATACCCGCTTGCCGGGTGCTAATGCCCGCAACCACTCACGATTGGGACGCTGGTCGTAGAACCAGCCCGTTTTCTGGCCTGCTGCCAGAGGTGCTAAGAAGCGTACGCCATTTTCAATAAGCTCCACTTCGTCGGGCACTTCACCGTAGGCGGTGACGACTTCTAGCTCGAGGCCTTCGAGTTTGCGAATAGGAGAGTCGTTGCGCAGCAGAATTGATAGGGGCTGCAGCATCCGCACTAAGGCTTCAATGATAATGTCACGCATGGCGTCCATACCGGCGGTATTGAGTTGTACTGATAGATGATCGCCAAAGCGGTCAACTATAAGACCCGGGAGTAAATCACTGTCACCGTAGATCAGGCGATAGCAGGGATGCTCGAATAGTGCTTCACGCAGAACGAGAGCGGATTTGATGCGTTTTTTAAAGAAGTTAACATCAATGGGGCGGTCGTCATTACTCAAGAGTCGGGCGCAAATTAATGATTGTGGATTCACATAGGCGAGACCCAGATTCTTGCCCTGTTGGTTTTCGATGATGACGTGCTCACCCGCAGTGAAATTGCGCAGAGGCGTTGCCGCGGCGTCAATTTCGTTGCTGTAGATCCATAAATGACCACTACGCAAACGTTTATCTTCATTTTTAGCTAGGCGGAGGCGTTGAAGTGTCATGTTAGATTCCTAGGGGTGGTCAAGATTAAAGCGGGCATTATCCCTGATAGGTGCGTGGGGTCAAATACATTAAGGTTTCGCGCAGCCTAATTGTTATTACTATTGATATAGCGATTGAAATTTTGCGATAGCGTGACGAGGGGTCTCGGTGTCACTGGTAGGCTTTCGAAGACCGTAAAAGCGCAGTCAAGGGCCATGCCGACAAGATTGCTTTGGGTGAATCTAGGTGTTCAAGGGCCTGATTACCTGTGGCCCTGCAGTTCACACAGTGACGGCTTAGAATTACAGGCTTTGGGCGTCAGCTTGCCGTTTTCGGAAATATTGGTAGACAGTCTAATTTCGTCGAGTGCGCAGCGTCCGATCTTTTGGGCAATGGGATTGTCCGCTACCAATAGCGTCTTGTGCTGACTTAGCTTCTTATGTTTTAGGTTATTTTACTGGGTGTCGGCTGGCGAAGCGCGGTTACGTGGGGGGGTAAGTTCTGGTCACTATTCGTACTATGCTTCAGAAAACGTCTTTCATGGGGCTGGATATTAAGGATGGATATTAAATTGACATAAGATACAGGTTTTATGTAATAGGTGGAGCCTCTGCAGATGTAATTTGCTTAACATCAGTGATTTCAAAATTATCCAATATAACAATGACCGATTTTTCAAATATCGCGCGCTGCCGTCTAAAAGGGGTTGGCAAATTGAGCACGGTGATTTTTATCCATGTCGGGATTAAACGACATCGCGGATATCAGGGCTTTTGAAGTTTGTAAGTTGCCAGCTATATTGCCCTCTAAGCACGCGGCGATCACTTTAAGTGTGTTTTCTGTTTGGCTGCGTTCGCTTACGCTATTATTGTTATCGCTAAGTTCATTTATACATGTGCCGATGCCAATAACAATGATCGCGGTAATTATCCATGTTATTTTTTGTAGCTAATGGACTGTTGTCAGAATCTGGGCGATGTGGATACACTGCTTAGTAGTTTTCTCGGGTCTATAAAGTAATAGCGAGGTGTCGGTGACAATTTGGGTAGATGCGGACGCATGTCCGGTGGTGGTAAGAGAAATATTGTTTAAGGCGGCGGTGCGTACAAGGGTTACCCTGACCTTAATTGCAAATCAGATGGTGCGCGTGCCGCCCTCACCCTATATATCAGCGATTCAGGTAAGCAGCGGCTTTGACGTGGCGGACGATGAAATTGTGCGCCGAGCGTTTGCCGGCGATTTGGTTATTACCAGTGATATTCCCTTGGCCGCGGAGGTGATAGAGAAGGGCGCATTCGCGCTTAGTCCGCGGGGTGAGTTACTAACCACTGACAATGTACGCAGCCGGTTAATAATGCGTGATTTTATGGACACCATGCGATCATCGGGTGTGCATAGCGGCGGCGCAGCGGCGTATAGTCCTGCCGATAAACAGATGTTTGCGAATCAGCTTGACCGCTATCTGGCGAAGCAGTGAAAAGCCCTGATCGACTGACAAGCATGTACAGATTCACTGCTTTGTCGTGAGGCCTTGTCGGCCGGCCACACTGATGCCGCAAGTTTTACTTTTATACGGATTGCCTCCGGCGCAGCGATGCTCAGCTTTCTTCTTTTCATTAAATTCAAAAGCTATCAGCTGGGTGGGAGTTAGTGGTCGGCCGTTGCCTTGTTTGTTTATGCCGCAGCATTTTCTTTCTCATACATCAGTTTAAGCTCGGGAACCGGCGCATTGCTTCTGTTTGGTGCGGTGCAGACAACCATGATTGCTTACGGATTATGGGCGGGAGAGCGCCTTACTATTTATTTGTCAGCTTATCGGGGTGGTTTCGGCCGGCGGTGGCATAGTGTGGCTCATGTTGCCCGCATTGGCAGCGACCACGGCCGCGACTATTCAATTGAGCGTTCCGGTTATCGCTGCTTTTGGCGGTGTGCGGCTTCTGGGAGAGACGGTGACTCTGCGCTTTGGATTGGCGCCGATAGCCGTGCTCGGCGGGGTATTGCTGGTTGTCGCTAGTAAACAGAAAGCATAGAAGCTTCCGCTTCCTAAGACTAAATCTTTATCATACAGCCTTCTATTTTAATGGCTCAATAAAACACCCGTATTCTTTATTAAGTTCCACACTGAAGCGATGGCGCTCGGGGGTGGTATTAATAAGATAACGTCGAAAACCGGCGAGCGCTTTGATTGCGTTAATCGTGCTGTCCGCAGCCAAGGGAATGTTCAGGGTGGTGTCTAGCAATCGATTATATTTACGTATTTTAACCTTGCCGGTTTGCAACCCTTGCTTAAAACAATTTAGTGCAAGCACGTAGTTTTTGGTTTGTTTGTCATCATAGCTGGTATCACTTAGCGCTGTGTCAGTATCTATTGCGGTACCGCGATATTTTATTTTTCTTCCCTCGCTGCTCTTACAGCTGATCTCATCGGGATTGGTGTTTACTTTGCAGCTAATCATGCGGTAGTAGCTGAATTCTTCGTCTTGCTCGTGGTCACTTAGTTTTATCTGCCGCTGCCTTCCCGGTCCAATTTCACAGCTGGAAATAGCCTGCGTGCTAGCAGCTATACCAAAGTTTTGAACAAGCTCAGTAATAGCCTCACTGAGTAAATATTCGCTAAAAATATCACTGTCTTGGCAGTCGGCAGCAAAGCTGATGTTATGCATGATAAAAAGAAGTGCGCAAGCGATACGAAGATACATATAAGACTCTTTTATAGCTATTTGACGTGGTTTATATTTCTCTATACTGACTAGGTTGTATTTTTTTGTGAGTTACTCAGTTGCTAAACTGTGGCGCTAATACCACGCAAATACTATCAATATTGGCAGTTTATCCCAACTGTAAATGGCGGGGTTGCTAATGAGTCGTTGGCTAATGCAGGGTATTATCAGTCAGCTGCGCAGTGTGAAAATGGTGTTTCATGGGGAGAGGCTAAGGGTTACATAGCGTTGGCTGAAGTGCGCGAATGTCGCTGGCAAGGTCAATAAAAACGCAGTAAGGGCTGAACGTTTGAAGGTTCAACTATTACTGCTTTCTTGGGATTGATGAAGTCTCTAGTTTCTAGCCGCTAGGCTCAGCGACGATACCGCTAGAGTTTTAACTACAGTCTATCGGGTAGAGTGATATTAAGCTCAAGCACTGAGAAATTACCGTTGTCATCGAGTTGAACTTCAACTTGATCTTGATCGACATCGACGTATTTCCGAATAACATCCAATAGCTCTTGCTGAAGCTTAGGCAGATAGTCTGGCTGAGTTCGCTGATTACGCTCGTGCGCCACAATAATTTGTAGGCGCTCTTTGGCAATCGAGGCAGTATCTTTTTTTGGAGTCCGGAAGTAGTCAAATATACTCATACACTCCTCCGAAACAGGCGTTTTAACAGCCCTTTTTGTTCTATATTCATGAACCGGTGCTCGACCTCCTCTCCGAGGAGACGGCTCACGGCGTCAGAATATGCTTGGCCTGCGGGGCTCTCGATGTCATGAATCACCGGAATACCCTGATTCGATGCCTTGAGTACGGTTTCTGATTCAGGGATCACACCAAGGAGTTTGGTGGCGAGAATTTCCTCAACATCTTCAACACCGAGCATTTCACCTTTGGCGACGCGCTCAGGGTTGTAGCGGGTAAGGAGTAAGCATTCTTCTACGCGTTCGCCATTTTCTGCGCGGCGCGACTTGCTTTGCAGTATGCCGAGTATGCGATCAGAGTCCCGTACTGATGAGACTTCTGGGTTGGCAACCACAATGGCCATATCGGCAAAATACATTGCCATAAATGCGCCGTGCTCAATACCTGCTGGCGAGTCACAGATGATGTATTCAAAGCCATCGGCCGCGAGTTCTTTCAGAATACGCTCTACGCCGTCGACTGTGAGTGCATCTTTATCGCGGGTTTGCGAGGCGGGCAAAATATAAAGATTTTCTGCGCGCTTATCTTTAATTAAGGCTTGGCGAAGATTGGCTTCGCCATTAATGACGTTGACGAAGTCATATACCACTCGGCGCTCACAGTTCATGATGATATCGAGGTTACGCAAACCGATATCAAAGTCGATAACAACTGTTTTGTGGCCGCGCATGGCGATGCCGCTGCTGATAGCAGCGCTGGTGGTAGTCTTACCCACACCACCTTTTCCTGAGGTAACTACAATTATTTTGGCCAAGAGTCTGATCCTTCTTTGGTCGTTGCGTGTTAATTGTGGGAAGGGCGATTAGCCTAGCTCAAACCAATGGTGTAATGCAGAGTGTGTGCTCGTCGAGACGAACTTGAGCTGCAGTTTTCCAATGATCTTTGCGTAGGTCTTCATCTACTTTAAAATTGCCCGCGATAGAGACCAGTTCGGCCTCCAAACTCTGGCAAAAAATCCGTGCTGAGGTGTCACCGAGAACACCGGCGAGCGCGCGGCCGCGCAAGGCACCATAAATATGAATATTGCCGTCGGCGAGTACTTCGGCGCCGGCAGAAACCGAGGCCATAATGATTAGGTCGCCCCCAGGTGCATAAACTTGCTGGCCTGAGCGAATCGGCGTGGTGACGATTTTGCTGCTGCTAAGACTAAATTCGCTGGCCTTATCTAGGGATGGCGAGGCGCTTCGCTCCTCGCTTTCGGGTTCGGGTTCATTTTGTGGTGCATCGCTGACGTCAGTATTATTGTCGGTAGACTTGACTCGTCCCACCGGCATAATGGCGAGATTTATATGCTTGGCTTGGGCTTGCAGTTCGGTATTACTATTGCGCAATGCGACGGGCAGCAGCCCTTGTGATCTGCATATATCGACGAGCTCACTTAGCTGCACAGTGGTGGCATCGCCATCAAAGGCCTCGAAGCTGAGAACAACCGGTGTCTGATTGAAAAATACCGGTGCTTCTGCGGATTTTTGCTGCAGTTGGAGTTCAAATTCAGCGCGATCGTAGTGGGCTATTTCTAATAGAGTGAGGGGAAATAAGCCTCCTTTTAAACGAAAGGCGGCTGATGCCTTGGTTTTACTGGTAACTGATTTTAAAGGTGGCAATCTATTTCCCTGAGTACATGGTGGTAATGGGCGACGTTGAAATACTGCGTATAGTTTACGTGGTTCGTCGCCTAAAAGGTGATACCAATATTAGTGTGGCTAAGAGTAAGGTATCACGGCGATTGTTCAACTGTTTTTCGCTGTATTAATGTCGACTTTACAGATATTGATCATTTATAGGCATATTTTCTTCAGGAATCGCGTGGTGGCGCTATTTTTAGATTTTATTTAGCAGCAGACAGCTTAGTAGGCGTTGGCCTTTAATTTGGTATTGAACCGTTAGCATGTTGCGCTCGTTGTGTAAAATCCACAATGCCGGATCAAAGCAAAAAGTTAGGTGGCCGTCGATGGTGTTAATGCTGTGTAACTTCGCTGCGTTGAAGCCAAAGTAACGCTGCACACTTGGATACAGCGCTTTGTAGATTGCCTCCTTAGCAGAAAAGCACAGGCTCAGGCCAAGTGCGGGGGTGAGTTCGCTCTGTGTAATTAGGCGCGATTCGGCACCGTCGATAATGCGCGACTGCAAGCGCTCCGCGCGGCTGTCGTCAAGAATGTCTTGGGCGTCGATACCAATGGCGGCAATGGCGGATTTTTTGGCAACTATGCAGGCGGCATACTGATCTGTGTGGGTAATGCTGCCTACCAAGGTGCTTGGCCATTGCGGGCAGCGCTTGGCGTCGGCGAGCAGTTTAAACTGGTTGATACCGTAACGGCTCATCGCTTGGTTAGCTAAATAACGTCCGGCAAAATACTCTGCTTGACGCTTGCGGCTGGCACGAAGTATCGGCGGGGGACAGTACACCGCATTGCGTACATACTGTGTTGGGTCAAAAACGCTGTTGTCGAATTCGGCGCTTACTAGTGTCGAGCAGGGGTAAGTTTCGGTGTCTTGAATCGCTTGGATAAAGGTCTCGAAAGCTACTGGATTGAACTCGTTCATGCGTGTTCTGCTGCTTTTTTAAGTTGGTGTTGTATTGCGGGAATTATACCAGTTGCGTCAATAATCTTGGGCTAGTGTGCCTCAGCGTAAAGTAGCCCGCAATGTCTCCTGGATCTCATCTTAGGCTATGTTCGTTTGACCCCTTGGTTTTACTGTCACAGAATGCGTACGAAGGTGTAGCAAAGGTTCGTAAAACAATGAGAACAATAAGATGAATCGTAAAGCCACACTGATCGGCGCAGATGGCCAAGCAACGTTTGGCCTATTTGAACACGGCGTTGTGTGCGTTAATTTTCAGGATTACGATTTGCGCTCTCCAATGGATCGTAAATTGGGCGCCCTTGCCAAGTATTTTAAATTCAATCAATTTCAATTTATTGCTTTAGTGAGCCCGCAGTTAATTGTGGGTGTAGCAATTGTTGATTTGAAATTGGTGAGTAAGGCCTTCGTGTATTTATACGAGCCTCGAACCCAAACCTTTGAAGAGTTTAGCTTTATGCAACCGCTGGCTCGAAATACCAGCATTGATCTTAAGCCAGATGATGGCTGCGCGTATTTTGCTAGTGGTAAAAACACAATATCCATAGAGGCAAAGGGCGGGCAGCGACAATTGACGGTGGCGCTGCGATCTGGTGTAAACATCACCGCAAAGATCGATGAATCACATTCGACGCCGTTGGCCATGTGCAGCCGTGCCGGTTATCAAGGCTGGGTGTATACCCAAAAAAATGCAGCCATCCCGTGTCGCGGGCGCGTTGTTTGGGGAGCAAAAAATATCGACTTGGCTGCGATCAACGCGCTGGCATCAGTAGATTGGACTGCAGGTTATATGCGCGGTGAGACTTTCTGGAATTGGGGGAGTATATCGGCGAGTTTGAAAGATGGTCGCAGACTGGGAATGAATCTGGCCGCTGGAGTGAATGAGACCGGGTTTACTGAGAATGCAATCTGGCTTGATGATCGTCTGGTAAAAGTGGATATGGTTAATTTCCAATTTAATCGTTATTTATCAGGTGGTTGCTGGAAAATGCAGTCAGCAGACGGCATTGTGGATTTACGATTTACCCCGATGGGACAGCGCAAAGAAAAACTAAATGCAGTTTTTGTCGCGTCTAATTTCACTCAGTACTTTGGAATTTTTGAGGGTGCGATTCGCGTCGGTGATGAGTTAATTCAGGTGGAGAACTGCTGGGGGTTTGCAGAAGATCATTTTGCCCGCTGGTAGCGCAATGGTAATAAGTGATTGGAGCGGTTTGAGTTGGTGACGATTAGGTTTGATTTTCCGGATATATTTTTATGGTGCGGTGGTTTTAATTGTCACGTTGTGAAAAGTATTTTAATCTGTACTTATGAGTTTTAAACAAGAGTGAAGGCATTATGACGGTAATAAGGCGAGGGCGACTTTTGCTCAGTGGTTTAATTGTAGCGTCTATATCTGCATGCGGTGGCGGCATTGCTACTGGCGCGGTCGGCGATGGGCTCGATGTGCAGGCGCCCGCCATTGAAAGTTCAGTATCTGATGGACTGACGGCGGGTGAACCCATCGAAGGGCAGTATATTGTCCTACTAAATAAAGCGACTTCGCCGACTTTATCAGCTCTATCGTTGGATGATCTTACTGGCGACTTGCTTGATAGTGTTGGTGGTGTTTTGTTGGTCCGTTTTGAGTATGTTGTGCGCGGTTTTGTTGCTCAGCTCACGCCAGAAGCGGCGATCTTACTGACACAGAACCCGTTAGTGAAGTTGGTGGAGCAGGATAGTGTTGTCGCTATTGCGGCGACTCAAAACAGCGCTACCTGGGGTCTAGATAGAATTGATCAGCCCAGCTTGCCATTAGACGGCCGCTATAATTATAACGGCGATGGCAGTGGCACCCACATCTATATAGTTGATACCGGTTTGCGTACTTCTCATCAAGAATTCACTGGTCGAGTTGGTAGTGGTCGTAACTTTGTGTCTTCGGGTTTCGTCTTTTCTAGTACTGATCCTGCTGATGTTGATGATTGCAACGGTCACGGTACTCATGTGGCAGGATCTGCTGCTGGCACAACATGGGGGGTAGCGAAAGCGGCCACTGTGTATCCGGTGCGGGTATTGGACTGTAATGGCTCCGGCAGTATTTCAGGTGTTATTGCGGGTATCGATTGGTTGGCGGGGAATCACCAAAGTCCTGCTGTTGCCAATATGAGCTTGGGTGGTGGCAGTAGTGCGGCGCTTGATGAAGCTGTTCGGGCGGCAATTGCGGCGGGTGTTACCTTTGTTGTCGCTGCCGGCAATGATAATGCTGATGCCTGTTCCGGTTCGCCAAACCGCATTGCTGAAGCGGTTACTGTGGGTTCTACGTCGTCAAATGACGCGCGCTCATCGTTCTCCAATAAGGGCGCATGTGTAGATATTTTTGCGCCGGGTTCAGCAATTACCTCGGCGTGGTATCAGACCAATACCGATACCAATACCATTAGTGGGACCTCGATGGCATCGCCTCACGTAGCCGGCGCGGCCGCATTGATCTTGGGTCAGAATCCATCGGCAAGCCCGGCGGTGGTATTTTCACAGCTTGTCGGTGAAGGTGTGGCAGGCAGACTCAGCAGTATTGGCACCGGCTCGCCCAATCTGCTGCTGCAAATATCAGATGCTGGCAATGGCACGCCGACGGATTTTTCACCCAGCGCGGTATTTACTTATAGCTGCACGGATTTAAATTGTAGCTTTAATGGTGGCAGCTCCACGGATGATAAGGGCATTGCTAGCTATCAATGGAGTTTTGATGATGGTGGTTCCGCAAGTGGTGTAACGCCAAGCCATAATTTTGCATCAGCGGGAAGTTATACTGTTGCACTAACAGTGAGTGATACCGTTGGCCAGCAAAATACGGCTGCACAATCGGTGGTGGTTTCTCTACCGGGTAGTGGTCCTTGCCCAGAGTGCGCGCAAACTAGTGGAACCTTAAGCGGCGCCAATGCTCAGCAGTACGCCCCAAGTAGCGGTGGGTTCAGCAGTACTGGCGGTCAGTTCCGAGGCTTCTTAGAGGGCGCCGCGGGCAGCGATTTTGATTTATACTTAGAAAAACGCAGTGGTTTTATTTTCCAATTCTGGTCGGTGGTAGCGTCAAGTGAGAGCAGTGGCCCTGATGAGACGCTCACTTATAACGGAAGTTCGGGTACTTATCGCTGGCGCGTAAAATCTTTTAGCGGCAGTGGTGATTATATTTTGTACACCGATAATCCCTAGTCTTTTTTACTGACTAGTCAGTAAGTGCAAGAAAACGGCATCTATTATGGTGCCGTTTTTTACAGGAATTTTGTGTCTAGTGGGAGTGATCATTGGCTACGTTATTTGTGATGTTGGCCGTATGCGCGCCAATATAGCAGGATGTAAAATATATAGGGCGGATTTGTGGTCGCTGATTAGCTAAATGCCGCTTCTCCGTAGGAATATATCGTGACTGTGGATTAATCATCTAAAATTAACGGCAGCCTGGCGTTATTTCATTTTGATTATATTTATGAGTCAACACCGAGTCGGAGACTACTAACCTTTTTTTAATGTGGTTAATGGCTATGGCGACAATACTAGTTTGGTGTATGCAAAAAGGCGTGGAATACCCCTGGAAGTGGCTATAAAAGAGCGTTGTGGAGTAAGCGTTACTTGGCAATGATCGGGTATCACAACCCGGGGGTTAACGGGGACCGATATCGACACCTGTCCTGTTGGTATTATTTATCCTTTATTCGATAGGCGGATATTCTTCATGGCTTGGCGGTCGGTCTTATCAAAGTAGTCTTTAAGGAAGTCTATCAATACCCGCAGTTTTTTTGAGCTGGCACTGCCGGGTGTGAAAACACCATAAATATCGATGTTATTTAAGTGATAATCTTCTAGCACCATTTCTAACAGTCCTGCTTGAATTTTTGGCCAGGCATCGTAAAGTGGGATGCGACCCAAGCCATGCCCCCCCTCTATGAAGGCCGTGCGAGCCGCTGCGTTATTGGTGCTAATACTGCCTTTTACCGCAACAGTGTAAGAGCGACTACCCTTTCTCAGGGTAATGGCGCCGGCGGTGAGTTTATAGACAACCCAGTCGTGCTCTTCGAGTTCGGTTGGTGTCGTTGGGCGGCCGCGTTTTGCAAAATAGTCTGGCGAGCCACACAAGCAAGTAGGGAAGGTGGACAGTTTGCTCGCTTGGAGCCCGGAATCCGTCAGCGGGGCCCCCCTTATGGCAAGGTCGATTCCCTCTTGCATGATATTAACCACTTCATCTGTCAGCATCACATCGAGTTCAATTTTAGGGTAAAGGCGGCGAAAGTCGTTTAGGGCTGGCACCACCATCTGTAAGCCGACATTGACTGGACAGGTTATTTTTAATAGACCTTCGGGCTCATTTTTTAGGTTTTCCATTTGCAGGTTGGCGATATTGGCTTGTTCGGCAATGATGCGGCAAGACTGATAATACGTCGCACCCGCCTCAGTCAAGGCGATGGCGCGGGTGGAGCGGTTGAGCAACTTCACCCCCAACTGAGACTCCAACTTTTTAAGATGATAACTGACTGACGCGCGTGATAAGCCGATGTGCTTGGCGGCTTCGGTTAAGTTACCTTGCTCAATGACTTGAGCAAAGACCACCATGCTTTTAAGTTGTTCAAAAGATAGATTCATAAGGTATTGTATCAATATTTCTACTAATGTAGTCAATTCTGTCTGTATTGTTCGATATACCACGTGGTAATACACTGTGTGCAATTAATACAAATCAAATTATCTAGAAGTGGAGCTCTAGCTACCAGACAAGCCACCACACTATTTACAGGAGTAGGTAAAGCATGACTAATTCAAACGGTAAAAAGGTGTTAATGGTAATTACCTCGCACGCAGATTTAGGTAGTACCGGAGACAAGACGGGATTTTGGGTTGAGGAATTTGCGGCCCCCTATTACGCTTTTATAGACGCAGGTGCTCACGTAACACTAGCCTCACCTGCCGGTGGCCAGCCGCCAATCGATCCAAAGAGTGAGTCGCCAGATGCTCAAACGGCGGCTACCCGCCGTTTTGACGAAGATACTGAGTCACAGGGCTTATTGGCAAAAACGGCGAAGTTGAGAGACGTCAAGGCAGCTGACTATGACGCGGTATTTTATCCTGGTGGTCATGGACCATTGTGGGATTTAACAGATAATGTTGATTCCATTGCCTTAATTGAAAGCTTTTTAGCCGCCAATAAACCCGTGGCTGCGGTGTGCCATG
>JBKEFB010000055.1:0-17922 GCA_046712405.1 Zhongshania sp. | reverse complement strand
GCATCTGCAAAAGCACAAGACGGGTCCAACACGGTGACTGAGACGAGATTATGTGTAATCGGCCGGCCAGTGCGTGGGTCGATGGTATGTGAGTATCGCACACCATTTTCTTCAAAGTAGTTTCGATAATCTCCTGACGTCGCCACCCCAATATCGCCTAGTAAAATAGGCGTGGTGTTATCAGTTTTTAAATCTGGACTTTCAAGGCCGATTCGCCATGAGTCTCCGCGCGGGCTAAGACCGGCAACACGCATTTCACCGCCGATCTCCACCAAATAGTCCGCGCTGCCTAAAGATTCTAACCACAAAGCGACAGCATCTACTCCATAACCTTTAGCGATCGCCGATAAGTCAATATGCAAGGGCGTCGCTTTTTTAATTTTGTACTCAGCCAGATCTAATTCAATACGGTCAAAACCAACGTTTTCTAAGGCTTTTTTAATTGCACTTTCGTCAGGTGCACCGTCGTGCCTATCTGGTCCAAAGCCCCACAGATCGGTCAATGTACCCACTGTGACGTCAAACGCACCGTTGCTCAACCAACTTACTTCTACCGCCAACACTAAAATATCAAACAGCATCGGCGTAAGCTGATGCCACTCATTCGCGGGCATGGTATTTATCAGGCTAAGTTCAGAGTCGGGAATATAAGTAGACGCGATTTGGTTAAACGCCACCAGGCGATCATCTAAAGCTGCTTTTAAGGACTGCTCTGTCCATTCGCCGGGATTACGCAGGGTAATATGATAGGTGGTACCCATCGTCATACCGCTGATCTGCATAAATACCGGCGGCGTGGGAGAGCAGGCGCTTAATAAGCATAAAAGCAGCACTAAGGCTGCTTTTATCGGGCGATATATGATTTTAGCCACCAAAATCATCAAGAAGGATATTGTCAGCCTCGACACCAAGGTCTTCAAGCATTTTAACAACGGCTGAGTTCATCATTGGCGGACCACACATATAGAACTCACAGTCCTCTGGTGCGTCATGGTCCTTCAAATAATTCTCATACAAGACTTGATGAATAAAACCCGTTTTACCCGTCCAGTTGTCTTCTGGCTGTGGATCAGACAGGGCTAAATGCCATTCAAAATTGTCATTTTCAGCGGCCAACTTATCGTATTCTTCAACGTAGAAGGCTTCGCGCATTGAACGCGCACCGTACCAAAACGTGATTTTACGTGTTGAGCCAAGGCGTATAAGTTGATCGAAGATATGTGAACGCATTGGCGCCATACCGGCACCACCACCAACAAACACCATTTCCGCGTTAGTCTGTTTCGCGAAGAACTCGCCAAAAGGACCGTATACCGTCACCTTATCGGCAGCTTTAAGATTAAACGTCCAAGAAGACATTTGACCCGCTGGCAGCGTCAGGTTATTTGGCGGCGGTGTTGCAGCGCGAATATTAAATTTAACAATGCCCCGCTCTTCTGGGTAGTTCGCCATAGAGTAAGCGCGAATTACCGTGTCTTCGACTTTTGACTCTACATTTAAAAAGCCAAAGCGCTCCCAGTCACCTTTATATTCTGCAGGAATATCAAACTCAGAATATTTTAGGTGATGCGGCGGACATTCCAACTGAACGTAACCGCCAGCACGGAAATTAACGTTCTCGCCCTCCGGCAGTCTCAGGACCAGCTCTTTAATAAAGGTCGCCACGTTGTTGTTAGACTGAACGGTGCATTCCCATTGTTTAACGCCGAATACGTCTTCAGGCACTTCAATTTTCATGTCCTGCTTAACCGGGGTCTGGCAGGATAAACGCCAGCCGTCACGGGCTTCGCGAGGACTGAAATGCGCTTCTTCGGTAGCCAGCATAGAACCGCCACCATCTGTAACAATACACTTACACTGCGCGCAGCTGCCGCCACCACCACAGGCAGACGCTAAAAATACGCCCTGCCCAGATAAAGTGTTAAGCAATTTATCACCAGCGGGTACTGTGATTTTCTTTTCGCCATTGATCTCAATAGTGACATTGCCGCTACTCACTAAACGCGAGCGTGCAAATAAAATAACGCAAACCAGCGATAACACTATCGCGGTAAACATTCCCACACCGAGAATAACTACTGTATTCATAACTAGGTCTCCCGTTTTTCTCGGTTAAAGTACAATGCCGCCGAAGGACATAAAGCCCAAGGACATCAAGCCAACGGTGATAAAAGTAATACCCAAACCACGTAAGCCTTCCGGTACATCACTGTACTTCAACTTTTCGCGAATGCCTGCTAGCGCCACTATAGCTAGGGCCCAGCCTGTACCGGCACCAGCACCGTAAACTACTGACTCCGAAAAATTATAATCGCGCTCAACCATAAATAATGAACCACCCAAGATCGCGCAGTTAACGGTAATCAATGGTAGAAATACCCCTAGCGCACTGTAGAGCGCAGGGACATATTTATCCAAAACCATTTCCATGATCTGAACAATGGCGGCGATAACGCCGATGTAGCTCAATAGACCAAGGAAGCTTAAATCCACCTCTGGATAGCCGGCCCATGCTAAACCACCTTCTCTCAGCAGGTAATTATAGATAAGGCTGTTAACTGGTACGGTCACAGCCATAACTACGATCACAGCAATACCCAAACCGAGCGCGGCTTGGATCTTTTTGGATATCGCCAAGAAAGTACACATACCCAAGAAAAAACTCAGCGCCATATTTTCAAGAAATACCGAGCGCACAAACAGGCTAATGTAATGTTCCACTAAAAGGCCTCCTTAACGCTGCGGGTATTTTTAGTAATCTTGAAATCAGCTTTTTCAACCTGCTCTTTTTTCACGGATCTAACAACCCAGATGAAAGCACCAATCAGAAAGAAGGCGCTCGGCGGTAATAGCAACATGCCATTAGGCACATACCAGCCGCCGTCAGTCACCAGCGGAAGCACCTCATAGCCTAACAGTTTGCCCGAGCCAAACAGCTCACGAACCACAGCAATCGACAATAACACCACGCTATAGCCCAAACCGTTACCTATACCATCTACGAAGCTCGCCACCGGCGGATTTTTCATGGCATAGCCTTCGGCACGGCCCATAACGATGCAGTTAGTGATAATCAAACCGACAAACACCGATAACTGTTTGCTGATTGCAAACGCGTAGGCTTTAAGTAGCTGATCGACCAATATTACCAAGGAGGCAATTATGACCATTTGGACGATAATCCGAATACTGCCCGGAATTTGCTTGCGAATTAGCGATACCAAAAAACTAGAGCAGGCGGTAACCAAGGTCACCGCGAGACACATTACCAGTGTCACCTTCAAACTCGAGGTCACTGCCAAGGCGGAACAAATACCCAATATCTGCAGCGCAATAGGGTTATTTTTGATAATTGGATTAGTTAGGGCTTCTCTAATTGTTGACATGGTTTATGCCTTCCCTTGACGTAAGTTACGTAAGAATTCTTGGTAACCCAGCCCACCCATCCAGAATTGCAATAAGTTGCTGACACCGCGGCTGGTTAATGTTGCACCAGATAGGCCATCAACTTTGTTAATAGCGCCCATTGTTGAGGAATCCACATTACCTTTGACTAGTTGAATGGCAACCTCGCCATCATCATAAATTTCTTTGCCAGGCCACAAGCCTTTCCATTTCGGATTATCTACTTCGCCGCCCAAACCTGGGGTTTCACCATGCTCGTAGAAACCTAACCCAGCCACCGTATTATAATCCTCTTCCAAGGCTAGATAGCCGTAGAGGGTAGACCAAAGACCATAACCACGCACCGGTAATATCACTTTTTGATAATTACCGCTTTCACCGATCAGATACACCAACCCAAAATTTTCGCGGCGCCGTATATCAGCCAAGTCATCGTCACCCAGTGCAATTGAGGTTTCGCTGTCCTTAGCTATTTTAGACTGCTCAAAACCTTTGAGCGCAATCTCGTCGGAAAATTTACCTGTGCGCAAATCAATGATTTTTGTGGTTACTTGCTTGAACTGAGCCTCAATATCTTCACCCGGAATAAGCAAACCCGCTGCTGCCAAAATATTCTTTTTACGGTCTAGCGCTTTATTGGCTACCTGAGCCGGCTTTAGCATTACTGCAGCACTGGCAACAACCAGTGCGCAGACAATACAGAGAACTAGGGCAACCAGAAGTGTTCTCTGCGTACTATCGTTGTTAGCCACGTGCCAACCTCCGCTTGATGTTTGCCTCGACCACAAAATGATCGATTAAAGCTGCAAATAAATTGGCAAACAAAATTGCCAGCATAATGCCCTCTGGAAAGGCGGGGTTGACAACTCGGATCAAAATCACCATCACACCGATGAGTGCACCATAAATCCATTTGCCGGTATTCGTCATTGAGGCAGAAACTGGGTCTGTCGCCATAAACATCATACCGAAAGCAAGTCCCCCCACAACCATATGCCAGTGCCACGGCATCGCCATCATCAAATTAGTGCTGCTATCCATAGAATTAAATAAAGCAGTGAGCGTGAATGTGCCGAGTAATACCCCAGCAACGATTCGCCAAGAGGCAATACCGGTCCAAAGCAAAACTGAGCCGCCAATCAGTATAGCTAGCGTAGACACCTCACCCATTGAACCGTGTACGTTACCAACAAAGGCATCCATCCAAGTCATCTGCTGCTGCACCGCAGCCATACCATCACTAGCCGCAATCGATAGGGCTGTTGCTCCGGTATAGCCATCAACTGCGGTCCATACCGCATCACCTGACAATTGGGCAGGATAGGCAAAATACAGGAAAGCGCGTCCCGTTAAAGCCGGATTAAGGAAGTTCTTGCCGGTACCACCAAACACTTCTTTACCTACGACAACGCCGAAGCTGATACCTAAGGCCACTTGCCACAGCGGTATACTCGGAGGGCAGATGAGCGCGAACAATATAGAAGTAACAAAGAAGCCTTCGTTAACTTCATGGCCGCGCTTTACTGCGAACAACACTTCCCAGAAGCCGCCAACAACAAAAGTTACCGCGTAAACCGGAACGAAAAACCAGACACCGTGCCAGAGATTGTCCCAAATACTTGTTGGGTCGTAGCCCGCCAACATTGAAATCATGACATGACGCCAGCCCTCCCCTGCGACAATGCCAGTATCCAGCATGATTTGGTTGGCCTGAAAACCAATGTTCCACATACCATAGAACATGGCCGGGAAGACGCAAAACCAGACTGTAATCATGACTCGCTTCAGGTCAACTCCGTCGCGAACATGAGCATTTGTCTTAGTTACAGATGACGGCGTATAAAAAATAGTATCGGCTGCTTCGTACAGCGCATACCATTTCTCAAAACGACCACCTTTTTCAAAACTCGGCTCGATATCATCGAGAATTTTTCTCAGCCCCATGATTTAACCCTCTTTCTCTATACGGCTTAAATTGTCGCGAAGGATTGGCCCATACTCATATTTGCCAGGGCAAACGTAAGTACATAGCGCGAGGTCTTCCTCATCCAACTCTAAACAACCCAAAGTTTGTGCAACTTGGGTATCGCCAACGATAAGTGAACGCAGTAACTGGGTTGGCAAAATATCCAGGGGCATTATTTTTTCATATGCCCCGATTGGTACCATTGCCCGCTCGCTGCCATTCGTGCTGGTAGTGTAAGAAAAACGTTTTTTAAAAAACTGTGACCAGTAAATACGCAGCAGGGAATGTTTGTTCACCCCAGGCGATAACCAGCCCATAAATTGACGGTTATTGCCCTCTGCGAGGACCGTTACTTGATTGTGATAGCGCCCTAAAAATGCGGTTGCGCCGCGAGCCGTCCTACCGCCCAACACCGAGCCGGATATAACACGGTTATCGCCTGGTACAAGTTGTCCAGCGCACAACTCATCAAGGCTGACGCCCAAACGGCTTGCAATTAAGCGTGGATTCTCAACCTGAGGGCCCGCCAGTGATACCACTCGGTCGGCACTCAATTTACCTGTGGTAAACAACTTACCAATCGCAATAACGTCTTGATAGCCAATTGACCATACTATCTTAAGCGCACTCGCCCCTTCCAAAAAGTGAATATGCGTGCCCGCCAAGCCTGCAGGATGAGCGCCCCCAAATTCAGCGACATGTAGTTGGTCATTGTCTAGGCTAGGAATATTGCTATTTGGCGCCACACACAAATGGACTTTACCGCTAGTTAAACGGCAAAGCAGCTCCAATCCATTAGTAAAATCTTGCTCTGCCCGCGCAATAATAAGCGCTGGATTAGCAGCCAAGGGCTGGGTGTCGATCGCCGTAACAAAAATTGCGGCTGGGGCACTGCCAATCTTTGGGATTCGGCTAAAAGGCCGGGTACGAAACGCAGTCCAAAGCCCAGATTCCACGAGATTTTCCGTTACCTGCTCGGCTGTCAGCGTAGACAGCGCAGATGTATCATACTGGTTGAAACTCTCGTATTTGTCTTCTTCTACATCGATAACCACCGATTGTAGGATTCGCTTCTCACCGCGATTAATCGCAGAGACAAGACCTGTTGCCGGCGAGGTATAACGCACGCCTTCATTTTTCTTGTCGGTGAATAAAAGTTGACCAGTTTTAACACGATCGCCGGTTTTGACCGCCATAGTCGGCTTCATACCGATGTAATCGAAACCAACTACCGCAACCGAACGCACTTTTGAGCCGGACTCAATACGCTGATCGGGCTCACCCGATATGGGTAAATCCAGCCCTTTGGTAATTTTGATCATAAGTTTGGCAAATACTCTTACGGTTAAACGCGAAATTGCAAATCTGCGTAAGCGGAGTGCGAAAGCGCTCCGGAAATAATGCGAAAACTGAATTTTCAGCTATGCATTCAAAAACTCTCGCAAGTATAAAGACTCGCGGATGTGCTTGCTAGAGCAAGACCAAGGATATGATGGACTTTACAACTATTTACGGCTAGCCCAGCTCGCGATATTACCTAAGCTAGCCTCCCCGTCTAGTCCTGAGGGTAAACTGCGTAATTTACGCCGGCCATTTGCTCAAGAATGCGGTGCACCTGACAGCTGTACCCAAATTCATTGTCATACCAGCAATACAGCACCGCACTTTTACCATTGACAATGGTCGCCTCACTATCAAATATACAAGCATGACGTGATCCGACAAAATCGCTGGATACCACTTCCGGCGAGTTTGAATAATCAATCTGCTTACGCAGTGGCGAATGCAATGCCACTCGGCGCATAAACTCGTTCAACTCCTCAACCGTTGTCTCAGTCTTCAGGTTCAACTTCAAAATAGCTAAAGAGACATTCGGCGTAGGCACGCGAATCGCGTTGCCACTAAGCTTGCCCAATAACTGCGGAAGCACTTTGCCGACTGCTTTGGCTGCCCCAGTTTCGGAGATAACCATATTTAATGGCGCGCTGCGACCGCGCCGATCACCTTTGTGGTAGTTGTCAATTAGGTTCTGGTCATTAGTATACGAGTGAACAGTCTCAACGTGACCACCCTCGACGCCAAATTTATCATCTAATACCTTAAGCGGTGGTGCAATTGCATTAGTAGTGCAGCTTGCTGCTGAAATAATAGTGTCTGTCGGCAGAATCTCATGACTATTCACGCCGTGAACAATATTCTTCATTTCACCTTTACCGGGCGCAGTCAGAATGACCTTGGAGATACCGGGACAGCCTAAATGCACTGACAAACCTTCTGTGTCGCGCCATTTGCCGGTGTTATCCACCAGGATAGCGTCGTTAATACCATATTTGGTGTAATCAACCTCAGCAGGTGAATTAGCATAAATCACTTTAACTTCGACGCCATTGGCTACAAAAGACTGCCTGTCTTCGTCTACACGGATTGTGCCGTTAAAAGGCCCGTGTACCGAATCGCGACGCAGCAAGCTTACGCGCTTAACTAAATCATTTTCGGCGCCGCCATGACGAATAACAACCGCCTTTAACCGCAAATTGTCGCCACCACCGGTTTTTTCGATTAACAAACGTGCAACTAAGCGACCAATACGTCCGAAGCCGTAAAGCACAACATCGCGGGCTGGACGAACGGGTTCTTTAGAGACCCCAATCAAACCTGCGACCTGGCTGCGAACAAATTCTTCTACTGATTGACCAGCCGGCTTGCCGGTTTCTTCATAAGCAACCGCAATTCGGCCTGCGTCAATATGTGCAGTACCAAGATTAAGGGTAGCCAATGCTTGAATGACGGGGAAAGTTTCGAACTCTGACAGCTCACTTTGCTCTACCTGCCGCACAAAGCGATGCGCCTGCATGATATCCAAAACCGAGAGGTTAGACAGGTTCTTGCCGTAGATATAGGTTTTCACATTATTGGTACGGTATAACTTACCAATTAGGGGAATCATCCCCTCTGCTAATGCTTCACGCTCTTTCCAATCGGCGAAGTAGTCATCAGGACGCTCACGTCTTCTTTCAGTCACAGTAGATACCCTTTACTTTCGGAGGGAGGGAGGAATTTGAGGGCGTATTATCTTTATTACTGACCCCAAGTTCAACTGTTCAACCAATATGTAGCAATGTAATAACTACCACTTGCAGGTTATAATGGTTAATTTAGCTGATAAAGAAGTCGAATTTCACCTGTGATTGAATTACCTGTCATTGTAAAGCCCCCTCAGGGCGGAGCCCTTCACTGGGGCTGCGTTCCTGCCGCCAGTCACGGTTTGCTCGCCGCAGAGCTAGCTAACTCGCTAGATGCGCCGTTGTTATTACTCACCGCAGACACGGCCTCGGCGTATCAACTAGAACAAAACATGCGGTTTTTTGCAGATGGTCTCCCGGTGAAACTACTGCCGGACTGGGAAACATTGCCTTACGACAATTTCTCACCCCATGAAGACATTGTCTCTGAGCGTTTGCGCACCTTAAGTGAGCTTACCACCATGCGTCGCGGTATTTTGGTTGCACCGATCAGCACCCTGATGCAGCGTATCGCGCCACCAGACTACGTTAGCAAACACAGCCTAGTGCTTGATGTCGGCCAAACTCTCAATATTGATACTTTTCGCCAGCAGCTAGAAAAGAGTGGCTATCGACACGTCGATACCGTTTACCAGCATGGCGAGTACGCCAGTCGTGGCGCCATTATTGATATTTTCCCCATGGGGAGCGAATCACCCTATCGGATTGACCTACTCGATGAAGAGATTGACAGCCTGCGGAGCTTTGACCCCGAAACCCAGCGTGGTATCGAGTCGGTCAAACAAATACGTTTACTGCCGGGCAAAGAATTACCTTTAGATGAAGACGGCGTTGCCCTATTTCGTCGTCACTGGCACGAACAATTTAATGTCGACCACCGCAAATGCCCAATTTACCAAGACGTTAGTGACGGGATTGCACCGGCAGGTATAGAGTACTACCTACCGCTGTTCTTTGAGCAAACTGGGACACTATTTGACTACCTACCCACCAATAGCTGGTTACTCACTAGTGCGGGTATTGAAGCCGCCGCGGAACACTATTGGCAAGATATACAGCAGCGCTATGAACAGCGCTTAGGTGATATACGCCGCCCTGTACTACCCCCGGCCACAGTGTTTCAGACCGTGCCGGAGATTTTTTCGCGGCTCAAAGATTATCCGCGAATTACCATCAGTGAAACACCTTTTCCAGATTCCGCTAAAAGCCATAATTTTGCCATCGGCAACTCGCCAACGCTGACTATAGACAGCAAGCAAACCGATCCTGTCGCCGCTTTAAGAGACTATTGCAGCGATCGCCGGATTCTTTTTTGCGCTGAGTCTCCCGGGCGCCGCGAAGCACTTATCGACCTATTAGGGCGATATAAACTTAAGCCCAAGGCGGTCAATAACTGGCGCGAATTCACCACCGGCAAAGACAGCATTAACGTCACTGTTGCCCCACTCGAAGAGGGTATTTCCGGCGCCTCGCCAATACCCTTCGCCCTCATTGCTGAATCGCAACTTTTTGGCAAGCGAGTATCTCAAAGTCGACGGCGGAAGAAGGCCAGTAGTACCGCCGAGAATGTCGTTAAAAATCTGGCAGAATTAAGAATCGGCGCACCGGTGGTACACGCCGATCATGGCGTGGGTCGCTATCTTGGTTTGCAAACCTTAAATATCGACAATCAAGCGAATGAGTTTTTGTGTTTAGAATACGCCGACAGCTCGAAATTATATGTTCCGGTCACATCGCTACAGCTTATTAGCCGCTACAGCGGAGCCGATGATGACCTGGCGCCACTGCATCGTTTAGGAACCGAACAATGGAGCAAAGCCAAGCGCAAAGCAGCAGAGAAAATTCGTGATGTCGCCGCTGAGCTGCTAGATATATATGCCCGTAGGGAGGCCCGTCAAGGACGTTCCTTTGAGTTAAGCGACGAGGATTATTACGAGTTCGCCAACGCGTTCCCCTTTGAAGAGACGCCCGATCAGCAAACTGCCATCGAAGCCGTTATCGCAGATTTAAAATCCATTAAACCCATGGACAGACTGGTCTGTGGCGATGTTGGCTTCGGCAAAACTGAAGTTGCTGTGCGCGCCGCCTTTGTGGCGGTACAAAACGATACGCAAGTGGCGATTCTGGTGCCCACCACCCTACTCGCCCAACAACATTTTGAATCTTTCCGAGATCGCTTTGCCGATCTCCCCGTCAATATTGAGGTGCTATCACGCTTTCGTAGCGCCGCCGAACAAAAATCGGTGATCGCTGAGCTAGCAGCGGGTAAAGTCGACATATTAATCGGCACCCATAAATTATTGAGCAACGAGATAGTCTATAAAAATCTTGGCTTGGTTATCATTGATGAGGAACACCGCTTTGGTGTTCGCCAAAAAGAAGCCCTCAAAAATATTCGCGCCGAGGTCGATGTATTAACACTCACGGCAACCCCAATACCCCGGACTTTAAATATGTCGATGGCCGGCATTCGCGATTTATCTATTATTGCGACGCCGCCGGCGCGACGGCTTTCGGTAAAAACGTTTGTGCGCGAATCAGATCCGGCACTGATAAAAGAATCCATCCTTCGCGAAATACTGCGCGGCGGCCAAGTTTATTACCTGCACAACGAAGTTAAGACCATTGATAAAACCGCGCGGGATCTCCAAGACATGATTCCCGAGCTACGCATTGGCATTGGTCACGGCCAAATGCGCGAGCGCGAACTTGAGCAGGTTATGAGCGACTTTTATCACAAGCGTCATAATGTATTGGTGTGTTCAACCATTATTGAAACCGGCATCGATGTGCCCAACGCCAATACTATTATTATTGATCGCGCCGATAAATTTGGCTTGGCGCAACTGCATCAGCTCCGAGGTCGAGTCGGCCGCTCGCACCACCAAGCCTACGCCTATCTATTGACGCCACCAGATAAACAGTTGACAGGCGATGCTGAAAAACGACTAACGGCTATAAGTGAAGCGGATGCCCTCGGCGCTGGCTTTACTTTGGCTACCCAAGACATGGAAATCCGTGGTGCTGGAGAGTTACTTGGTGAAGGACAAAGCGGGCAGATACATACCATCGGTTTCACCCTGTATATGGACATGCTAGACCGCGCGGTACAGGCAATTAAAGCTGGCAAGAAAATAAATCTAGAAAACAGTCACGATGATCATATCGAAGTGAATTTACGCATCCCAGCGCTAATACCGGATGACTACCTACCAGATGTTCAAAGCCGCCTAATGCTTTATAAACGGATTGCCGGTGCTGATAGCGGCGACGCCTTACGTGAGCTTCAAATTGAAATGATCGATCGCTTTGGCTTACTGCCTAATCAAGTTAAAAATCTGTTCCGCTGCGCAGAGTTACGGTTACAGGCGGTTACAATAGGATTGAGTAAAATAGAAGCGTCGGCGATGTCGGGTCGCATAGAATTTGCCGAAGACACTCGAGTTGAGCCCTTAAGTTTGGTGCAGATGGTGCAGTCTGCTCCAGCAACCTATCAACTCGATGGTGCTACTGCACTCAAATTTAAATATGCTATGGAAGAACCGCTGCAGCGCTTCGAATTTATTGAATCACTACTAGCGAAGCTAGCACCGACTCGATAGAACTGAGATAGTTTGTCTTAGCATTTAGAAAAATGTACTTAGATGTTTAGATCGTCACGCGGCGACAAGAAAACAATGAGATTATTTATATGAACACACTTCAGCGACGACCCTTTTACCGTTGTCCAATTACCATTTTACTAGCGATGTTACTGCTGGTATTTAGCGGCGTGGCAATGAGCCAAAACGACTCGCGCTTTCACGTTGATCTGGTGGTATTCGCTAACAACGATCAATCCAGTCAGTACGAAGAAGACTGGCCAGATAATCTCCACCTCCGTTATCCACGAAATTGGCTGCGCTTCAATAACAGTGATAGCACGCTTCAGAAAGTCGATTTCATGGATCCAGAGTTTGAGAAAGCCTTCAGTTCGCTGCGCCTGTCATCACGTTACAAACCGCTGATGCAAGCGAGTTGGCAGCAAGACCTAACGCCGCGAAAGCAAGCGCCGGCCATTCTCATTCAGGGTGGTGAACAATACGGTAGTCACTACCAATTAGAAGGCTATATTCGTGTTGCGGTAGAGCGCTATCTCCACCTAGATACTAATCTATGGATGACCACTTTTGGTGACACGGGTAGTGGCAATCATTATCTTCCCCGCCAGCCCTTCAACCTCAACGAACCTGAAGAAGAACCGGCTTTCGTCGATGAAAGTTTCGAGTCCAGCCCTGAATATGCAGAATTTCTAAAACAAAATCCCAGCTATTTATCAGCAGATAATCAGCCACTAACGGCGACCCAAAGTAACGATGAGCCGATTGATCGAATAGTTGTAATGAAGCAACAGCGACGGATGCGCAGCGACGAGCTGCATTTTATTGACCATCCACGCTTTGGCGCCATCATAAAAATCACCAAGATCCAAGCCGCCCCAGCTAGCAATGAGGCGGACTCAGATGGCGGCGTTCAATAGTCCGCGATGCAGTGCGCCAAAATAGATTTGACCTGCCCCATGCCGGTATCAATGACAGCCTGAATATCTTCCATAGTGATGATATTTTCACTGAGGCCGGCACCGGGGTTAACTACCAGTGCGACTGAGGCGTATTCTATACCCGCCTCACGCGCTAAGCTTGCTTCAGGCATCGCTGTCATTCCGACAATGTCGTTACCATCGCGCGCAAGACGGCTTATCTCCGCAGCCGTTTCTAAACGTGGTCCCTGCGTGACGGCGTAGATGCCATAGTCTTCAAAAGCAATATTGGCATCTACTGCCGCATTAGCCAGGCGCGAACGCAAATCTTGACTGTAGGGAAAGCTAAAATCAATGTGCTCTACCTTGCCGTTTTCACCGTCAAAAAAGGTGTGCTCGCGCCCCCAAGTATAGTCGTTAATCTGATTTGGAATCACGATCACTCCGGTCACAAACCGCTCACTAATCCCACCAACTGCATTCACCGATACCAGCGCATCAACGCCGGCTTTTTTCAATGCCGCGATATTTGCACGATAATTAATAGCATGGGGAGGAATTTGATGGCCTTTACCGTGTCGCGCTAAAAACAGAAACTCAGCACCCTCGTAACGAATGCGCTGCAGCAGTGCGCTCGGCGCGCCATAACTTGTTTCTACCTGTGACTCATCCAAGACTTCAGCGCCCGGCCAGTCACACAAACCAGTACCGCCAATCACTGCAATTGTTTTACTCATTTATTTACTGCTCCATATTGCGCTCTGGCGCCTTTTCAATCGAAATAGTATCTAGCTTAATAGTGGTCGTTGGGAATGCAACATCGGCCCCTAAACCGTGGATAATATCGAGAACTTTCAGTAACACGTCCTGCTTGATCTCATGATATTCAACCCATTTTGTGGTTTTGGTAAAGGTGTAGATAAAAAAATCTAAGGACGAGGCACTATACTGATTAAAATTTACAATCAGGGTTTTCCCCAAGTCAATATCAGTATGATTTTCAAGCATTTTCCGTACTTGATTGATAATGGCGGGCACCACGGCAGCATCCTCATAACGGACCCCAATGGTTTCATAAATGCGTCTATTCAACATCCGAGACGGATTTTCTACCGAAATCTGGGAGAAGGTAGCATTGGGAACATAGAGTGGCCGTTGGTCAAAGGTCCGAATTCGAGTTTGACGCCACCCGATATTTTCAACCGTACCTTCTATGTTTTTATCCGGCGAGCGCACCCAATCCCCGACTGAAAACGGACGATCTAAATACACCATCAGACCACCGAAAAAATTTGCCAGTAAATCTTTTGCGGCAAAGCCAACTGCAATACCACCAATACCGCCAAAGGCCAGCACTCCAGAGATACTGTAGCCAAGGTTTTGCATCACCATCAGCGCCGATACAATAATTACCGCAGAACGCACCAGCTTACCCAGAGCCATGACAGTGGTCTGATCTATAGTCTCATCTTTCGCTGCATAGTCATCAGACAAAAGACCCAACTCAACCTGCTTGACGAGTGACACTAAGAACCAGGCCAAAATCAAGACCACTCCCACCCCGCGCAGGGAATCTAGCGCTGAAAAAACCTCTGCATTGGTAGACTTACCGATCATCTCGAGTACATGGCTGCCGCCGACCGCCCAAATCATCAACAGGGCCGGCCGCCGGGAAGCAGCCAATAAGGCATCATCCCAGAGATTATGAGTTTTTTGAAATTTGCTTTCGAGATGTGCAACCAATCGATCGAGCACTAAATTCAGGCTCAGTAAAATAACTACCAATACGAATACGTCACCTAGCCAAGGATATTCATCTGGCTGGAAATTAGTCCACCACTGCTCGAACATTAGGGCTTCCTCTGTATGCCGCTATACAATTTCATTTCTAAACGCGCAGCGCTTAGACAAATGAACCATAAAAACAAATATTAAAAATACAAAACAAGATCAAAAAGATCATCTATGCGACTGAATATAAAGCCAATTATATTAAAGACTGAGCTAAAACCCCAGCTCACTCTGAAACTAACTGTAAAAATACCTACTGGACAGCAAAACGCTAAGTGTTAATTTGTAAAGGGTGGATCAACCGAGGTAATAATCATGGCGACAATAAGACCCCAAGTTGGTTGTTGGTACAAGGAAATTGAGTCCGGCCAGCTGTTTAATGTAGTCGCAGTCGATGATGACAGCGATTCAGTAGAGGCCCAGCTAATAGATGGCGAGCTCAGTCAATACGATATGGATAGTTGGGACATGCTCAATTTAGATACCGTGGAAGAACCCGAAGATTGGCGAAACGCATTTGAATTAAGCGATGATGATTACCGATTCTTGGATGACACCATGGTTCCCGAGAGGTGGAATCCGTTGACAGAAATAGAATCAGATATAGTAAATGGCATTACCGACGAGTATTAATCCAGCCCGTATAGCGCCGGAGCGGAATTAACAAAGCTAAGGCTTCCCCCTCTTCTCCAACCTGCTACTGCAGGTTTTTTTTGTTTTCCGCCTCCCTTAACCGAAATCAGCAATGCCTATTGCCATCCAAATAATACTGTATATAATACCAGTTACTGTATAAGTAACCAGATGCCAACACTATGGAAAAATTGACCGCTAGACAAAGTGAAGTCCTCCAGTTAATCAAAGACCATATCGGCGAAACTGGCTATCCACCAACTAGAGCCGAGATTGCCAAGCAGCTAGGATTTAAGTCACCCAATGCCGCGGAAGAGCATCTCAAAGCACTGGCACGCAAGGGATCAATCGAAATTGTCGCCGGTGCCTCACGGGGTATTAGGCTACCTGAGAATCTGGGTCTTCCTATTATTGGTCGAGTTGCAGCCGGTAGCCCTATTCTCGCCGAAGCCCACATTGAAGAGTACTGCGACATGCCGGGAACCATTTTTTCCCCAAGCGCTGATTATTTTCTTAGGGTAAAAGGTGACAGTATGATTAACGTTGGTATTTTCGATGATGACCTTCTCGCTGTACATCGGACCAACACTGTTCGCAATGGCCAAATCGTTGTAGCAAGAATCGATAATGAAGTCACGGTCAAGCGGTTCAAACAGCAAAAAAGTAAATTCCATATCTCACTACTTGCTGAGAATCCTGATTACCCACCAATTGACGTTGATCTCCGAGAGCAAGACTTTGCAATCGAAGGTTTAAGTGTTGGTGTTTTACGGCGCGGGAGTTAAAAATTATGTCATGTCTCGAACAAATACCCATACGTTACAAACCCGTCCCGATACTGAGCGGAGGCCAGGTCACCGAGATAACAATGCGCAGCGACGCGCATCTTTCCAGGCCCATGCTTGCCGCCATGATGATCGAACTCAGTGGTAACTCTGATCAGCGCTGGTTGTGTTGGGTTGCAGACAGGCCATTGCGACCGTTATTAAATGCAAATATCCATCAGCACGGCCAAAAAATTCTACAAGTAGTATCTAACAGCACACGGGATCTAAGTGAGATTGCGATAAGAGCACTAGAGCGCGGCAAAAGTCATACCGTTGCCATCTTATTGGAAAGACCACTCAGAGATGATGAGCGAGAAGCTTTGGAAGCTGCAGCCTTAGAGGGTTCAGCGGAATGCCTTGTTATTTTTATGCAATCCTAGCTGCTGTTAATGGACGGTCTTGGCATCTGGCTCTTGATCGTCCCCATCTTCCTCGTCTACAAAATCACCTTCTTCAGCCGAGGTCGCTGCAGCTTCAATCCCCGCCTGCACCATAGCCCTTGCAACATCTAACACTGAACCAACAATGTGTTCCCGGGTTTCTTTTGAAAATTTAATTGTCACCAGCGGATTTCCATCACCCTCTGATCGCTGTAAGACAACGTCTCCGTTTGCAAGCTCGACAAGTTCTAAATATGACAACACTAAAATATCCTTGAGAACGCTAACGCCAACGCGGCGGCTCTGTGTACCCATTGTATCAAACCCGCCCAGTCTGACGCCAACAGCATCAATATTCCATTAAGGTGGCGCGGTGACGGGCGATTAAAGACTTCAATTCTGTAAGACATTCTGCAAAATCGACATTAACTCTGCCGGCACCGCTTGCATCGCTAGCGATCACCCCAGCGGGTGATGCCGATGTGGTTTGTAAAAACGGATAATCAACGATTGATTTAAGCCAACCGGAATAGGTTTCTCGATCAGCCAGCTCTAATATCTCCGGCGGCAATTCCTGTCCTGCAAAGGAACTGGCGCTAAATACGCCCTGCGGAATGGCTAAGCCAAACTTAGGCTGTTGATCGAGGAGGTCGACCAAATGACTTTGATAGGCCAACGATAGCTGCCAAGCGAGGGATTCCGACGTCGCTCTATGAAAGTGCCCGCCCCACTCCGCAGTATCCGTCTTTTGCAGCTGACTTAAATATTGCTCGGCAAAGTAGATGTGCAAATTACACTGGCCACGAAAACTCTCTTTCATACAAACTCCAGCGAACTGCCGATATCTCGCATCATCTTGGTTACTTCGCTGACTTAGTTTTGGGAGCTACTTTCTTCGCTACTTTTTTAGCTACTTTCTTGGCCGCTTTTGCTCGAACCACCCACTTACCGCTCTCAAAAAAAGCTGACCAACCAGAGGGCTTACCATCAACTTCAGTTTGAACATATTGTTCTTTAGTCTTGCGACTATAACGAATCACGCTGTCGTGGCCTTCTTTATCTTTAACTGGCGCATCAAAAAGAAAGGCGTATTTCTCATCTATTTCTGCGCGATGCGGCAAAATCTCTTTCATCAATGGCGCGCGAGTTTCACGATTACGCGGAAAACCGCTGGCAGCGAGAAATAAACCGGCCGCGCCATCACGCAAAATATAATGGTCGTCGACTTTCTCGCATTTCAGCTCAGGCATGGGAACCGGGTCCATTTTCGGTGGCGCGGCCTCACCGCTGCGAAGTAGTTTACGGGTGTTTTTACACTCATCACCAGTACAACCAAAATACTTGCCAAAACGGCCAGTTTTCAACTGCATATCTAAGC